>NZ_JAEEAP010000375.1 GCF_016103465.1 Streptomyces sabulosicollis
TGGCACCCCGACGCCGTCAGCTCCGCGATCTGCTGCAACGTCGCACCGATGTCCGCCGTCACCGTCGTCGTCATCGACTGCACCGAGATCGGCGCGTCACCACCCACGGCCACCGACCCGACCTGGATCTTCCGGCTGACCCTGCGCTCGGCGAGCTTGGCCGGTACGGACGGCATTCCTAGCGAAATCGCAGTCATCTGGTTCGTAACCCCAAGGTGTGTGCGTGGCCGGAGATCAGCGGACTCCGGTCTCCGAGATTACGGCACCGGCCATGGGCTCAGCACACCGCGCTCCTGAAGTCCACCCAAAGGTGAACTTCAGGACATCCCGCGTCATCAGGAGATTTTCACGGGGTTCACGACGTCCGCCACCAGGACGAGCAGCGTGAAGCAGATGAAAACTCCGGCGATCACATAGGCGACCGGCATCATCTTCGCCACGTCGAACGGCCCGGGGTCGGGCCGCCGGACCAGGCGGGCGGCGTGGCGCCGGATGGACTCCCACACCGCGCCCGCGATGTGGCCGCCGTCCAGCGGCAGCAGCGGCAGCATGTTGAACAGGAACAGCGAGAGGTTGAACCCGGCGACCAGGAAGAGCATGGTCGCGATCCGCTGGGAGGGCGGGATGTCGAGGTTGGCGACCTCGCCGCCGACCCGGGCCGCGCCCACGACGCCCATCGGGGAGTCCGCCTTGCGCTCGCCGTCCCCGAAGGCCGCGTTCCACAGGTCCGGGATCTTGGAGGGCAGGGCGATCATGGAGTCGATGCCGTCCTCGACCATGTTGCCCATGCGGTCCACGGACTGCCCGAAGGACTGCTGGACCACGCCGTTGGCCGGGGTGAAGCCGAGGAAGCCGGCGGTGACGAACTCGCCCTCGACATAGCCGCCGTTCCCGTCGGACTTGGCGACCTGGTTCTCTATGAGGTTGGCGTGCAGGGTCTTGCGGACACCGTCCCGCTCGACGGTGATCGTGGCGGGGCCGGTGGTCTCGCGGATGTCCTGCTGGAGCGCGCCCCAGTCCGGGGTGCGGTGCCCGTTGAAGGCGACGATCTTGTCCCGTGGCTGCAGACCGGCGGCCTTGGCCGGGGAGTCCTTGGCGCCCTTGGGGCACTTGTCGGTGGAGGCCGAGGCCGGCACCACGCACTGGGAGACCGTGCCCACGTTGGTGGTCTGGGTGTTGACGCCGAAGCTCATCATCACCCCGAGGAAGATCGCCACCGCGAGGACCAGGTTCATGAAGGGCCCGGCGAACATGACGATCACGCGCTTCCACGGCTTGCGCGTGTAGAAGAGGCGCTTGTCGTCGCCGGGCTGGAGCTCCTCGAAGGCGGCCGACCGGGCGTCCTCGATCATGCCGCGCCAGGGTGAGGTGGAGCGCGCGGCGAGCTTGCCGTCGTCGCCCGGCGGGAACATCCCGATCATGCGGATGTAGCCGCCGAGCGGGACCGCCTTGATGCCGTACTCGGTGTCGCCCTTCTTACGGGAGAAGATGGTCGGCCCGAAGCCGACCATGTACTGGGGCACCCGGATGCCGAAGAGCTTGGCCGTGGAGAGATGGCCGAGTTCATGCCAGGCAATGGAGATCAGCAGGCCGACGGCGAACACCACTATGCCGAGGACCGTCATCAGTGTCGTCATGCGCGAGCCTCCGGGGTCGCCTTCGCCGCTCTGGCGGCCAGTTCCGTTGCGCGGGCGCGGGCCCATGTCTCGGCCTCGAGGACGTCCGCGACGGTGAGCCGGGTTCCCGTTGCGGGGGTGCCGTGCTCGGCCACCACCTCGGCGACCGTATCGACGATTCCGTTGAACGGCAGCTTTCCGTCAAGGAAGGCGTCCACGCACTCCTCGTTCGCCGCGTTGAAGACGGCCGGGGCGGTGCCGCCGAGGCCCCCAACGTGGCGGGCGAGGCCGATGGAGGGGAACGCCTCGGTGTCCAGGGGGAAGAACTCCCAGGTGTGGGCCTTGGTCCAGTCGCAGCCGGGCGCGGCGTCCGGCACCCGCTCGGGCCAGCCGAGGCCGAGGGCGATGGGCATCCGCATATCGGGCGGGCTCGCCTGGGCGAGCGTCGAGCCATCGGTGAATTCAACCATCGAGTGGATATACGACTGAGGGTGGACCACCACCTCAATCCGCTCGAAGGGAATGTCGTAGAGCAGATGAGCCTCGATGACCTCCAGGCCCTTGTTGACGAGGGTCGCGGAGTTGATCGTGATCACCGGGCCCATGTCCCAGGTGGGGTGGGCCAGCGCCTGCTCGGGGGTGACCGAGGCCAGCTCCCGCTTCGTCCGGCCGCGGAACGGGCCGCCGGAGGCGGTGACGACCAGCTTGCGGACCTCCTCGCGGGCGCCGCCGAGCAGCGCCTGGAAGAGCGCGGAGTGCTCGGAGTCGACGGGGACGATCTGCCCGGGCTTGGCCACGGCCTTGACCAGGGGGCCGCCGACGATGAGCGATTCCTTGTTGGCCAGCGCCAGCACCCGGCCCGCCTCCAGGGCGGCCAGGGTGGGCGCCAGGCCGATGGAGCCGGTGATGCCGTTGAGCACGGTGTGGCACTGGGAGCGGGCGAGCTCGGTGGCCGCGTCGGGCCCCGCCAGGATCTCGGGGAGCGGCTCACCGGCGCCGTAGCGCGCGCTCAGCGCCTGGCGCACCTCGGCCACCGCCTCGGACCGGGCGACCGCGACCCTCTCCACCCGCAGCCGGTGGGCCTGCTCGGCGAGGAGCCCGGCCCGTCCCCCGGCGGCGGACAGGGCGGTCACGCGGAAGCGGTCGGGGTTGCGCAGCACCACGTCGATGGCCTGGGTGCCGATCGAACCGGTGGAGCCCAGGATCACGATGTCGCGCACGCTCGCCGCGGCGGTGGCCGCCGGAAAGCGCAGATGCGGGTCAGCCAGGGAATCCGTCATCCCCCCATTGTGGGGGCAAGGGAGGACGGCTCGGTGACAAGCCCCGGGATCCGGTGAGCTGGGACCCCAGGGGCTTCTCGGCACGGTCTCCGGCGGCTCGTCGGCGACCCCTCAGTGGATGGGGCGGTGGACGTTCCGCTGGGCGGTCGGGCCGGGGGTGGCGTCGGCGATCCAGGGGCCGTCGCCGCTGGGGTCGATCACCCCGTGCTCGAGCCACTCGTACGCCCCGGAGAGCACCCCGGAGACCACCTTGCGGTCGAGTTCGTCGGTGTTGGTCCACAGCCGCCCGAAGAGCTCCTCGGCGCGGATCCTGGCCTGCCGGCAGAAGGCGTCGGCCAACTGGTAGGCCGCGACGCCGTGGTCGCCGCGGGAGCGCAGCATCTCGGCCCGTACGCAGGCAGCGCTCATCGCGAACAGCTCCGCGCCGATGTCGACGATCCGGCTGAGGAAGCCCTGTTTGGTCTCCATCCGGCCCTGCCAGCGGGACATGGCGTAGAACGTGGAGCGGGCCAGCTTGCGTGCCGAGCGCTCCGCATAGCGCAGATGCGGGGAGAGGTCCGGGTGCCCGGGCGGGTTGAACTCCGGGTAGGCGCGGGGCAGTTGGCCGGGTCCGGTGAGCAGGCCGGGCAGCCAGCGGGCGTAGAAGCCCCCGGCCTTGGCGGCCGCCTTGCCCTTGTCCTGGAGGGACTTGTCGGGGTCGATGAGGTCGCCCGCCACGGACAGATGGGCGTCCACGGCCTCGCGGGCGATGAGGAGGTGCATGATCTCGGTCGAGCCCTCGAAGATCCGGTTGATGCGCAGATCGCGCAGCATCTGCTCGGCGGGGACGGCCCGCTCCCCGCGGGCGGCCAGCGAGGCCGCGGTCTCATAGCCCCGGCCGCCGCGGATCTGGACCAGTTCGTCGGCCATCAGCCAGGCCATCTCACTGCCGTAGAGCTTGGCGAGCGCGGCCTCGATGCGGATGTCGTTGCGGTCCTCGTCGGCCATCTGGGAGGCGAGGTCGATGACGGCCTCCAGCGCGAAGGTGGTGGCCGCGATGAAGGAGATCTTGGCGCCGACGGCCTCGTGCTTGGCGATGGGCTTGCCCCACTGCTCACGGGCGGCGGACCATTCGCGGGCGATCTTCAGGCACCACTTCCCGGCGCCCGCGCACATCGCGGGCAGCGACAGCCGTCCGGTGTTGAGCGTGGTCAGCGCGATCTTGAGACCGGCGCCCTCGGGGCCGATCCGGTTGGCGGCCGGGACGCGGACCCGGTGGAAGCGGGTGACGCCGTTCTCCAGGCCGCGCAGCCCCATGAAGGCGTTGCGGTTCTCCACGGTGACGCCTTCGGACGCGGTCTCGACGACGAAGGCGGTGATGCCGCCCTTGTGGCCGTCGGAGCGCGGCACCCGGGCCATCACCACCAGCAGGTCGGCGACCACGCCGTTGGTGGTCCACAGCTTGACGCCGTCCAGGAGGTAGTCGTCGCCGTCGGGCACGGCGGTGGTGGCGAGGCGGGCCGGGTCGGAGCCCACGTCCGGCTCGGTGAGCAGGAAGGCCGAGATGTCGGTGCGGGCGCAGCGCGGCAGGAAGCGGTCCTTCTGCTCCTGGGTGCCGAAGAGCTTCAGCGGCTGCGGTACGCCGATGGACTGGTGGGCGGAGAGCAGCGCGCCGATCGCCGGGCTGACGGATCCGGCCAGGGCGAGGGCCTTGTTGTAGTAGACCTGGGTGAGGCCGAGGCCCCCGTACTTGGTGTCGATCTTCATGCCGAGCGCGCCGAGCTCCTTGAGCCCCTTGATGGTCTCGTCGGGGATCTGGGCCTCGCGCTCGATGCGGGCGGCGTCGACCCGCGTCTCGCAGAACTCCTGGAGCTTGGCGAGGAAGGTCTCGCCGCGGCGTACATCGTCCGGGGCGGGGGCGGGGTGGGGATGGATCAGATCGAGTCGGAAGCGGCCGAGGAAAAGCTCCTTGGCGAAGCTGGGCTTGTGCCATACCTGTTCGCGTGCGGCCTCGGCGACCTGGCGCGCTTCACGCTCGGACACCGGCCTGACGGAGGATGCGGTCATCGGTGCTCCCTTGCCGCGACGATCTCGTGACATTACCGGCACGTACCGCTGCCAGTGTGCATCCGGTCCGACGGGACGGCAAAGCGGGAGGGCGCCGGGATCTGGAGCTTCGGGGTGGATTGCCGCGGCGGCGGGCCGGAGAGAGGCGGAGGACGGGTTCGGAGGGCTGTTGAAGCGCTTCGACAGCCCCTGGACAGCCGTGCGCTGCGGGTTTATGGTCAGTCCGCATGGCCAGATGGAAAGCTGGGGCCATGCGTCGAAGCGCTTCACCCATACGCACAATCCGCAACCCCATCGGATGGAGTCCCCCCGCATGGTCACGCTCGCCGAGGTCGCCCGCCACGCCGGAGTCTCCGCCAGCACGGTGAGCTATGTCCTCAGCGGCAAGCGGTCGATCTCCGCGCCCACGCGCGAGCGCGTCGAGCACAGCATCAAGGAGCTCGGCTACCACCCCAACGCCGGAGCCCGCGCCCTGGCCAGCAGCCGCTCCAACATCCTCGCGCTCATGGTGCCACTGCGGACGGACATGTATGTGCCGGTGATGATGGAGATCGCGATCGCGGTCGCCACCACCGCCCGCTCCCACGGCTATGACGTCCTGCTGCTCACCGGCGAGGAGGGCCCGGCGGCGGTGCGCCGGGTGACCGGCAGCGGGCTCGCCGACGCCATGATCGTGATGGACGTGGAGCTGGAGGACGAGCGGCTGCCGCTGCTGCACGCGGCCCGCCAGCCCACCGTGCTGATCGGGCTGCCCGCCGATACCGTGGGCCTGACCTGCGTCGATCTGGACTTCACCGCCACCGGCGCGCTGTGCGCCGAGCATCTGGCGGACCTCGGCCACCGTGAGATCGCCGTGGTGGGCGAGGCCCCGGCCGTCTACGAGCGCCACACCGGGTTCGCCGAGCGGACCCTGGAGGGGCTGCGCCGCCGCGCGGCCGAGCTGGGGGTGCGGCTGCTGCACCGTCCGTGCGAGGGCAGCTACGAGTCCATGGACGGCACCCTCTCCCGGATCTTCGACGAGCGGCCCGGCACCACGGGCTTCGTGGTGCAGAACGAGGCGGCCATCGATCCGCTGCTCAGCCTGTTGCGCCGGCAGGGGCGCGCGGTGCCCGAGGACGTCTCGGTGGTCGCCATATGCCCCGAGCAGGTGGCCACCCAGGCGTCGGTGCGGCTCACCTCGGTGGCCATCCCCGCGCAGGAGATGGGGCGGCGCGCCGTGGAGCTGGCGGTGGCGAAGCTGGAGGGCGAGGCCCCCGAGGAGCAGGTGACCCTGCTCGCCCCGGAGCTGACCGTACGGGCCAGCTCGGGCCCGGCGCCCGGCGCGTCCTGACGCGGGCTCGCCGGACCGGTGGCGCACCGCCGCCGCGTGGCGGGGCGGCGGCGGTACGCGGGGGTCAGCTCGCGTTCACCCCGAAGCTGTTGGTGCGGAAGTCCAGACCGCCGGCCGAGGAGGTGATCTCGTAGCCGAACTGGACGTCGCCGATGGTCACATCGCCGAACCAGCCCTTGGTGTTCTTGATCCAGTTCACGATGGGCTTGATGTCCACGGAGCCGGAGGTGGAGTTCGAGGTGCGGATGAACGAGAAGACCTCATTGGCCCCGTTGCTGCCCTTGTAGACGCTCCAGGTGTGGCCGCCGAGGGTGACATTGCCCTGGGCGGTGCCGAGCGGGCCGACCGGGCCGGTCTTGTTGACCCACAGCATGATCTCGTAGTCGTAGTAGGAGTCCCAGATGTCGTACGAGGTGTTGTAGGCGCCCGAGGACGGCACGGTGACGTTGTAGGTGCTGGTCAGCGTGGAGATGGCGCTGATCTTCTTGCCGACGACCTTCTTGGCGTTGGGGTAGGACTTGATGCCGCCGGTGTTCGGGTGGTCGGTCCACACCCCCCAGTCGCTGGCGGAGTTGGCCCAGATGGTCTGGGCTCCGGCGCCGGAGCCCCAGATGTTGTTGTAGAGGGTGTAGCCGCCGTTGGACCAGGTGCCCCACTGGTCCGAGGAGGACCAGGTGGCGGCCTGGGCGGGGACGGCGGCGAAGCCGATCAGCGCGAGTAACGCGATCAGCGGGGTGAGGAGGAGTGTTCGAGCGGCTCGTTGCACGGGACCTTCCCTTTCAGGTGAGGGATTCGGGCGGGGCCAGGACCATGACCGCGAAGCGGTCCAGCCGGACGCTGGTGTGGTGCGCGCGCCCGGTGAGCAGATCCGTCCGCGCGGACGGGAGGGGGACGACCGCCGGGGTGCGGCCGTGGTTGAGCAGGAAGAGGTACGGGCCGCGCCGCACCGCCTCGACGCCTTCCGGGAGACCGGGCAGCGCGGGCGCCAGACCCGCCTCCTCGGCGGCCCGGGCGAGCAGGGCGCGCAGCGCGGCGGGTTCGGGGAGGGTGGAGACGTACCAGGCGGTGCCGGTGCCGTAGGCGTTGCGGGTCACGACGGGGCGGCCGTCGAGCTCACCGCCCTTGATCCGGGCGACCGGTTCGGCGGTGGACGGCTCCAGGTCCTCGGACCAGAGGGTGCCGTGGAACGGGCCGAGCCAGGCGCCCTCGGCGGTGAGCGTCTCGCCCTCGTCCAGCGGCCACCACTCGTGGACCGTACGGATACCGAGGAGCCCACGGAGGCGGCGGTCCACCCCGCCGGGGCGCACCCGGTCGTCCTCGTCGGCCACGCCCGTGAAGAAGCCGCAGACGAGGGTGCCACCGCCGCGCACATACGCCGCGAGGTTGTCCAGCGCCTCGTCGGTGAGCAGATACAGCTGGGGGACGGCGACGAGGGCGTAGTCGGTGAGGTCGGCGTGCGGATGGGCGAAGTCGGTGGTGAGGTTCCGCTCCCACAGGGCCTGGTGCCAGGCGCGCAGCAGCCCTTCGCAGGAGACCAGGGAGGAGGGGCGGCCGTCCTGGACGGTGGCCCACCAGGAGTGCCAGTCGTGCAGGACCGCGGCCCGCGCGGGGACGTCCGAGCCCGCGACCGGGGCCAGTTCGCGCAGCTCGGCGCCGAGCTCGCGCACCCGCGCGAAGGTGCGGCTGTGCTCACCGGCGTGCGGGACCATCCCGGAGTGGAACTTCTCGCCGCCCTGCCGGGACTGCCGCCACTGGAAGAAGCAGACCGCGTCGGCGCCGCGCGCGACGGCCTGCAGGGACCACAGCCGCATCAGCCCGTCCGGCTTGGGGTGGTTGACCCCGCGCCAGTTGACCGGCCCCGCGGCCTGCTCCATGAGGACCCAGGGGCCGCCCGCCTGGGAGCGGGTCAGGTCCTGGACCATCGCCCCGTAGGCGGCCGCGTGGGGGTCGTTGGGGTCGGGGTAGAGGTCGACGGAGACCACGTCCTCCTCCGCCGCCCAGGCCCAGCCGTCCTGGCCGATGAAGAGCGGCATGAAGTTGGTGGTCACGGGGGTGTGCGGGGTGCGGGCGGCCAGCGCGTCCCGTTCGGCGGTGAAGCACTCCAGCAGGGCGTCGCTGGTGAAGCGGCGGAAGTCCAGCGCCTGGCCGGGGTTGATCAGGTACTGGGCGCGGCGCGGCGGGATGATCTCCTCCCAGGAGTCGTAGCGCTGGCTCCAGAAGGCCGTCCCCCACGCCTCGTTGAGGGCGTCCAGGCCGCCGTACCGGGTGCGCAGCCAGCGGCGGAAGTGCCGGGCGGTCTCGTCGCACCAGCAGTGGGTGCCGTATTCGTTGCCGACGTGCCACATCCGCAGGGCCGGGTGGCCGCCGTAGCGGTCCGCCAGGTCCTCGGTGATGCGCAGGGCGTACTCGCGGTAGACGGGGGACGAGGCGCAGAACTGGTTCCGTGAGCCGTACCAGACGACCGTGCCGTTCTCGTCGCGCGGCAGGGTCTCGGGGTGGCGGGAGCCCATCC
>NZ_JAEEAP010000376.1 GCF_016103465.1 Streptomyces sabulosicollis
CGGCGCCCACGGAGATCTACACTCGACTAGTCGTCGGCAGCGTCAGAGGTGTATAAGAGACAGGTTCCGGACGCCGCCCCAAGAGCCCGTTTCCTCCGGTCCGATCCCCTCCTTGTAGATCATTCGGCCTAGGCTTGATCCATCATCTGAGTGAGAACGGCTGGTATCGCGGCGCGTCGCGGGTCACCGGCGCACACCACGTGCCGTGCGCCGGTCCGGATCTCTACGACGTAGCTCACGTATGCCCTGACCTGCCTGTTCGTCGGTGAACACGAAAGAGTGTCAGGTTGAACAGCGCCGGAATCCTTGCTTCCGAAGGCCGTCGCGCCGCGATTTCCCGCAATCCTTCATCCACAGACCTTGCCGAATGGGTGGCCAGGAAGCCCTGTAGGGGTGATCATGAGAGTCCAGAGCGCACTTCCCATGAGGAGGCACGGGTGGCCGAGACTCTGAAGAAGGGCAGCCGGGTGACCGGCGCCGCGCGCGAAAAGCTCGCGGCAGACCTGAAGAAGAAGTACGACTCCGGGGCGAGCATCCGGGCGCTGGCCGAGGAGACCGGCCGTTCCTATGGATTCGTTCACCGGATGCTCAGCGAATCCGGAGTTTCCCTACGGGGACGCGGCGGTGCGACGCGGGGCAAGAAGGCCGCCTCGGCCTGATCGCCCGCATGCTCCGTCATCATCAGCAGGTATGGACAGGGGTGCCACCCGGCTGATCGTCGGTTCGGCCGGGTGGTTACTGTGCAGTCACTTGTACTGACCGCACCCGACCGGAGGCCCCTGTGACCCTGCTCGACAAGGACGGCGTTCAGCTCACCGTCGATGACACGGTCGCCACGGTGACCCTGAACAACCCGGCGAAGCGCAACGCCCAGTCGCCCGCCATGTGGCGGGCGCTGGCCGAGGCCGGAAAGCTGGTGCCGGGCACCGTGCGCGTCGTGGTCCTGCGTGCCGAGGGCAAGTCCTTCTCGGCGGGCCTGGACCGTCAGGCGTTCACGCCCGAGGGGTTCGACGGCGAGCCGTCGTTCCTCGACATGGCGCGCGGCTCCGACAGCGAACTGGATGCCACGATCGCCGGGTACCAGGACGCGTTCACCTGGTGGCGGCGGAACGACATCGTGTCGATCGCCGCCGTCCAGGGCCATGCCGTCGGGGCCGGTTTCCAGCTCGCGCTCGCCTGCGATCTGCGGGTCTGCGCGGACGACGCACAGTTCGCCATGCGCGAGACCAGCCTCGGGCTGGTGCCGGACCTCACCGGCACCCATCCGCTGGTCGGGCTGGTGGGATACGCCCGGGCGCTGGAGATCTGCGCGACCGGGCGCTTCGTTCAGGCCGAGGAGGCCGAGCGGACGGGGCTCGTCAATCTCGTGGTGCCCGCCGAGGAACTCGACGGCGCGGTCCAGGACCTGGCGGCGGCCCTGCTCGCCGCGCCGCGCGACGCCGTCATCGAGACCAAGGCGCTGCTGCGGGGCGCCGTGGACCGCGGCTACGAGGAGCAGCGTGCCGCCGAGCGCGCCGCCCAGGCCCGCCGGCTGCGCGACCTGGCGGGGCTGACGGACTGAGCGCTCCGCGGAAGCGCTCGGCTGACCTGCCCTGGCCTGCCGCCCCCCGGTGGGGCCGCCCGCGCCCGTCACAGCGTGCGCCGCGGTTCCACCGGCGGCACCGCCTCCAGTACCAGCACGGCCAGATCGTCGTCGATCGGCTCGGGGCTGAAGTCGTGCGTGGCGCGCCGCACCCGCTCCGCGACCGCCTTGGCGCCCAGCCCCACGCACTCGCGCAGGATGTCCGACAGGCCGTCGTCGTCATCCAGCTGACGGAGGCCGTTGCGCCGCTCGGTCACCCCGTCGGTGACGCACAGCAGCGTCTCGCCGGGCTCCAGGTCCAGCCTGTCGGCGTGGAAGTCCGGGTTCTCGTCGATGCCGAGCAGCATCTGGGGGGAGGCGGCGGGCGCCACCGTGCCCTGGGTGGTCAGCCGCAGCGGCAGCGGATGGCCGGCGCTCGCCAGGGTGCAGCGGGCGCTGCCCCCGGCCGGGTCCGGCTCCAGCTCCCCGTAGAGCAGGCTCAGGAAGCGCGGCCGGGACTGCTCGCCGTCGATCTCCGCCGCCTCCGCGTCCTCCTCCACCAGCGCCTGGTTCAGCCGGTTCAGCACCGACTCGACCCCATGGCCCTCGCGGGCCAGCAGCCGGACCAGATGGCGGGCCAGCCCGGTGACCGACATCGCCTCCGGGTCGCTCCCCTGGACGTCGCCCAGCAGGAAGCACCAGCGACGGTCGCCCATGGGGAACAGGTCGTAGAAGTCGCCGCCGACCGTCTGCCCCTCGCCGTGCGGCTCGTAGACGATCGCCGTGTCCACCCCCGGGATGTGGGCGAGCGACATGGGCAGCTGGCGGCGCTGCAGCGCCCGGCTGATGGTCGCCTGCCGGGTGTACTGCCGGGCCGTGGCCACCGCCTGGGCCACCCGCCGCGCCACGTCCTCCGCGAGCCGCACCACGCCCTCCGCCATCCGTGGCACGCCCGCGCGGCCGAGCAGCAGGGCGCCATGGCTGCGGCCGTGCGCGACCAGCGGGAAGCACACCGCCGATCCGCCCGTCCCCTGGCTGTCCGCGACCCCCGGCCAGGGCCAGGAGGTGCCCGCCGAGCCGAGCCCGGTCGGCGGCGGATGCCGCTCCAGCGCCATGCGGAGCGCGCCGATGCGGCGCTCATCGCTGTGCCAGACGCGGGCGAGCTGCAGCCTGCCGCTCTCGGTGGTCAGCCAGACCGCGCACCAGTCGGCCAGCCGGGGCACCAGGAGCTGCCCGGCGAGGGCGGCCACCATGTTCTCGTCGAGCTGACCGGTGAGCAGCTCGCTGGCCTCGGCGAGGAACGACGGTCCGCCGCGGTCCACCCAATCGGCGGTCGGGTCGCGCTGCTCCCGTGGCGGAACGGGGGCCAGGGTCTCGGCGAACCGCAGCTCGCGCCCGAGCGCGCTGGTGGGGACGGCGTCGAGTTCGGTCCCCGCCCGCTCGGCGCCCAGCCGGAACCAGACCGCCTTACGGGTGCGGTGGTACGTCACGCCCCAGGATTCGGCCAGCGCCCCGATCAGCTGGAGCCCGCGGCCGCGGCCCCGGCGCTGGGTCTCCGGTCCTCCGTAGACGGTGCTGGCGGGGTGGAGGTCCGCCACCTCGATGACGATGCCCGGCCGCCTCGGCACGTCCCTCGGCACATCGTCCGGGCCGGCCGTTCCCTGGGGCCCCACGGTGTCGCCCTCCGGCCCGAAGTCCTCCCCGGCGGCGCCGTCGCCGGGCTGGAGCCGGCACACCACCTCGACCCGGGTGCCCGCGTGCAGCACGGCATTGGTGACCAGCTCGCTCACCAGCAGTATCGCGTCGTCGATCGACCGCTCGTCGAGGGTGATCGGCGCGAACGCCTCCGCCGCGCTCCGTCCCGTGAGCGCCGTACGGACGAAGGCGCGTGCCGCGCCGGGCGCGCGCACGCTTCCGGGCAGCGTCGTCCGTGAGACGGACTCACGCGCGAGAGGAAACAAGGCTCCCACGTGCGGCTCCAGGGCAATACGGGCGGTTTAGGCCATCTAGGTGCCATATTATGACAGACAGGGGGATATAGATGATCTTTAAGGGACGACGCCATGGCTCTCGACCCGGTCACCACCGACACGTCACCGGACCCGCCCGCGGAATGCCCGGAATCCGCCCGGCCGTCCGGCCCGGCGCACGGTGCGGAGTGTGTGCCCGCGGCCGACTTGCGGTCCCTGCTGTCGGCGATGAACGCCTTGTGCGACGGTGACTTCACCGTACGCGCGGACACCTCGGCCGAGGGCATGGCCGCCGAGATGGCCGGGGTCTTCAACCGGCTCGTGGTGCGCAACGCGCATCTGTCCGAGGAGTTGCAGCGGGTGCGCCGCGAGGTGGTGCGCCAGGGCAGGCTGGACGAGCGGATCACCGCGAGCCCCGGCCAGGGAGCCTGGGCCACCAATGTGGACGCGGCGAATCAGCTGGTGGACGCCCTGGTCGGCCCGGTGTCCAACGCCACGCGGGTGCTCGACGCGATCGCGTCCGGCGATCTGACCAAGCGGGTGGATCTGCACGACGGCAACCGCCAGCTCCGCGGCGATCTGCGGCGGCTGGGACGCGGGGTGAACCGCACGGTGGACCAGCTGTCGCTGTTCACCGGCGAGCTGACCCGTATCGCCCGCGAGGTCGGCACCCAGGGGCGGCTGGGCGGCCGCGCCAAGGTGCAGGGGCTCTCCGGCGACTGGCGCATGGTCACGGAGGCCGTCAACACCATGGCCGCCCGGCTCACCGCACAGGTCCGCGACATCGCCGAGGTGACCACGGCGGTCGCCCGCGGTGACCTCACCCGCCAGGTGACGGTCGAGGCCACCGGCGAGCTGCTGGAGCTCAAGCTGACCGTGAACACCATGGTCGACCAGCTGGGCGCGTTCGCCGACGAGGTGACGCGGGTGGCGCGCGAGGTGGGCACCGAGGGCGAGCTCGGCGGCCGGGCCCAGGTGCGTGGCGCGTCCGGGGTCTGGAAGGACCTTACGGACAGCGTCAACTTCATGGCGTCGAACCTGACCTCCCAGGTCCGCAACATCGCCCAGGTGACCACGGCGGTCGCCACCGGTGATCTCTCGCAGAAGATCACCGTGGACGCGAAGGGCGAGATCCTCCAGCTCAAGTCCACGATCAACACCATGGTCGACCAGCTCTCCGCGTTCGCCGACGAGGTGACGCGGGTGGCGCGCGAGGTGGGCACCGAGGGCGAGCTCGGCGGCCGGGCCCAGGTGCGTGGCGTCTCCGGGGTCTGGAAGGACCTTACGGAGAACGTCAACTTCATGGCGGACAACCTGACCTCGCAGGTCCGCAACATCGCCCAGGTCGCCACCGCCGTGGCGGAGGGCGATCTGAGCAAGACCATCACGGTGGAGGCCAAGGGCGAGATCCTGGAGCTGAAGTCGACGATCAACACCATGGTGGACCGGCTGTCGTCCTTCGCCGACGAGGTGACGCGGGTGGCCCGCGAGGTGGGCACCGAGGGCAATCTCGGCGGTCAGGCCCAGGTCCGCGGCGTCTCCGGGGTCTGGCGGGACCTGACCGAGAACGTCAATTTCATGGCCCTGAACCTGACCTCGCAGGTCCGCAACATCGCCCAGGTGACCACGGCGGTCGCCAACGGCGATCTGTCGAAGAAGATCACGGTTGATGCCCGGGGCGAGATCCTGGAGCTCAAGGACACCGTGAACACCATGGTCCAGCAGCTGCGCTCGTTCGCCGACGAGGTCACCCGGGTGGCCCGCGAGGTCGGCACCGAGGGCCAGCTGGGCGGCCGGGCCGGGGTGCCGGGCGTGTCCGGGGTCTGGAAGGACCTCACGGACAACGTCAACTTCATGGCGTCGAACCTGACCTCGCAGGTCCGCAACATCGCCCAGGTCGCCACCGCCGTGGCGGAGGGCGATCTGAGCAAGAAGATCGACGTCGACGCGCGCGGCGAGATCCTGGAGCTGAAGACCACCATCAACACCATGGTCGACACGCTCTCCTCGTTCTCCGACGAGGTGACGCGGGTGGCCCGCGAGGTCGGCAGCGAGGGCCGCCTGGGCGGCCAGGCCCGGGTCGAGGGCGTCTACGGCACCTGGAAGCGGCTGACCACCGGTGTGAACGAACTCGCGCTCAACCTGACCACCCAGGTGCGCGCGATCGCCGAGGTGGCGTCCGCCGTCGCGCAGGGCGATATGTCCGGGTCCATCTCGGTCGAGGCCCAGGGCGAGGTCGCCGAGCTGAAGAACAACGTCAATCTGATGGTCGCCAACCTCCGCGAGACCACCCGCGCGAAGGACTGGCTGGAGTCCAACCTGGCCCGGATCGCCTCCCTGATGCAGGGCCACCGCGATCTGGTCGAGGTCGCCGATCTGATCCTGAGCGAGCTGACCCCGCTGGTCAACGCGCAGTTCGGGGCGTTCTTCCTCAGCGCGGCCGGCGCCAAGCCCGGTGAGGGGCTGGAGCTCATCGCCGGATACGGCACCGATCAGGACGCGGTCGGGGGCGACGGCCGGACGCCGCTCCCCCGGGGCCGCGGGCTGGTCGCCCAGGCGGCGGTGGGGAAGAAGCGGATCCTCATCAACGACGTCCCGCCCGACTACATCACCATCGACTCCGGGCTGGGCTCGGCGCTCCCGGCCAGCGTGGTGATCCTGCCGATCCTCTACGAGGACCAGGTGCTCGGAGTGATCGAGCTGGCCTCGTTCAGCCGGTTCAGCGAGGTCCACCTGGCCTTCATCGACCAGTTCGTCAACACCATCGGCGTCTCGATCAACACCATCATCGCCAACGCCCGCACCGAGTCGCTGCTCTCCGAGTCCCAGCGGCTCACCACCGAGCTGCGCCAGCGCTCGAACGAGCTGCAGCGCTCCAACGCGGAGCTGGAGGAGAAGGCCGCCCTGCTGGCGACCGCCTCCCAGTACAAGTCCGAGTTCCTGGCCAATATGTCGCATGAGCTGCGCACCCCGCTGAACTCGCTGCTCATCCTGGCCCGGCTGCTCGCCGACAACCCCGAGGACCGGCTGTCCCCCCAGGAGGTGCAGTTCGCCGCCACCATCCACCGCTCCGGCTCCGATCTGCTCCAGCTGATCAACGACATCCTGGATCTGTCGAAGATCGAGGCGGGCCGGATGGACGTCCGTCCGAAGAAGCTGCCGCTGGTCAAGATCCTGGACTATGTGAACGCCACCTTCCGGCCACTCGCCGTGGACCGGGGCCTGTCGTTCGAGATCACGGTCGGCGAGGACGTACCGCGCGAGATGTTCTCCGATGAGCAGCGGCTCCAGCAGATCCTGCGCAACCTGCTCTCCAACGCCCTGAAGTTCACCTCCTCGGGCGGGGTGACGCTGCGCGTCGAGCGCACCCCGGGAGCCGGGTTCGAGGAGGAGACGCTGCGGGCCGCGGACGCGGTCATCGCCTTCTCCGTCACCGACACCGGTATCGGCATCCCGCCGGAGAAGCTGCCGGTGATCTTCGAGGCGTTCCAGCAGTCCGACGGCACGACCAGCCGGAAGTACGGCGGGACGGGGCTCGGCCTGTCCATCAGCCGGGAGATCGCCGGAATGCTCGGCGGCCGGATCGTGGCCGAGAGCGAACTGGACGTCGGCTCCCGCTTCACCCTCTACGTGCCCGCGCATTACAGCGGCGTCGCCCTGGCGCCCGACCCCTCGGACCCCCGGGCCACCGGCTCCACCGTCCCGGCGGCCGCCCCCGCCCCGGACGAGACGCTGCCGGACACCGCCGACCACGCCCCGAGCGGGGTCTTCGGCGAGGCGGACAGCCTCGTCGCCAGCCGGCTCGCCACCCGGGCCCCGGGTGGCGGGGCGGAGGCCGGGGCCGGGAGCGAGGGGCAGGCCGGGGGCGAGGGCGAGGACCACGACGACGGCTGGCCGGGGGCCAACCAGCTCAGGGAGTGGCAGCGCGGACGCCCCGGCCGGGTGCTGAACGGCCGCCGCATCCTCATCGTCGACGACGACATCCGGAACGTCTTCGCGCTCACGCACGTGCTGGGCCGGGTCGGCATGACGGTGAAGTACGCGGAGAACGGCCGCGAGGGTCTGGAGGTGCTGCACCGCAACCCGGACGTCTCGCTGGTCCTGATGGACGTCATGATGCCGGAGATGGACGGGTACGAGACGATCCGCGCCATCCGGTGCACGCCGCGCCTCGCCGATGTGCCGATCCTCGCCCTGACCGCGAAGGTCATGCCCGGCGACCGGGAGAAGGCCATCGACAGCGGCGCCAACGGCTATGTCCCCAAGCCCGTGGACGTCGACCGGCTGATTTCGGCGATCATCGAGCTGCTCGATCCGGACGGTGAGGTGGGGGATACGGGCGAGTCCCGCGACACGGAAGAGTCCGCGGAGGCGGATGACTCACGGAGCGGTGACGCCGCGTCCGGCGGAGAGACCGCCGTGTCCGGAGAGGACGCCGCGCCTGCCGAGACCGGTCCGCCGGGGCCGAGGCAGGGGGAGAGATGACTACGAGCGCGTCCGAGAAGGCCGGGATCCTCATCGTCGACGACATGGAGGAGAACCTGATCGCGCTGGAGGCCGTCCTCGGCCCGCTCGATCAGCAGCTCGTCCGCGCCCGCTCCGGCGAGGAGGCGCTGAAGGCGATGCTGCGGCAGGACTTCGCCGTCGTCCTGCTCGACGTGCTGATGCCGGGCATGGACGGCTTCGAGACCGCCGCCAACATCAAGCGGCTCGACCAGACCAAGGACGTCCCGATCATCCTGCTGACCGGGACGGACGCCGACTCCGACTACGCCTACCGGGGCTATGCGATCGGCGCCGCCGACTTCCTCACCAAGCCCTTCGACCCCTGGCTGCTGCGGACGAAGGTCAATGTGTTCCTGGAGATGCACCGCAAGAACCGCCGGCTCGAGGCGCGGACGGAGCAGTTGGCCGACCGGATCGAGGAGCTGGAGCGCACGGTCGAGGGGCTGCGGAAGTACGCCGAGGAGTGACCCGTCAGGGCTCCACGGAGGTGACGAGGACGGCCACCGTGGGCTCGTGGTCTCCCCGCGGCGCGGCCTCCGCCGCCACCGTGCGCACCGCCCTCGCCACCTCCACGGCGCGGTGACCCGCCGCCACGGCCAGCTCGATCCGGATGTGCGCACCCTCGATCCGCACGGCCCGGGGCCTGTGCCTTATGCACATCTCCGAGCCCACGGGACACTCGCTAACCTCGTATGCCGGCTTTTGCTGGAAAAAAAAAAGACTGCCATCACAC
>NZ_JAEEAP010000377.1 GCF_016103465.1 Streptomyces sabulosicollis
GGCCCCGCCCTCCCCGTCTGCCCGCAGGGGGCCCTGGACTGGCCGGGGTTGACTGGGCCCGGGGGTGAGTCCGGACCGGACGGGGGTCTGTTCGTGGCGTGGGGCGGGTGCCGCCCCTTACTCTCCGCCGCGATGGCGGGTCGCGCGACGGCGGAGTTCGGCGGTGTCGAACCGACCGCAGGGGCGGGGCGCAGCCCAGGGCGGGGTTCACCAGGCCCGGGGGTGAGCCCAGAACCGGCGAACCCCGGCTGACCCAAGCGGCAGCGTTACCGCTGCAACGCTTCCTTGATCGTCCGCATGACCTCCGTCAGCGGCGCGTCCGTCCGCGCCACCATCACCACCACCTCGTCCTCCTCCTTCGCCGAGACCGCCGCCGCGGGGCGGCCGCCGGCCACGGCGGGGCGCCCGCCGATGCCGCTCCCGAAGGTTTCGCGGACGATCGCGAAGGCGTGGTCCAGCTGGGCCTCCACATCGCCCTTCCCGCCCGCCCGCAGCCAGCGCCGCAGCACATGGTTGTGGGCCGTGACCACGGCTGAGGCGGCGACCTCGGCCAGCAGCGGATCGTCGTCGCCGTCGTGGTGGGCGCCCTCGTCGAAGTGGCCCAGCAGATAGCGGGTGAACAGCCGCTCATAGCGGGCCACCGAGGCGATCTCGCGCTCCCGCAGCGCCGGTACCTCACGGGTCAGCCGGTAGCGCTCCACGGAGACTGCCGGTGAGGCCGCGTACATCCGCATGACCTCCTTGATCCCGCGGCACACGGTGTCCAGGGGGTTCTCATGCGGAGGCGCCGCGTCCAGCACCGCCGCCGCCCGCACCAGCGTGTCGTCGTGGTCCGGGAAGATCGCCTCTTCCTTGGAGCGGAAGTGCCGGAAGAAGGTGCGCCGGGCCACCCCCGCCCTGGCCGCGATCTCGTCGACGGTCGTCGCCTCGTACCCCTGCGTCGCGAACAACTCCATCGCCGCGGCCGCGAGTTTGCGGCGCATGGACAGACGCTGGGCCGCTGCGCGGCGGCTTCCCGCGCTCTCACCGCCACCGGATGAGGGGGTTCGCTTCGTACGCTCCGTACGCGTGGCCTTCACGGGCTGGGACATGTGGGGAACGTAACACGCTTGTGAGTGCCGGTGCGGGGGCAGACCGACGGAAGGCTCCAGCAGCCCGCCCCACCGGGAACCGGAGTCCGACGGTCCGCCCCACCCGTAGGTGTACTCGGGCTCGTACTCAGGCTTTGGCATACTCGCGGAAGCCGCGCCCGGTCTTGCGCCCGAGGCACCCGGCGGCCACCAAGTGCTCCAGCAGCGGCGCCGGCGCCAGGCCCGGCTCGCGGAACTCCCGGTGCAGCACCTGCTCGATGGCCAGCGACACATCGAGCCCCACGACGTCGAGCAGTTCGAAGGGGCCCATCGGATAGCCGCCGCCCAGCTTCATCGCGGCGTCGATGGCGTCCGGGGTGGCGTAGTGCTCCTGGACCATCTTCACGGCGTTGTTGAGGTACGGGAACAGCAGGGCGTTCACGATGAACCCCGCCCGGTCCCCGCAGTCCACCGGGTGCTTGCGCACCGCCGCGCACACCGCGTGCGCGGTCGCGCGCACATCGTCCGCGGTCAGCACCGTGTGCACCACCTCGACCAGCTTCATCGCGGGCGCCGGGTTGAAGAAGTGCAGGCCCACCACGTCCTGCGGGCGCGAGGTCGCCCGCGCGCAGGCGACGACCGGCAGCGAGGAGGTGGTCGTGGCCAGCACCGCGCCCGGTTTGCAGACCTTGTCCAGCACCCGGAACAGCTCCTGCTTGACCACCAGGTCCTCGGCCACGGCCTCCACGGCCAGATCCACGTCGGCGAACGCGTCGAGCGCGTCGGCCGGGGTGATCCGCGCCAGCGTCCGCTCCCGGGCCTGTTCGGTCATCCGTCCCTTGGACACCGACCGGTTCAGGGATTTCCCTATGCGGGCCTTCGCCGCCGTGGCCTTCTCCAGGGTCCGGCCGGCCAGCACCACCTCCAGGCCCGCCTTGGCGAAGACCTCGGCGATCCCGGAGGCCATCGTGCCCGAGCCGGCGACGCCGACGGCGCGCACGGGGCGCGCCCCTTCCGTGGAGTGCCGCACCTCGGCCGTCGCGGCGTCGGGGACGATGGTGCCGCTGCCCGGCGCCTCGTACGTGTAGAAGCCGCGGCCCGCCTTACGGCCGGTGAGACCGGCCTGGGCGAGCTGCCCCAGGATGGGCGCGGGCGCGTGCAGCCGGTCGCCGGAGGCGGCGTACATGGCCTCCAGGACGGTGCGGGCGGTGTCGACGCCGATCAGGTCGAGCAGGGCCAGCGGCCCCATCGGCAGCCCGCAGCCGAGCTTCATCGCCGCGTCGATGTCCTCCCGCGCCGCGTACTTGGCCTCGTACATCGCGGCGGCCTGGTTGAGATAGCCGAACAGCAGCCCGTCGGCCACGAATCCGGGCCGGTCGCCGAGCGCCACCGGCTCCTTGCCCAGATCGCGGGCGAGGGCGGTGACCGCCTCGACGGCAGCGGGGGCGGTCAGCACGCTGGAGACGATCTCCACGAGCTTCATCGCGGGCGCCGGGTTGAAGAAGTGCAGGCCCAGGACCCGCTCCGGATGGGCGGATTCGGCCGCCAGCCGGGTCACCGACAGCGCGTTGGTGCCGGTCGCGAGGATCGCGGAGGGGCTGACGACGGTGTCCAGCTCGGCGAAGAC
Organism: Streptomyces sabulosicollis; assembly: GCF_016103465.1. GTDB lineage: Bacteria > Actinomycetota > Actinomycetes > Streptomycetales > Streptomycetaceae > Streptomyces > Streptomyces sabulosicollis. The sequence goes on from NZ_JAEEAP010000377.1 coordinate 2,698, forward strand.
CTCGTGCTTGGTGTCGTAGTCCTCCGGCACCACCTCGATCACCAGCTCCGCGTCGGCGGCGGCGCGCAGATCGGTGGAGACGCGGAAGCGGTCGAGGATCCCGGCCCGCTCCCGCTCGCTGATCCGCTCGCGGTGCACGGCGCGGGCGGTGGCGACCTCGAGCGCGGTGACGGCTCGGCGGCAGGCGCTTTCGTTGATGTCGATGCCGATCACCTCGCGGCCCGCCCGGGCCAGGATCTCGGCGATGCCGGTGCCCATCGTGCCGAGCCCGACGACCGCGACAGTAGTGAGCGGGGCCCGGGAGGGGGAGAGATCAGAGGGGGACGTAGTGCTGACGCCGGTGTGTGGGAGACGGTCCATCGCGGACTCCAGAGGGTGTTCCCCGGACGCGGGGATGAAGTGACGACTGAGGGGAGCTCGTGCCATGCCGCTGCCGCCGTTCACGCCACGCACGTGCGGGGGGCTGACACGGCTGACACAAATCCCCGATGGAAGGGCTTGCACGCTCCCTTACGGACAGCGCCGCACGGAGGAAACTGCCCGTGGGAGACACGCGGCCGGCCCTGTCCCGGGGCCGTGCCTCAACTGCTGTTCTGGAACTGCCGAACCGACGTCACACAAGGCGGCTGCGTCACCAGGCCGCCGGAGCAGGGGTGCTGCTCGTGTCGCCATATTAACTCGCGGGTAACCAAGATGCCAGAGCTCATAGTGCGGCCGTGCCGGAACGCGGCCCACCGGGGAGGGGAGACCTCGTATGGACGATGAATTCCGGACGCTGACGGAGCGGGTACGGGCCTCGCTCTCAACCCCGCAGGAAACCGCGGCCCATGCCTCGCTGCTCGCGCTCGTGCGCCAGGGCACCCCCGCCGCGCGCGAACAGCTGGCCCGCATCCTGGTCGCGCCGGAGCAGCCGCTGTGGGCCCGGGAGACCGCCGCCTTCGTGCTCGGCAGCGCCGGGGACCGCCGGGCCTTCGAAACCCTCGTCCTCCTGCTCAACTACCGCGAGCCGGCCCGCTGTGCGACCGCCGCCCGGGTGCTGGCCCGCCTCGGCGATCCGCGCACCGCGCGGGCCGCCGCCGCCCTGGCCACGAACCCGCTGCGCACCGCGTACTCCCTGCATCCCATCCGGCTGCTGGTGGAGCTGCGGGCCCCCGAGTCCGTACCGGCCCTGGTCGCCGCGCTGGAACGGCAGTTGGCGGCCCGCGACCGGCACTGGGCGATCGCCCGGGCCTGCGTGGAGGGCCTGGGCGCGATCGGTGACGAACGCGCCATCCCGGCCCTGACCGCCGCCGCCCAGCACATACGCCTCAGCGCGGCGGCCGCCGCCGCGCTGGCCCGGATCACCGGCGAGGGCGCCGTCACGGGCGGGGGCGCCCCGGAGCCGGCGGGCCAGGGCGGCGCGGCGGAGAAGGTCGGTGAGGCGCGCGTGCCGTGAGGGGCACCGGGGCCGCCGGGTGTGGCCCGGACGGGTCCTCGGAGCGCGACCCGGGCGGGTCCTCAGCGGCCCGGACGCGTCCTCGGAGCGCGACCCGGGCGGGTCCTCAGAGCAGTGACAGCTGGGCCGGGGGCGAGTCGGTCCGGGCGTCCGGCTCCGCTTCGGTCCGGGCGTCCGGCTCCTCCGGCACATTGCGGTGGGCACCCGACGCGTACGGGCCGATGCCGTACTCGGCGGCGAAGTCGTGGACCATCCCGGTGATCCGCCGCTGGTACCACTTCGGGGCGTAGGAGCCGCCCTCGTAGAGCGCGTCGTACCGCCGCAGCAGCCGGGGGTGGTGGTGGCCGAGCCAGGTGGTGAACCACTCGCGGGCGCCCGGGCGCAGATGGAGCACCAGCGGGGTCACGGAGCTGGCGCCCGCTTCCGCGATCGCCCTTACGGTGGCCCGCAACTGCTCGGGGGAGTCGCCGAGGAAGGGGATCACCGGGGCCATCAGCACCCCGCACGGGATCCCGTGGGAGGACAGCGTCCTCACGACGTCCAGGCGCCGCTCGGGCGAGGGGGTGCCCGGCTCCACGGTGCGCCACAGCTCGCCGTCGGTGAAGCCGACCGAGACCGAGACGCCGATGTCGGTGACGCGTGACGCCCGCCGCAGCAGCTCCAGGTCGCGCAGGATCAGGGTGCCCTTGGTGAGGATCGAGAAGGGGTTGGCGCGCTCCACGAGCGCCGTGAGGATGCCGGGCATGAGCTGGTACCGGCCCTCGGCCCGCTGGTAGCAGTCCACGTTGGTTCCCATGGCGATGTGGTCACCGGCCCAGCGGCGGGAGGCCAGCTCGCGGCGGAGCAGCTCCGGCGCGTTGGTCTTCACCACGATCTGGGAGTCGAAGCCGATCCCGGTGTCCAGGTCGAGATAGCTGTGCGTCTTGCGCGCGAAGCAGTAGACGCAGGCGTGGGTGCAGCCGCGGTACGGATTCACCGTCCACTCGAACGGCATCCGGGAGGCCCCGGGCACCCGGTTGATGATCGAGCGCGCCCGGATCTCGTGGAAGGTGATCCCGCGGAACTCCGGGGTGTCGAAGGTGCGGGTGGTCACCGCGTCGGCGGCGAAGAGGGCCGGGGTGGCCGACGTGTCGTCTCGGGTCAGGTTGTCCCAGCGCATCGCAGGCACCTCCGGGTCTCGCTCGTTACCACAATAGAACACATGTTTGATTGGTTTTCGTCAACCCCGGATTTGGGTCGGTGCCGCTGAGGTGGTTGGCTTGCGCCTGTCAGGGCGTCATGGGCTCAGGGCGCCACGTCGAGGGCGGAAGGAAATGCGATGGGGCAGGTCGAGGCCACCACGGAGCGGATCGTCACGGGTAAGCCCGAGGATGTGTTCGACGCACTCGCCGACTACCGCGACACCCGCCCCCGGCTCCTCCCGCAGCAGTTCAGCGAGTACGAGGTGCGCGAGGGTGGCGACGGCGAGGGCACCGTCGTGCACTGGAAGCTCCAGGCCACCAGCAAGCGGGTGCGCGACTGCCTGCTGGAGGTCTCCGAGCCGTCCGACGGCCAGTTGGTCGAGAGGGACCGCAACTCCTCGATGGTCACCACCTGGACCGTCACCCCGGCGGGTGAGGGGAAGTCGCGGGTCGTCGTCACCTCCACCTGGACCGGCGCGACCGGCATCGGCGGCTTCTTCGAGCGGACCTTCGCCCCCAAGGGGCTGGCCCGGATCTACGACGAACTGCTGGCCAAGCTCGCCACCGAGACGGCCGAATAGCGCCCGTGGCGGCCTGATCCCGGCCCCCGCCCCGTCTCCCGGACCGAACCTCGCACTCACCGGTTCGGGTGGTTTTCTCCGCGGTCCCGCATACCCCGGTACACCCTCTCACCGGGGCGAATGCCGTCTGCGGCCCCTCGTCGGCGATTCGTCGCTGTTTGCCCCCCGTTGCGCGTGATGCGAGAAATGGGCGGCGCAGACGTGACGAGGGGAGAAGGACGTGGGCGGCACCACCGGGACCACCGGGACCACCGTGCCGAAGCGGCGAGAGAGCCACGAGCACGGCGGGTACGAACCGGCGGGCCCTCCCGCCCACGCCACCGACGACGGAACCGACGGAACCTACGGAACCTCCGGGGACGGCGGAACCTACGGCGCCGGTGGTGCCGGGGCGGGCGCGGCACCGCCCCCGGCGGAGGGCGCCGCCCCGGCGCCCGTCCCGCTCAGCCCGGCCCGGGTGCGGATGGTCTTCTTCGGGCTGATGCTCGCGCTGCTGCTCGCGGCGCTCGACCAGACCATCGTCGCCACCGCCCTCCCCGAGGTGGTCGGCGAGCTCCACGGCCTGGGCAAGATGTCCTGGACCGTCACCTCCTACCTCCTCGCGGTCACCATCGTGCTGCCGGTCTACGGCAAGCTGGGCGATCTCATCGGCCGTAAGAGCGTCTTCGTCTTCGCGATCGTCGTCTTCATCGCCGGATCCGCGCTCGCGGGCTGGTCACGCACGATGGAGGAGCTGATCGCCTTCCGGGCGGTGCAGGGCGTGGGCGCCGGCGGTCTGATGATCGGTGTCCAGGCGATCATGGCCGATATCGTTCCCCCGCGGGAACGCGGCCGCTATATGGGGCTCATCGGCGCCGCGTTCGGCCTCGCCTCGGTGGCCGGTCCGCTGCTCGGCGGATTCTTCACCGACCATGTCACCTGGCGCTGGTGCTTCTACGTCAACGTCCCCTTCGGGCTGGTCACCCTCGCCGTCGTGGCCGCCGTCCTCAAGGTGCCGGAGCCGCCGCGGCGGGCGCGCTTCGACTATCTGGGCGCGCTGTTCCTGTCGCTGTTCTCCACCTGCGCGGTGCTGCTGACGAGTTGGGGCGGCACGGAGTACGCATGGGGCTCCCGCGTCATCCTCGGGCTCGCCCTGGGAGCGGCGGGTTCGGCGATCCTCTTCGTCGTCGTGGAGTGCGTCGTCCCCGAACCGATCATCCCCATGCGGCTGTTCCGCGACTCGGTCTTCTGCGTCAGCGGGCTGATCGGCGCCGTCATCGGCATCGCCCTCTTCGGCGCCGCCAGCTATCTGCCGACCTTCCTGCAGATGGTCGACGGCGTCTCGGCCACCGAATCGGGGCTGCTGATGGTGCCCATGATGGGCGGCATGGTGCTGGCCTCCATCCTCTCCGGCCACCTCATCAGCACCACCGGCCGCTACAAGGTCCTCCCGGTCGTCGGCGGGCTGATCTCCATCGCCGGCATGTGGTTGCTCTCCCGGCTGGAGGAGAACACCTCCCGCCAGGACTACAGCCTGTGGATGGGCGTCCTCGGGCTCGGCATCGGGCTCGTCCTGCCGGTCCTCATCCTCGCCGTGCAGAACTCCGTGCCCGCGGCCGACCTCGGCTCGGCCACCAGCGCCAACAACTACTTCCGGCAGATCGGCGGCAGCGTCGGCGCGGCCGTCTTCGGCACGCTCTTCGCCAACCGGCTCACCGACCGCCTCAAGGTCGACCTGCCCTCCGGGGCGGCGTACGGCAGCGGCGGCGACGGAACCGGTCTGCCCGACCCCGACTCGGTCACCCCGCAGATGGTGCACGCCATGCCGGGCGCCCTGCGTGACGGCTACATCGCGGCATACGCCCACGCCATACCGCGGATCTTCCTCTATCTCGTGCCGGTGCTCGTCCTGGGCTTCCTGCTCGCCTTCCTCCTGAAGGAGAAACCTCTGGTGTCCCACACCGACTATGCCGTCCAGCAAGACCCGCAAGATCTGCACGACCCCGTGGTGCCGGCCGCGCGCACGGGCACCGGGCCGCGGCACGCCGCGGCCGGCTCGCCCGCCGCGCCGCCGCCCACCGCGGGCGTCCCGATCTGCGGCACGGTCCAGCACCACGACGGCACCTCGGTCCCACGAGCCGCCCTGACCCTCATCGACGTCGGCGGACGCCAGATCGGGCGCGGTGCCACCGGGGAGGACGGGCGGTACGCGCTGAGCACGCCCGGCGCCGGGTCGTACGTCCTGATCGCGGCGGCCGGCGGCCACCAGCCGCGGGCGGTCAGCGTCACCGTCGGGGACCGGCCGGTCGACCTGGACGTGGTGCTCGGCGGCGCGGGCCGACTCGCCGGTGCCGTCCTTACGGCGGACGGCACGCCCGTAAGGGAGGCGACGGTCACCCTGACCGATGTGCGCGGCGAGGTCGTCGCGGCCACCCGCAGCGGCCGCGAAGGGGGCTACGTGATGGACGAGTTGGTGGCGGGCGAGTACACCCTCGCCGCCAGCGCCCCCGCGTTCCGCCCCGCCGCCCTCCCCGTCACCGTCCAGGCCGCCCGCGAGACCCGGCAGGACATCGAACTGGCCGGTGGCGCCGTCCTGCGCGGGGTCGTGCGGGCCACCGGCGGCCGGGTGGTGGAGGACGCCAGGGTCACGCTGCTGGACGCGGCGGGCAATGTCGTCGACACGGCGACCACGGGTCCCGACGGCGCGTTCCGCTTCATCGACCTGTCGGCGGGCGAGTACACGGTCATCGCGGCCGGCTACCCGCCGGTGGCGACGGTCCTCCAGGTCGCGGGCGGCGGCCGTACGGAGCGCGATCTCCAACTGGGCTACGAGGACTAGCCAGGACGTGCCCGGCATCCCGTAACGCCCCCGAGGGCCACTCCGCCCCTCCCC
>NZ_JAEEAP010000378.1 GCF_016103465.1 Streptomyces sabulosicollis
CAACACCCGCCCCTGGGGTAGCGCGCCTGCGGCGGGTTTTCCCCTGCCCGCCCCTTCCCACAACCGGGGCTCCGCCCCGGGCCCCGCTCCTCGAACTCCCCCAGCTACCGCTGGGAGGTGCTCCCTGGAGGGGCTGATTTCAGGCGGGTAGGGGAAAGGCCCGCCGCAGGCGCAACCGCAGCGCGACCGCCGTCAGCCGACCATCGCCCGCTCCTCCTCGGAGAGCGCGGGCGCCGCCTCGCCCCTGGGCTCGGCCACCCGGTCCCGGGTCCCGCCCCGGTGGGCGGGGTCGTGGACCTCGCCGACCAGCTTCTCCAGGACGTCCTCCAGGGCCACCAGCCCCAGCACCGTGCCCGACGCGTCGGCGACGGCCGCCAGATGGGAGGCGGCCCGGCGCATCGCGGTGAGGGCGTCGTCCAGCGGAAGCTCCGCCCGGAGCGTCTCGATCGGGTGCCAGACCCGCTGCGGCACCGCCCGCTCCGGGAACTCCAGCTCCAGGACGTCCTTCACATGCAGATAGCCCATGAAGGCGCCCCCGGGGCCGCGCACCGGGAAGCGTGAGTAGCCGGTGCGCACGGTCAGCTCCTCGATCTGCCGGGGGGTGACCGACGGATCCACGGTGACCAGGCCCGCCGGGTCCAGGAGGACATCGGTGACCGGGCGGCTGCCCAGCTCCAGGGCGTCCGCGAGCCGCTCCTGCTCACCGGGGTCGAGCAGCCCGGCCTGCCGGGAGTCCTCCACCAGATGGGTCAGCTGCTCGCTGGTGAACACGGCCTCGATCTCGTCCTTGGGCTCCACCCGGAACAGCCGCAGCACCAGCCGGGCGCACGCCCCCAGCAGCGCGGTGACCGGGCGGCACAGCCGCGCGAAGGCGACCAGCCCGGGGCCGAGCCACAGCGCGGTCTTGTCCGGCGCCGCCATGGCCAGGTTCTTCGGCACCATCTCGCCGATGACCAGGTGGAGGAAGACCACCAGGGCGAGCGCGATGGCGTAGCCGAGCGGGTGGATCAGCTGCTCGGGCAGATGGACGGCGTGGAAGACCGGCTCCAGCAGCTGGGCGACGGTCGGCTCGGCGACCGCGCCGAGGGTCAGCGAGCAGACCGTGATGCCGAACTGCGCGGCCGCCATCATCTGCGGCAGGTTCTCCAGGCCCGTCAGCACCGTACGGGCGCGTCCGGAACCCTCGGCCGCGCGCGGCTCGATCTGGCTGCGGCGCACCGAGACCAGGGCGAACTCGGCTCCCACGAAGAAGCCGTTGGCCAGGACCAGCAGGGCGGCGAAGAGAAGCTGTACCAGGCTCATCGTCCGTTCCCCTGTCCGGCCGTGGCGTATGCGGTCATCTGCACGGGCGGCGTACCCGGCTTGGTGCGGACGATGCGTACCAGCTCCGCCCGGTGGTGGCCGACCTGCCGGACGGCCAGCTTCCAGCCGGGCAGCTCGGCGATGTCGCCGGGGGCGGGGATCCGCGCCAGCAGATCGGCCACCAGCCCGGCCACGGTCTCGTACGGCCCGTCGGGCGCGTCGAGGCCGATCCGGCGCAGGGTGTCGACGCGGCAGCCGCCGTCGGCGTCCCATACGGTGCGGCCGTCCTCGGTGAGGGTCTGCACCAGGTCCGGGGTCTCCGCGGCCTCGTCGTCGTGCTCGTCGCGCACCTCGCCGACCAGTTCCTCGACGATGTCCTCCAGGGTGACCACACCGGCCGTGCCGCCGTACTCGTCGACGACCACGGCTATCGGCTGCTCGCTGCGCAGCCGCTCCAGCAGCGGCTGGACCGGCAGCGTCTCGGGGACCAGCAGCGGGGGCTGGGCGATCCGGCTGACGGGTGTGCGCAGCCGGTCGTCGGACGGCACCGCGAGGGCGTCCTTGAGGTGCACCATCCCGATGACCTCGTCCAGCCGGTCGCGGTAGACGGGGAAGCGGGAGAGCCCGGTGGCCCGGGTGAGGTTGAGCACGTCCACGGCGGTCGCCGTGGAGTGCAGCGCGCTGACCCGCACCCGCGGGGTCATCACGTGCTGGGCGGTCAGTTCGCCCAGCGAGAGGGTGCGGACGAACAGATCGGCCGTGTCCTGCTCGATCGCGCCGGCCCGCGCCGAGTGGCGGGCGAGCGAGACCAGCTCACCGGGGGTGCGGGCGGAGGCCAGTTCCTCGGTGGGCTCGACGCCCAGCGCCCGCACCAGCCGGTTGGCCACGGTGTTGAGCAGGGCGATCACGGGCCGGAAGAAGCGGGCGAAGGCGTACTGCGGGCCCGCGACGAAGCGGGCGACCTGCAGCGGCCGGGAGACCGCCCAGTTCTTGGGCACCAGCTCGCCGATGACCATCTGGACGGCGGAGGCCAGCAGCATGCCGAGCACGATGGCGACACCGGAGACGGCGCCGTGCGGCAGCCCGACCGCCGCCAGCGGCGCGGTCAGCAGATGGCCGAGCGCGGGCTCGGCGAGCATGCCGACGATCAGCGAGGTGATGGTGATGCCGAGCTGGGTGCCGGAGAGCTGGAAGGACAGCTCGCGCAGCGCCTCGACGACGGTACGGGCGCGCTTGTCGCCCTCGTCGGCGGCTCGCTCGGCGTCCGGGCGCTCGACGGTGACCAGGCCGAATTCGGCGGCCACGAAGAAGCCGTTGGCGAGGATCAGGACGAGTGCCGCGGAAAGCAGCAGGAGGGACAGGGTGATGCTCATGCCGCCGCCTCGTGGTCGGCGGCGGCGCAGGTACTACAGGACGATCCGTCCATCTGCTGAGGGAGTCACTCCTCGGGTCGCAGGGGAGCCCGCCGGGGCACACGCGGGCGTGCGCGCTGGAGAGGCGGGGCGGGGCACCGTTCGGCCCCGGCAACAGGGTAATCAAGGATGGGGCATGACGGGCAGGCCCCTCACGCCGTTGGAGTGCCGATCCGCTCGTCGGCCGGTTCGCGGGGGCCCGCCCGGCAGGGGGCGGAAGCGGAGGTGAACGGGCAGCTCGGCGCGGCGGGCGCCGGGCGGTGCGGCCGGTTGGATCAGTCCGTGGCCGGGCCCGTGCCGTGCCGCTCGGCCAAGGCGCGCAGGGCGCGCGCGTCGCTGATCGCGCGCGCCTTGGCGATGCCCGGCTGGATGCCCATCGCGGGCAGGCTGGTGCCGTCGGCGAGGTCCAGATAGACCCAGGGGTCGCCGGGGCGCAGATTGACCCGGAGCACCTCCGCCCACTCCAGCCGGCGCTTGGTGGTGAGGTTGACCACGGTCACACCGCCCTCCTCGGCCACCACCTTGGGCCGGCTGAGCAGCGTCAGCACCCCGAAGAACAGCAGTCCGGTGAGGATGAAGCTGGCCCGCTCCCCCGGCCCCAGCCGCTCCAGCAGCAGGGCGACGGCCGTGAGGACGACCAGGACGGCGACACCGACGGTCATCAGGACGGCCCGGGTCCTGGTCGGCCGGAAGGTGACGGGCAGGGCGGGCGTGGGCGCTGCGGCGGACACGTGCTCGGCCTCTCGGATGGGAGGGAACGGAACGGAAACGGGCGGGGCCAGCCGTCAGAGGCGGCAGGCGTGGATGCCGGTGGTGAGGATGGCCCGCGCCCCCAGGTCGTAGAGCTCGTCCATGATCCGCTGGGCGTCCTTGGCGGGGACCATCGAGCGGACCGCGACCCAGCCCTCGTGGTGCAGCGGGGAGACGGTGGGCGACTCCAGGCCCGGGGTGAGCGCCACGGCGCGCTCCACCTGCTCCACCCGGATGTCGTAGTCCATCATCACGTAGCGCCGGGCCACCAGGACGCCCTGCATCCGGCGGAGGAACTGCTGGACCTTGGGGTCGTCGGTGGGGTCGCCGGTGCGGCGGATGACGACCGCCTCGGACTCCAGGATGGGCTCGCCGATGATCTCCAGCCCGGCGTTGCGCAGGGTGGTGCCGGTCTCGACCACATCCGCGATGACCTCGGCGACACCGAGCTGGATGGCGGTCTCAACGGCGCCGTCGAGGTGGACCACGGCGGCGTCCACGCCGTGGTCGGCGAGGTGCTTGGTGACCAGCCCGGCGAAGGAGGTGGCCACGGTCATCCCGCCGAACTCGCTGACGTCCTTGGCCGTCCCGGGGCGGGTGGCGTAGCGGAAGGTGGACCCGGCGAAGCCGAGCTGCATGATCTCCTCGGCCTGGGACCCGGAGTCCAGCAGCAGATCGCGGCCGGTGATGCCGATGTCGAGCCGGCCGGAGCCCACGTACACGGCGATGTCGCGGGGGCGGAGGAAGAAGAACTCCACCTCGTTCTCCGCGTCGACGAGCACCAGCTCCTTGCGGTCCTTGCGCTGCCGGTAGCCCGCCTCATGGAGCATCGCCGACGCAGGCTCGGACAGTGAACCCTTGTTGGGGACGGCGATGCGCAGCATGAGTGCTCTTTCCTTCGGTAGCTCGGTGGCTCGGTTGCTCGGTAGCGAGGGTGAGGGTGTGTGACGGGAGGGTCAGAGGTGGGCGTAGACGTCGTCCAGGGTCAGCCCCTTGGCGACCATCATCACCTGAAGGTGGTACAGGAGCTGGGAGATCTCCTCGGCGGTCGCCTCGTCGCTTTCGTACTCGGCGGCCATCCACACCTCGGCGGCCTCCTCCACGACCTTCTTGCCGATGGCGTGCACACCGGAGTGGACCAGCTCGGCGGTGCGGGACGTGGCGGGGTCGGCCGTGGCGGCCTTCTGCTGGAGCTCGGCGAAGAGCTCCTCGAACGTCTTCTTGGGCATCGTGTCCGTCATCCTACTTGGGTCGTGCGACGCCCCTCAGCGCCAGGGTTCGGCGACCGAGCGCAGGGTGGTGGCGGTGGCGACGGCCGCGGTGACCGCCTCGTGGCCCTTGTCCTCGCTGGAGCCCGCGATCCCGGCCCGGTCCAGGGCCTGCTCCTCGGTGTCGCAGGTCAGCACGCCGAAGCCGACGGGCACGCCGGTGTCCACGCTGACCTGGGTCAGCCCCTGGGTGACGCCCTGGCACACATAGTCGAAGTGCGGGGTGCCGCCGCGGATGACGACGCCCAGGGCCACGATCGCGTCATAACCGCGGCCAGCGAGCACCTTCGCGACGACCGGCAGCTCGAAGCTGCCCGGCACCCGCAGCACGGTGGGCTCGTCGATGCCGAGCTCGCCCAGCGCGCGCAGGGCGCCGTCGAGCAGCCCGTCCATCACCTTCTCGTGCCACTGCGCGGCGATGACGGCGACGCGCAGGTCCCCGCAGTTCTTCACGGACAGTTCGGGGGCGCCCTTACCGCTCACGTCTCTCCTCGGTGTTTCTGGTGTTTCCGTTACTTCTGGTGCTGTGGTGGTGCGTGGATGTGCGTCGTAGGGCACTGGTCGCCGTACGGCTACTGGTCGCCGTACGGCTACTGGTTGCCGCAGGCCGACATCGGCTCGGCGCGGTCGCCGTCCAGCCAGGGCAGGTCATGCCCCATCCGGTCCCGCTTGGTGCGGAGGTAGCGGAGGTTGTGCTCCCCGGCCTGGACGGGCATCGGCTCCCGGCCGGTGACCCGCAGCCCGTGCCGGACCAGCGCCGTGGTCTTCTCGGGGTTGTTGGTCATCAGCCGCAGCGAGCGCACGCCGAGGTCGGCGAGGATCTCCGCGCCCGCGGCGTAGTCCCGCGCGTCGGCGGGCAGCCCGAGCTCCAGATTGGCGTCCAGGGTGTCCCGGCCCAGCTCCTGGAGCTCGTACGCGCGCAGCTTGGACAGCAGCCCGATCCCGCGCCCCTCGTGGCCGCGCAGATACAGGACGATGCCCCGGCCCTCGGCGGTGACCCGCTCCAGCGCGGCGTGCAGCTGGGGGCCGCAATCGCAGCGCAGCGAGTGGAAGACATCGCCGGTGAGGCATTCGGAGTGGACGCGGACCAGCACGTCCTCGCCGTCCCGGAGGTCGCCCTGGACCAGCGCGATGTGCTCGACGCCGTCGGCCGCGCGGTAGCCGTACGCCCGGAAGTCGCCGAAGGCGGTGGGCAGCCGGGTCTCGGCCTCGCGCCGCACAAGCGGCTCGGCGGGCTTGCGGTACGCGATCAGATCGGCGATGGAGACGATCGCCAGATCGTGCTTGTGGGCGAAGGCGACCAGGTCGGGCAGGCGCAGCATGGCACCGTCCTCCCCGGCGATCTCGCAGATCACGGCCGCCGGGCGCAGTCCGGCCAGCCGGGCGAGGTCGACCCCGGCCTCGGTGTGGCCGTCGCGCTCGAGCACCCCGCCGGGGCGGGCGCGCAGCGGGAAGATGTGGCCGGGGCGCACCAAGTCGCCGGGGGTGGTGTCCGGATCGGCCAGCAGCCGCAGGGTGGTGGCCCGGTCGGCGGCGGAGATACCGGTGCTGACGCCGTGTTCGGCGGTGGCGTCGACCGAGACGGTGAAGGCGGTCCGCATGGACTCGGTGTTCTCCTCGACCATCTGCGGAAGCCGCAGCCGGTCGAGGTCGGCGCCCTCCATGGGGGCGCAGATGAGCCCGCGGCACTCGTTCATCATGAAGGCGACGATCTCGGGGCTGATCGTCTCGGCGGCGGCGACGAGGTCGCCCTCGTTCTCCCGGTCCTCGTCGTCCACGACGACCACGGGACGGCCCGCGGCGATGTCGGCGATGGCGCGCTCGATGGGGTCCAGCGCCAGCTCGTCGGGCCAGCGCGCGGCTCGCAGGGAGGCGGCCGGGCCGCTCGGATGCGGTTCGGTCACCGCGTATGCCTCACTCATGACGTGCGCTCCTTGTCCTGCGTGCCGTTCTCTCGTCCCAGCAGCCGCTCGACGTATTTGGCGAGTACGTCCACCTCGAGGTTGACCGTGTCCCCGGCCTGCTTGACCCCGAGCGTGGTGAGCGCGAGGGTCGTCGGGATGAGGCTGACGGTGAAGTAGTCGGGGCCCGCGTCCACGACGGTGAGGCTGATGCCGTCCACCGTGATGGAGCCCTTCTCGACGACGTAGCGGCTGAGTTCGGCGGGCAGCGAGATCTTCACGATCTCCCAGTGCTCGGAGAGCTTGCGCTCCACGATGGCGCCGGTGCCGTCCACATGGCCCTGCACGATGTGGCCGCCGAGCCGCCCGCCCAGCGCCATCGGGCGCTCCAGGTTGACCCGGGAGCCGATGTCGAGCGCGCCGAGACTGGAGCGGTTCAGGGTCTCGGCCATGACGTCGGCGCTGAACCGGGTGCCCTCCGTGTCCTCGATGATGTCGACGACGGTAAGACAGACGCCGTTGACGGCGATGGAGTCGCCGTGCTTCGCCCCCTCGGTGACGACGGGACCGCGTACCTGGAAGCGGGAAGCGTCGCCCAGGTGCTCGATGGCGACGATCTCACCCAGTTCTTCGACAATTCCGGTGAACACTTCAGTTCTCCTCGGCGAGGGGGGCAGGGGCGACGGGAACGGCAACGGGGACGGCGGTGACGCGCAGATCCGGGCCGAGCCGGGTGACATCGGCCGTCTCGAGGCGCAACGCCTGCGCGATGGTGGTGATTCCGGCGTCGGCGAGGGCGGCGGGGCCCGCGCCGAGCAGCACGGGGGCGAGGTAGCCGACGACCTTGTCGACGGCGCCCGCGGCGAGGAACGCCCCGGCGAGGGTGGGCCCGCCCTCCAGCAGGACGGAGCGCACCCCGCGGCCGTGCAGCTCGGCCAGGAGCGCGGGGATCCGGAGGCCGGTTTCCGCACGCGGCAGCCTTACGGTCGCCACGCCCGGTCGCCGGGGCAGATGGGCGGTGCCCGCGTCCTCGGCGACGGCGATCAGCGTGGGCGCGGCGTCGTCCAGGACCCGGGCGCCGGGCTTGATGGTGGCGCCCGTGTCCACGACGACCCGCAGCGGCTGGGTCGCCCCCTCCCGGTCCCGCACGGCCAGGTGGGGGTCGTCGGCGCGCAGGGTGCCGGAGCCGACGACGACGGCGTCGGCCTCCGCGCGCAGCCGGTGCACATCGGCACGGGACTCGGCGGAGGTGATCCACCGGCTGGTGCCGTCGGCGGCGGCGCTGCGGCCGTCCAGGGTCGCTGCGAACTTCCACAGCACGAAGGGGCGGCCGCGGCGCATCGCGGTCAGCCAGGGCTCGTTGACCGCCTCGGCCTCCTCGGCCAGCAGCCCGGCCCCGACCTCGACCCCGGCGGCGGCGAGGGTGGCCGCACCGCCCTTGGCCTGCGCGGTGGGGTCGGCGACGGCGTAGTGGACGCGGGTGATCCCGGCGGCGATCAGGGCCTGGGAGCAGGGGCCGGTGCGGCCGGTGTGGTCGCAGGGCTCGAGGGTGACGAGCGCGGTACCGCCGCGGGCCCGCTCCCCCGCCGCGCGCAGCGCGTGGACCTCGGCGTGCGGACCTCCGGCCCGCTGGTGCCAGCCCTCGCCGACGACGCGGCCGTCGGCGTCGAGGATGACGCAGCCGACGACGGGGTTGGGGCTGGTGTGGCCGAGGCCGCGGGCGGCGAGCGCGACGGCATGGCGCATCGCTTGGGCTTCGGCTGCGGTGGCCACCGGGTCCTCCTGCCTCTTCGGGCACGGACTCCGGGGCTGTCGAGATGACACGGAAGCGGAAACGCCGCCGCCAGCACGCCGGGTTCGGCAACGGGTCCGCGTCCCGCGTACGCGAGGGCGGACCGCCGAGGCGGCGCACCGGTGATGTCGCTACCGCCGCGCACTGCCTCCCATCCGGACTTTCACCGTCGGTCCAGGAATTTCACCTGGTCAACCGGCCGCTGGCGGCGGACGGGTCGCGGACTGTAACCGCCGGTTCGGATTTTCACCGACCCCGGAGTGCGCTGACGTCACTGGTACGGGCCCAGTGTGCCACGGCCATCGCCGCAGCTGGGAGGCCACCCCCTTGTGGC
>NZ_JAEEAP010000379.1 GCF_016103465.1 Streptomyces sabulosicollis
AGCATGGCGGCGGGGCCGATCGTGGGCGGGCTGCTGGTGGAGTCCGTCGGCTGGCGCTCGATCTTCTGGATAAACCTTCCGGTCGGGCTCGCGGCGCTGCTCCTCACCGCCCGTTTCGTCCCCGAGTCGCGTGCCCCCAGGCCGCGCCGCGCCGACCCCGTCGGCCAGTTGCTGGTCATCGCGGTGCTGGGCACCCTCACCTACGCGATCATCGAGGCGCCGGACCGTGGCTGGGACTCGCCGCTGATCGCCACCTGCGCGGGCATCGCCGCCCTGGGGCTGGTCGCGCTGGTCCACTACGAGCGGCGGCGTGAGGAACCGCTGATCGATGTGCGGTTCTTCCACAGCGCGCCGTTCAGCGGGGCGACGGTCGTCGCGGTGTGCGCCTTCGCGGCGCTCGGCGGCTACCTCTTCATGAACACGCTCTACCTCCAGGACGTGCGGGGGCTCAACGCGCTGCACGCCGGGCTGTGGATGCTGCCCATGGCGTTCATGTGCTTCGTCTGCGCACCGCTGTCCGGGCGGCTGGTGGGCGCCCGCGGGCCACGGCCGTCGATGCTGGTGGCCGGGGTGGCCATAACGGCCAGCGGGATCCTGTTCGCGGTCTTCGACGCCCAGGCGAGCGATGCGGGGCTGCTGATCGGCTATGTGCTGTTCGGCCTGGGCTTCGGCATGGTCAACGCGCCCATCACCAATACGGCGGTCTCCGGGATGCCCCGCTCCCAGGCCGGGGTCGCCGCGGCCGTCGCCTCCACCAGCCGCCAGGTGGGCCAGTCGCTCGGGGTCGCGGTCATCGGCGCGGTGCTGGCGGCGGGCGCCGCGTCGGCGGCGGCGGGCCGGATGGGGCACGCCGCCTCGCCCGCGGCCGCCGCGTCGTTCGTCGACGCGGCCCGTCCCGCGTGGTGGATCATCGCCGCGTGTGGTGCGGTGATCCTACTGCTGGGGCTGGTGACCACGGGCCGCTGGGCCGAGAGGACGACCCGGCACGCGGCCGCGCTGTTCGAGGAGGGCGCGCCGACGGGCCAGACCTCGGCGAACGCCAAGGCGTAATGCGGGAGGAGGCCGTCCCGGGCCGGTGGGTCAGACCGCCGCCGGGGCGGCCTCCGCCGTTGCGGCCTCCGCCGTCGCCGCCTCCGCCGTCGCCGCCTCCTCCGCGAGCGCCATCGCGTGCAGCCGCTCCAGCCGCTCCCGCGTCTCCGCGTCCGCCGGGGTGTACGTGAGCAGCTTGGTGCCCTGCTGGGGGCCGGTCCACAGGCTGGTGGAGGCCAGCCGGACGATGCCCACCCGCGACTGGCGGTAGACCTTGATCTTGTCGCCGGGCCGGACCACCTCATGCCGCGCCCAGATCTCCCGGAACTCCGGCGAGGCGTCCTCCAGCCGCTTCACCATCGCCTTCCAGGCGGGCTCGGCCACATGCTCGGCCATGACGGCGCGGAACTTGGCCGCCATGAGCCGGATCGTCTCGTCCCGGTCCACCAGGCTCGAACGCCACTCGTCATGGGTGAAGGCCAGCCACAGGCAGTTGCGGTCCTCCGGCGCCACCTGGTCCAGGTCGCACATCAGCAGCCGGTAGCTGCGGTTGTAGGCGAGCAGGTCGAAGCGGCTGTTCTGGACGCAGGCGGGGAACGGCTCGAGCCGCTCCAGCATGAGCTGGAGCGCCTGCGGAACGCCCGTGCACTCACTCGCCGGGGTCGGGTCGACGGTCCCGGCGAGCGCGAAGAGGTGAGCGCGTTCGCTGCGGTCCAGGAGCAGCGCGCGGGCGATGGCGTCGAGGACCTGCGCCGAGACATGGATGTCCCGGGCCTGCTCCAGCCAGGTGTACCAGGTCACCCCGACGGTCGAGAGCTGCGCGACCTCCTCGCGGCGCAGCCCGGGAGTGCGCCGGCGGCGGCCCCGGGGCAGCCCGACCTGCTCGGGCGTGATCCGCTCCCGCCGGCTGCGCAGGAACGCCGCCAGCTCGCCTCGTCTCGGATCGCTCGCCTCCGGGCTCCGTGTCTCGGCCCCCGCGCTCCTGCTCTCGGCCGCGGCTCCGGCCGTCGCGCCCCGCACCATCGTGGTCATGGCTCCAGGGTGCCCGAGGGCTCAGCCGGTTGCCAGGTACTTCTTGTACCAGGATAAAGAGACTCTGGTACCAGCCTGAGCGAGCCGGGATCTTCGTAAGCGTGACCGAAACGCAGATTTCCACGATACGGACGAGAACCGCCGCCCCGGACGCGGCGAAGACCCCCGGGCGGACCCACACCCCCTCCGGACCCGCGCTGAGCCCCCTCGGGCTGTTCACCGTGCTGCTGGGCGCGGCGCTGCCGCTGATCGACTTCTTCATCGTCAACGTGGCCCTGCCCACCATGGACCGCGACCTCCACGCCGGTCCGGCCGTACTGGAGCTGGTCGTCGCCGGATACGGCGTGGCGTACGCGGTGCTGCTGGTCCTCGGCGGGCGGCTGGGCGACACCTTCGGGCGGCGCCGGCTCTTCCTCGCCGGGATGGCGGCCTTCGGGCTGACCTCGCTGGCCTGCGGGCTCGCGCCGGACGCCTGGAGCCTGGTGGCCGCCCGGGTGGCGCAGGGCGCCTCGGCCGCGCTGATGCTCCCGCAGGTGCTGGCCACGATCCACTCCTCGACCAGCGGTTCGCGCCGCGCCCGTGCGCTCAGCATGTACGGCGCGACGGCCGGTCTGTCCATGGTCGCCGGGCAGATCCTGGGCGGTGTGCTGGTGGCCGCGGACATCGCGGGCACCGGGTGGCGCGCGGTCTTCCTGGTCAACGTGCCGGTCGCGGTGGTCGGCCTGGTGCTCGCGGTCCGTACGGTCCCCGAGACCCGCTCGGAGCGGCCCGCGCCGGTGGACGTGCCGGGCACCGTACTGCTGGCGCTGTCGCTGATCACGCTGATGGTGCCGCTGACCGAGGGGCGGGCGGCGGGCTGGCCGCTGTGGACCTGGCTGGGGCTTGGCGCGTTCCCGTTCGTGGCCGCCGCGTTCTACGCCGTGGAGCGGCGCGCGGACCGCGCGGGGAGGACGCCGTTGCTGCCGCCGAGCCTGTTCGCGCTGCCCGGGCTGCGGCGCGGGCTGGCGATGGTGGTGCCGTTCTCGATCGGCTTCGGGGGCTTCATGTTCGTCATCGCGGTCGCGCTGCAGCAGGGGCTGCGGTACGGGCCGGTGGCGGCCGGGCTGGCGCTGGCGCCGATGGCCACGACGTTCTTCGTGGCCTCGCTGATGGGGCCGCGCCTGGTGGGCCGGTACGGCAGCCGCGTGGTGACCGCGGGCGGGCTGATCCAGGCGGTGGGCATCGCGCTGCTGACGCTGGCCGTATGGCGGGACTGGCCGGATCTGTCGCTGGCCGGGCTGCTGCCGGGCGTCGCGCTGGCCGGGTTCGGGCAGGGGCTGCAGCTCCCGGTGCTGATCCGGATCGTGCTGGCCGATGTGCCCAGCGAGCGGGCCGGGGTGGGCAGCGGCGTGATGGTCACTACCCAGCAGTCGGCGCTGGCGCTGGGCGTGGCGACGCTCGGCACGCTCTTCCTGTCCCTGGAGCCGTCGGCGGGCATGGGGGACGCGCTGGTCATCACGCTCGCGGCCCAGCTGGGGGCGATCGCGTTGACCCTGCTGATGAGCCTGCGGCTGCCGCGCGCGGTGTCGTAGGAGGACGCGGAACAAACGGAACAACCGAACGGGGTGAGTGGTAGGCGATGACAGATATTGAAATCTGTCATCGCGTATGCCACGCTTTCCTTGGGTACCCCGTCGTGTGTCGGACACCGACCGCCCCGGCGCCGCCCCATGGCGCCCGCGCCCCGGTGCCGGACACCCCCACCGAAATCCCAAGGAGCACCCCCGTGCAGAACCGCCAGCTCGGCACCACCGGCCCCCAGGTCTCCGCGATCGGCCTCGGCTGTATGGGCATGTCCCCCATGTACGGCGCCGGCGTCGACCGCGCCGAGTCCATCGCCACCATCCACGCCGCCCTCGACGCCGGGATCACCCTGCTCGACACCGGCGACTTCTACGGCATGGGCCACAACGAACTGCTGATCAACGAGGCCCTGCGCACCGCCCCCGCCGCCCGCCGCGAACAAGCTCTGACCAGCGTGAAGTTCGGCGCCCTGCGCGGCCCGGACGGCGCCTGGACCGGCCATGACGGCCGCCCCGCCGCCGTCAAGAACTTCCTCGCGTACTCGCTCCAGCGGCTGGGCACCGACCACATCGACATCTACCGCATCGCCCGCCTCGACCCGGCCGTCCCGATCGAGGAGACGGTCGGGGCCATCGCCGAGGCCGTACAGGCGGGTTACGTACGGCACATCGGCCTGTCGGAGGTGGGCGCCGAGACCATCCGGCGGGCCGCCGCCGTGGCCCCGATCTCGGATCTCCAGATCGAGTACTCGCTGCTCGAGCGCGGTATCGAGGACGAGATCCTGCCCGTCTGCCGTGAGCTGGGCATCGGCATCACCCCGTACGGGGTGCTCTCGCGCGGGCTGATCAGCGGCCACTGGAGCCGGGAGCGCACGACGGACGCCCAGGACTTCCGCAGCAGGGCCCCGCGGTTCCAGGGCGAGAACCTCGACCGCAACCTCGGCCTGGTGGAGGCCCTCCGCAAGGTCGCCGCCGCCAAGGGCGTCAGCGTCGCCCAGATCGCCATCGCGTGGGTGCTCGCGCAGGGCGTCCGGCGCTCCACCGCCATCGTCCCGCTCGTCGGCTCCCGCCGCCGCGACCAGTTGACCGAGGCGCTGGGCGCGCTTGACGTTACGCTCGACGCCGACGACCTGGCCGCCGTCGAGGAGGCCGTCCCGGCGGACGCCGCCGCGGGCGACCGCTACCCGGAGGCCCAGATGGCCACCCTCGACAGCGAGAAGAAGTAAGGGACCCGATGCCGCCGCCGCCCGAGACCCCCCTCACACCCGCCCGCATCCTCGAAGCCACCGAGGACGTGCTGCGCCGCTACGGCCCCGCGAAGGCCACGGTGGTGGACGTGGCCCGGGCACTGGGGGTCAGCCACGGCAGCGTCTACCGCCACTTCCGCTCCAAGACGGCGCTGCGCGAGGCGGTCACCGAGCGGTGGCTCGACCAGGAGCACGACGGCCTGTCCCGCATCGCCCGCGCCACGGGCCCGGCGGCCGACCGGCTGGAGGACTGGCTGCTGACCCTGTTCGCGGCCAAGCGCCGTAAGGCGGGCGTCGATCCGGAGCTCTTCGCCACGTATCTGGAGCTGGCCTCGGAGAACAGCGAGATCGTCGCGCGCCATGTCGAGACGATGATCGGCCAGCTCATCACGATCGTCGAAAGCGGCATCGCGAGCGGGGAGTTCACCATGCGGGACGCCCGTGCCACGGCCCGGGCGCTGTGGGACGCGACGGCCCAGTTCCACGACCCCGTCTACGCGCCGCGCTGGTCGGACCCGGACATGGCCCCGGCCTTCGCGGCCGTCTGCGAGCTGCTGCTGGACGGCCTGCGGGCCCGTTAGGCCACCCTGGCCGCCCTCTGGGCCGCGCGGAACCGTCAGCCCGCCCTGGGCCGCGCGGGCCCGTCAGACCACCCTGGGCCGGGGGGCGGTCACCCCTGGGAGGCGGCCCACCAGACGATGGCCGCGGCCACCGCGAAACAGACCAGCATGACCAGGACGACCTGCCGCCGCGCCGCCGCGTCGGCGGTCATCCGCGGTGAGCCGAGCGCCCCGTGCGCCTGGGCGAGGTGATCGAGCCCCTTGTGCCGGGCGCCGCCGTAGGTGATCCGCTCCTGCCAGTCGCAGTGCTGGCAGCCGAGCAGCCGCCGCTGCCCCGGACCGTAGCCGTAGCTCACCTCGAAGACCGTGCCGTCCTCACGGATGGCGGTGATGTGATGCGTCACGCCTCGCACGATTGGTGAACCCCCGTTCTGCCGAGCCGACGGGCCCCGGTGCCACGGACATCGCGTCCGCGGCGCCGGAGCCCGTCGTCGGGTATGTGTCCGGTGCCCATGGGTCCGGGCGCGGCGGCCCGGGCCGGGTCAGCAGCCGATCAGGCGGCCACCGAGGTAGGACTGGATCTGGTCGAGGGAGATCCGCTCCTGCTTCATCGTGTCGCGCTCCCGCACGGTGACCGCGTTGTCGTCGAGGGTGTCGAAGTCCACGGTGACGCAGAAGGGCGTGCCGATCTCGTCCTGGCGACGGTAGCGGCGGCCGATCGCGCCCGCGTCGTCGAACTCGATGTTCCAGTGCTTGCGCAGGTCCGCCGCGAGCCCCTTGGCCTTCGGCGAGAGCTGCGGGTTGCGGGACAGCGGCAGCACCGCGACCTTGACCGGCGCCAGCCGCGGGTCGAGCCGCATCACGGTGCGCTTCTCCATCTTGCCCTTGGCGTTGGGCGCCTCGTCCTCGACGTACGCGTCGAGCATGAAGGCCAGCATCGCGCGGCCCACGCCCGCCGCCGGCTCGATGACGTAGGGGGTCCAGCGCTCGCCGGCCTCCTGGTCGAAGTACGACAGGTCCTGGCCGGACGCCGCGGAGTGCGCCTTCAGGTCGAAGTCGGTGCGGTTGGCCAGGCCCTCCAGCTCGCCCCACTCCGAGCCGCCGAAGTTGAAGCGGTACTCGATGTCAGCGGTGCGCTTGGAGTAGTGGGAGAGCTTCTCCTTGGGGTGCTCGTACCACCGGATGTTCGCCTCCTGGAGACCGAGGTCCCGGTACCAGTTCCAGCGCTGCTCCATCCAGTACTCGTGCCACTTCTCGTCCTCGCCCGGCTTGACGAAGAACTCCATCTCCATCTGCTCGAATTCACGCGTACGGAAGATGAAGTTCCCCGGCGTGATCTCGTTGCGGAACGACTTGCCGACCTGCGCGATACCGAACGGCGGCTTCTTGCGCGAGGTCTGCTGGACCGCGAGGAAATTGGTGAAGATGCCCTGCGCGGTCTCGGGGCGCAGATACGCGACCGAGCCGGAGTCCTGGGTCGGGCCGAGGTGGGTGGCGAGCAGCCCGGAGAACTGCTTGGGCTCGGTGAAGCTGCCCTTGTTGCCGCAGTGCGGGCAGTTGACGTCGGCCAGGCCGTTCTCGGGGAGCCGGCCGTGCTTGGCCTCGTACGCCTCCTCCAGGTGGTCCGCGCGGAACCGCTTGTGGCAGGAGGTGCACTCGGTGAGCGGGTCCGTGAAGGTGGCGACGTGGCCGGACGCCTCCCACACCTCACGGGCCAGGATCACGGACGAGTCGAGTCCGACGACGTCGTCACGCGAGGTGACCATGGAACGCCACCACTGCCGCTTGATGTTCTCCTTCAGCTCCACACCGAGCGGTCCGTAGTCCCAGGCGGCGCGCTGGCCGCCGTAGATCTCGCTGCACGGGTAGACGAAGCCACGGCGCTTGCTGAGGCTGACGATGGTGTCGATCTTGTCGGCGGCCACGGTGCTCTCTTCATTGATGACGACATTGACGACGAAGCGAATGCTTCAGGTTACCGGCGGCGGCACCCCCCGGATCAAATCGGTAGTCGAAGCGATCAACAAGAGGACACTTGTTGACAATCGTTTCCACTTTTGTTGAAAATGAGAGTCATGAACATACGCCGCCTCAGGCCCACGACAGCCCTCGTCGGAGCCGCCGCACTGGGTCTGACCACCCTCACAGCCTGCTCCTCCCACACCGGAGATGGAAGGACGGACGGCAAGCTGGACGTGGTGGCGTCGTTCTATCCCATGCAATTCCTCGCCCAGCGGATCGGCGGGGACGCCGTCCACGTCTCCTCCCTGACCAAGCCCGGCGTCGAACCGCACGACCTGGAGATCAGCCCCCGGCAGACCGCCGATCTCAGCGAGGCCGGTCTCGTGGTCTACCTCAAGGGGCTCCAGCCCTCCGTCGACCGGGCCATCGCCCAGGCCGAGCCGAGGCACGTGGCCGACGCGGCCTCGTACACCACGCTGGAGGACCACGGCACGGAGGTCGAGGGCGACCACGAGCACGGCGGCGAGGGCGAGGCGGGGCACGAGGGCGAGGAAGGACACGAAGGACACGCCCACTCCGGCGACGCGGCCGCCGATCCCCACATCTGGCTGGATCCGGTGCGCTACGCCCAGGTGGCCGAGGGCGTCGGCAAGGCGCTGGCGAAGGCCGACCCCGATCACGCCGCGACGTACAAGAAGAACACCACGGCCCTGGTCAAGGAGCTGAACACGCTCGATCAGGACTTCCGGAGCGGTTTGAAGGGCCGTTCTTCGGACACCTTCATCACGACCCATGCCGCCTTCGGCTACCTCGCCGAGCGCTACGGCCTCCGGCAGGAAGCGATCTCCGGGCTCGACCCCGAATCCGAGCCCAGCCCGGCCCGGGTCAAGGGGCTGCACGCCATCGCCAAGAAGGACAAGGTCAACACCGTCTTCTTCGAGACCCTCGTGAGCGACCGCACGGCCAGGACACTGGCGGGCGATCTCCATCTGCGGACCGATGTGCTGGACCCCGTCGAGGGCATCGGCTCCAAGTCCAAGGGCGATGACTACATCCAGGTGATGCGAGCCAATCTGAAGGCGCTGCAGAAGGCGCTGGGCGCAAAGTGACGGAGGAAGCCATGGAAGCCGAGGAGGCCCGGGGCTCCGGGGCGGCCCGGGAAGCCGGGGCGGCCGAGGAGCCGGACATAGCCCGAGCGGCGGCACCGGCCGCTGGTCCAGCGGCGCGCCCGGCACCTGTCTCTCATACACATCTAAAAAAAAAAAGGGGCATGAATAAATTTGAAACAAGAGTATGGATACTTAGTTG
>NZ_JAEEAP010000037.1 GCF_016103465.1 Streptomyces sabulosicollis
CCCGAGCCGCGCGGGATCAGCCGGGTCGGCAGGACGACCCGCCGGGGGTCCCCGCCCGCGCCGTCGAGGCGGCGGAAGAGCAGATCGGCGGCGGTGCGGCCGAGCTGGGCCGAGTCCTGGGCCATGACGGTGATCCCGGGGGAGAGCAGATCGGCGAGCTCGAAGTCGTCGAAGCCGACGAGGGCCACCGGCGCGGCGGGCGCCGGGCGTTCGGCCAGGACCCGTACGACCGTGACCGTGACCCGGTTGTTGCCCGCGAAGAGCGCGGTGACCGGCTCGGCGGCGTCCAGCATCGCGGTGGCCGCGGCCCGGACCCGCTCCGGATCGGTCGGACCGAGCGAGACCCAGGAGTCATGGACCGGAAGACCGGCCTCGCTCATCGCCGCGTGATAGCCGCGCAGCCGCTCGGCGGCGGTGTGGATGCCCGGCAGGTCGCCGAGGAAGCCGATCCGGCGGTGGCCGTGGGCGATCAGATGCGCGACGGCGTCACGGGAGCCGCCGAAGCTGTCGGCGAGCACGGCGTCGGCGTCGATGCGCCCCGCGGGCCGGTCGACGAAGACGGTGGCGACCCCGGCTGCCATCTCGGGGGCCAGATAGCGGTGGTCATGACCGGCCGGGATGATGACGAGGCCGTCGACCCGGCGGGCGCAGAGCGCGAGCACCAGCTCCTGCTCGCGCTCGGGGTCCTCCGCGCTGGACCCGTTGATCAGCAGCGCGCCATGGGCCCGGGCGACCTCCTCGACGGCGCGGCTCAGCGGACCGTAGAAAGGGTCGGCCAGGTCCTCCAGGACCAGTCCGATGCTCGCCGTACGGCCCTTGCGCAGAATGCGGGCGCTGTCGTTGCGGCGGAAGCCGAGCGCGGTGATGGCCTCCTGGACGCGGCGCTCGGTGTCGGGGGTGACACCCGGCTCCCCGTTGACCACTCTGGAGACGGTTTTGAGGCCGACTCCGGCCCGTGCGGCGACGTCCTTCATCGTGGGCCGGGTGCCGTAACGGCGTGTGGGGGTGCGGCTGGCGGTGCCCGGGGCGGTGTCGGTCACAGTGCGCTCGTCCCGTCGCTGGTCGTCGTGGGGGAAGGAGTGACGAGCATAGCCCCTGGACAACGTTGTCAGCGCCGGGAAGACTATTGCCGCACACCGAACATCCCCATGCCCACCAGCAGGCCCACCAGGAGAGTCGACACCTATGCCACGTGACCTCATCGCCGCACTGGACATCGGCGGGACCAAGATCGCGGGCGCTCTGGTGGACGGGAGCGGAAAGCTGGTCGTACGGGCCCGCCGCGCCACCCGCGCCCAGGAGTCGGGCGCCACGGTGATGCGGCAGGTCACCGCCGTGCTCGAGGAGCTCGCGGCCACCGCGCACTGGTCGCGGGTCGCCGCCGTCGGCATCGGGAGCGCGGGCCCGGTGGACGCCTCCGTCGGCACCGTCAGCCCCGTCAACATCCCCGGCTGGCGTGACTTCCCACTGGTCGCCGGGGTCCGGGAGACCACCGGCGCACTGCCGCTGTCGCTGGTCGGCGACGGACCGGCGATGACGGCCGCCGAGCACTGGCAGGGCGCGGCGCGCGGCCGTAGGAGCGCGCTGTGCATGGTGGTCTCCACCGGCGTGGGCGGCGGGCTGGTCCTCGGTGGCCGACTGCACCCGGGCCCGACTGGCAACGCCGGGCACATCGGCCACATCAGCGTGGAGCTCAACGGCGACCCGTGCCCCTGTGGCGGACGCGGCTGCGTGGAGCGGATCGCCAGCGGCCCCAACATCGCCCGCCGCGCCCTGGACGGTGGCTGGCGCCCGGGGCCGGACGGCGACACCAGCGCCGAGGCCGTCGCCGCCTCGGCGCGGGCCGGCGACCCGGTCGCGCGCGCCTCCTTCGCACGGGCCGCCCAGGCCCTGGCCGCCGGGATCGCCGCCACCGCCGCACTCGTCGAAATCGAGGTGGCGGTCATCGGCGGCGGGGTCGCGGGCGCCGGGGACGTGCTCTTCGCGCCCCTGCGGCGCGCCCTGCGCGACTACGCGACCCTGTCGTTCGTCCAGGGGCTGGAGGTCGTCCCGGCGCAGATGGGCACCGACGCGGGGCTGGTGGGCGCGGCCGCGGCGGCGGCGCAGGAGGCGCGGCTCGAGGGGTTCGGCCCGGCGGCGGGCGCGCGTCCCTCCGGCGACTGAGGCCCATCGTCACCGTCCGCCCCTGACCCGCTGTCACCGTCTCCCCCTGAGCTGTTCGCCCGGAAGCCCGGAGGACCGGAAGCCCGGGAGCCCGGAAGGCCGCCCGGCCCCGCAGGGGCCGGGCGGGAGCGAGGAGCGCGCGAGGGGAGGCGGAGCGACGAGCCCCTCCCCGGGCTGCCCGAGTGCTGAGCCCGGGACGGTTGCGGGAAGGGGCCGATCTCATCGGTGGGTCTCAGCGGTCGATCTCAGCGGTCGATCTCAGCGCGCGGAGCCGTCTGAGCGGGTTTCAGCAGGCGAAGGCCGCGTCGGCCCAGTCCCCGTGATCGCTGGTGACCCCGTCCCCGCCGTCAGTGACGACGAGCCGGACCGTCTTCGCACCTCCGATCGCGGCGTCGAGGGCGGTGGCCGGATCGTCGTTGGTCAGCGTCTTCGACGATGCCACCTTGGCGTCGTCCGCCCAGACCTCGAAGCCGACCGTTCCGGCGGTGCCCTCCTCGTCGTCCACGCCGACCCGCGCGGTGAAGCGCGAGCACCGGCCGCCGGTGTAGTACGTGATCTCGCTGGGCGCGTGCACGCCCAGGCCCTTGTCGTACGTGGTGCCGCCGAGGGTGAGCGGATGGCCGTCACCCGCCTCGTTCTCGCCGACGCTGGTGTTCTTCTCCACCGGGCCCCAGCCGTTGAGCGCGCTCAGCCAGGGCAGATCGCTCGCGTACGAGCTGCCGGAGGGCGGTGCGACCACCACATGGACGGCCGAGACCAGCCGCGCGGTGGCCTGGTCGCCTCCCGGTGAGCGGTAGTCGGCGCTGACCGTCAGGTCGTAGGCGCCGGGCACGGCCCCGGCGGGGGCGGTCACCTGCCAGCGCGTGGCCAGCTTCGAGCCGGTGGGCAGCGAGGCGGCCCGGGTCGGGGAGGTGGCCTTGATCCGCCAGCCGTCGGGCCCGGTGAGCCGGACCGAGACCTGCTGGGCCGGGGTGCGGCCGAGGTCGGTGAGCGTGGTGTCGATCTGGGCCGCGGCCCCGGCCTCGGTCAGCGCCGTGCCGTCGAGGCCGAGTTCGGCGGCGGGCGGGTAGGAGGCCCAACGGGTGTCGGCCGAGGCCCGGTAGAGCACGGTGCCATGGGCCGGGACGGTGGCCGAGATGGCCCCGGCGGTGTTGTAGTCCTTGTGCGCCCACAGGTCGCGCAGCCGGTACGCGGTGGCCCGCGGCAGCCCGACCCCGGTCGCGGTGGTGGCGATGTGCTGCGGCCGGTCGGTCTCGTTGAACAGCGCGACGGCGCGGCTGTCGTCCGCCATCTCCTTGGCGATGACCCAGCGCCCGCCCTCGGAGGAGACCACGGTGCCCTGCTTGCCCAGCGGGTCCTGGTCGACCGCGATGACCTCGCGATTGCCGAGGATCTCGTAGGTCTCGGCGGTGGCCTTGCGCAGATCGGTGCCGATCAGCAGCGGTGCGGCCATGACCGACCACAGCGAGAAGTGGCTGCGGTACTCGGTGTCCGTCATCCCGCCGTTGCCGACCTCGAGCATGTCGGGGTCGTTCCAGTGGCCGGGTCCGGCGTACTGCGCGAGCGGCAGGTTCTGCTTGGCGATCGACAGCATGCTGCCCCAGCTGTCGCTGATGTCGCCCGTGGTCCGCCACAGATGGCCGAGTTCCCCGGCCCACTCCCAGGGCTTGTTCTGGCCCCATTCGCAGATGCTGTAGACGATGGGGCGGCCGGTGGTCTCGGTCGCGGCCTTCAGGGCGTCGCGCATGGCGCGGTAGCGCTGCTTGGCGTCGACACCCTGGTTATTGCAGTTGTCGTACTTGAGGTAGTCGATGCCCCAGTCGGCGAACTGCCGGGCGTCGGACTTCTCATGACCGAGCGCCCCGGGGAAGCCGGCGCTGTTGCAGGTCTTGGTGCCCGCGCTGGTGTAGATGCCGATCTTCAGTCCCTTGGAATGGACGTAGTCGGCGACGGCCTTGATGCCGTTCGGGAAGCGGACCGGGTCTGGGACCAGCTTGCCGTTGGCATCGCGCTGCGGCAGCGCCCAGCAGTCGTCGAGGTTGACGTACTGGTATCCGGCGTCCTTCAGTCCCTTCGCCACGAAGATGTCGGCGATGCCCTTGACCATCGCCTCGTTGAACTCGGCACGGCAGTGGGTGGAGTTCCAGTTGTTGAAGCCCATCGGAGGGGTGAGGGCGAGCCCGTCACCGGGCGCGGCGCCCGGGGCGGAGGCCGGTGTGGTGACCTCGGCGGGATGCGAGGGCTGGGCGACGGCCGGGAGGGCGAGGCCGACCGTGGCCAGCAGACCGGCGCTCAGTGCTCCGATGACTCTTCGTCTCGCGGGTCGAAAACAGCGGTGGCGCACGATGCGGGTCCTCCGTTCTCAACGGGGTAACGCAGTGTCATGGCTGCGTCACATGCGAGCGTTTACGGTAGACCCTGTTGGAGTCTGTTGGAAGAGATGCGATAACAGTTGTTCGATATCTCGTCAAAACCCTTGACGATTTGGCCGGGTGCCGGGTGAGATCCCCTCACTCGCGTTCGGTTGTGTTTGATTGAACCTCTGTGGAGGGGCACATGGCACCGTCATCGTCAGGACATCGGATCTCCCGCCGTGCGCTACTACGAGGCACCGCGGCCGGAGCCGGCGCGGTCGCCCTTCCGACGCTGCTGACCGCCTGCGGTGGTCCGGGCAACGAAGTGAAGATCGGCTCCAACGCCTCCGACGCCGTCCCCCGCAAGGCGTTCGCCGAGGTCTTCGACGCCTACGAGAAGAAGTCGGACAAGAAGGTCAAGGTCAACACCGTCAACCATGAAGCCTTTCAGGAGGGCATCAACCGCTATCTGAAGGGCACCCCGGACGACGTCTTCATGTGGTTCGCCGGGTACCGCATGCAGTTCTTCGCCGAACAGGGGCAGCTCGCCGAGATCAGCGACCTCTGGAAGGGCTTCGACGGCTTCTCCGACGCGCTCAAGGCACAGTCCACCGGCAAGGACGGCAAGCAGTACCTCGTGCCGTACTACTACTACCCGTGGGCGGTCTTCTACCGGAAGAGCGTCTTCGCCCAGCACGGTTACGAGGTTCCGAAGACCTTCGACGAGTTCCGGGCGCTCGCCAAGCGGATGGACAAGGACGGCCTCGACGCCATCGCCTTCGGCGACAAGGACGGCTGGCCCGCCATGGGGACCTTCGACTATCTCAATATGCGGGCCAACGGCTACGACTTCCATAT
Source organism: Streptomyces sabulosicollis (assembly GCF_016103465.1). Classification (GTDB taxonomy): domain Bacteria; phylum Actinomycetota; class Actinomycetes; order Streptomycetales; family Streptomycetaceae; genus Streptomyces; species Streptomyces sabulosicollis. The sequence goes on from NZ_JAEEAP010000037.1 coordinate 5,376, forward strand.
CTCCCTCATGGGCGGCAAGGAGTCCTGGACCGATCCCAAGGTCCGAAACGTTTTCGACCTGTGGCGCGGTCTGATGCCGTACCACCAGAAGGGCGCCAACGGACGGACCTGGCAGGAGGCCGCCCAGAGCCTGGCGCAGAAGAAGTCCGGTATGGCGGTCTTCGGGCTGCCCCACCCCGGGCAGCAGTTCTCCGCCGCCGACCGCGAGGACCTGGACTTCTTCCCCTTCCCCGAGATCGACTCCGCCTATGGCCAGGACGCGGTGGAGGCGCCGATCGACGGCTTCCTGCTGGCGAAGAAGTCCAAGCGGCAGAAGGAGGGCAAGGAACTGCTGAAGTACCTCGCCACGCCCGCCGCCGAGGAGATCTACCTCAAGCGGGACCCGAACAACATCGCCGTCAACGACAAGGCGTCCACCTCCTCGTACAACGCGCTGCAGAAGAAGGCCGTCGACCTCGTCTCGAACGCCAAGCAGATATCGCAGTTCATGGACCGCGACACCCGGCCGGACTTCGCGTCCCAGGTGATGATCCGGGCCATTCAGCAGTTCATCAACAAGCCGAACGACATCGACTCCCTCACCAAGGACATCGAGTCCCAGAAGAAGACCATCTTCGCCAGCGACTAGGAGATTCGCGCCGTGCCGCTCACCACCGCGCGGCGTGCCAAACGGCGGGGTCCGCGGAGATTCACCTCCCGCGACCTCGCCGTCATCGGCGTGCTGCTGGGCATACCCATCCTGCTCGACCTGGCCCTGATCTGGGGCCCGACCCTCGCCTCCGTCGGCCTGTCCTTCACCAGCTGGGACGGCATCGGCGATATCCACTGGGTGGGCATCGACAACTACAAGACCCTCTTCACCGACTATCCGCCGTTCTGGCCCGCGGTCCGCAACAATCTGCTCTGGGTGGCCTTTCTCGGCTTGGTCGCGACGCCCTTCGGACTGCTGCTGGCCGTACTCCTGGACAAGGGCGTCCGGTTCAGCCGTTTCTACCAGTCCACGCTCTATATGCCGGTGGTGCTCTCCCTCGCCATCGTCGGCTTCATCGCGCAGCTGATCTTCTCCCGTGACCAGGGTGCGCTGAACGCGATCCTCGCCAACGAGAACGACCCCGTGGACTGGCTCGGCGACCCGGACCTCAACATCTGGATGGTGCTGCTGGCGGCCGCCTGGCGGCACACCGGGTATGTGATGATCCTCTATCTGGCCGGGCTGAAATCCGTTGATCCCTCGCTCAAGGAAGCGGCCGCGATCGACGGCGCCAGCGAGACCCAGACCTTCTTCCGGGTGGTGCTGCCCACCCTGCGGCCGGTCAACATCATCGTCGGCGTCATCACCGTGATCGAGGCACTGCGCGCCTTCGACATCGTCTACGCCATCAACCACGGCCGTAACGGGCTCGAACTGCTCTCGGTGCTGGTCACCGACAACATCATCGGCGAGGCCAGCCGGATCGGCTTCGGCTCCGCGATCGCCGTCGTCCTGCTGACCGTGTCCCTGGGATTCATCGTGACCTATCTGGTCCAGGAGCTGCGAGGGGGGAAGAAGGGATGACCGTCACCACTCCGACCGCCCCCGTACGGACCGTGGCCCCGGTGACCGGCCCCGGCAAGCGCCGGGTGACCCGTGGCCGGCTCGGGCTGCACGCCTTTCTGATGGTCGTGTCGCTCGCCTTCCTCGCCCCGCTGCTGCTCGCCGTCTACGCCTCGCTGCGGCCGTACGAGGAGACCGCGAAATACGGCTATTTCTCGCTGCCGCGCCATCTGTCATTCGACTACTACGCGCAGGCTTTCAACGACTCCGGAATGGGCAAGTACTTCGTCAACTCGCTCATCATCGCGGTGCCCGGGGTGCTGTTGACGCTCTTCCTCGCCTCGTTCGTCGCGTTCTGCGTGACCCGGCTGAGAATACGCGGCGGGCTGGTGCTGCTGATGGTGTTCACGGCGGGCAATCTGCTGCCGCAGCAGGTCATCGTCACTCCGCTCTATGTGCTCTTCACCAAGATCAACCTGCCCTACTGGATGTCGGACTCGATGACGATGTACGACTCCTACTGGGCCGTGCTCGCCGTTCAGGTCGCCTTCCAGGTGGGATTCTGCGTCTTCGTCCTCGCCAACTTCATGCGCACCATTCCCGATGAGATCGTGGAGGCGGCGCGGGTGGACGGGGCGGGGGTCTGGACGCAGTACTGGAACATCACGCTTCCGCTGTGCCGGCCCGCGCTGGCCGCGCTCGCCACCCTGCAATTCACCTGGATGTACAACGACTTCCTGTGGGCGCTCGTCTTCATCTCCGACGGCGACAAGCTGCCCATCACCTCCGCGCTCAACAATCTGCGCGGCCAGTTCTTCACCGACTACAACCTGCTCGCGGCGGGCTCGGTGATCGTGGCGCTTCCCACGGTGCTGGTCTTCCTGCTGTTGCAGCGCCACTTCATCGCCGGACTCACCCTCGGCGCCAGCAAGGGCTGATACGACAGGGGTCACCGTGGCTCATGTGGCCACGGTGACCCCTGTGGCACGAGGCGCCACAAGACCTCCGGCCCTGCGCCGCCGCCCCACCCCGCGTCCCGCGCCCAACCCGCCCGGAGCGGCGCGATCCGTCACTCGGTCGTCTTCGCGCGTTTCCGTGGCAGGGTGATGCGGGCAACTGTCAGGAGGCGATGGAATAGGGGGAAATGTGATCGTCTGGCTGAACGGTGCGTTCGGTGCGGGTAAGACCTCCGCGGCCCGCGCATTGGTGGACTTCATGCCCGGCAGCACGTTCTACGACCCGGAGCTGGTCGGTAACGGTCTGCGGATGATGCTCCCGCGGAAGCGCCTTGAACAGGTGTCCGACTACCAGGACCTGCCGTCCTGGCGCCGACTGGTCGTGGACACCGGAGCGGCGCTGATCGCGGAGGTCGGCGGACCGCTCGTGGTCCCGATGACGGTCCTCAGACAGGAGTACCGGGATGAGATCTTCGGTGGTTTCGCGGCCCGCCGCATCCCCGTGCGGCATGTTCTGCTGCACATCGATGAAACGATCCTTCGCGAGCGCATAGCCGAACGTGAGGTGATACCCGGGGACGCGGACGCGAACGAGTCCGTACGCCAGTGGTGCCTGGCCCATCTCGCGCCCTACCGGGCGGCCCTGACCTGGCTGACCACCGATGCCCACGTCGTGGACACCACCGGGCTCACCCCGCGCCAGACCGCCCAGCACATCGCCGACGCCGTCCGCGAGGGCGCCGGGAGCTGCGACATCGTGCAGACCCCGGAGCCGAGGGCGGAGACGCTGGCCGCCGGGGTCCTGCTCTTCGACGAGGAGGACCGGGTGCTGCTCGTCGACCCCACCTACAAGCCCGGCTGGGAGTTCCCCGGCGGCGTCGTCGAACCGGGCGAACCCCCGATGTGCGCAGGGGTGCGCGAGGTCACCGAGGAGTTGGGGGTGCGGCTGGACGAACCCCTGCGGCTGCTGGTGGCCGACTGGGAGCGCCCCCAGCCGCCCGGCTACGGGGGCCTGCGGCTGCTCTTCGACGGCGGCAAGCTCTCCAGCGCGGCCGCCCGGGAGGTGCTGCTGCCCGGCGCCGAACTGCGCGGCTGGCGCTTCGTCACCGAGAGCGAGGCCGCCGCGCTGCTGCCACCGGTGCGGCTCAGCCGGCTGCGCTGGGCGCTGCGCGCCCGCGAGCAGGGCCGCCCGCTCTATCTCGAGGCGGGCGTCCCCACGGGCTGACCCCCACGGGCTGACCCCCACGGGCCCGGCGCCGGGCCCATCGGCCGGCCATGCTGTCCGCCGGGCCCAGCGGCCGGCCGCCCCGCCCGCCGGGCGCCGCCGCGTCCCGCGGACCGATCTCCCCGACCGGCCGACCGGCCGACCGCGGGGCGGCGGCAGGAGGAGGGGAGGACTCAGCCCTTGCCCGCCGCGTATATCCCCAGGAACAGCGCCTCGGTGAGCGAGAGCTTCTCCAGCTCCTCCGGCGAGACGCTCTCGTTGACCGCGTGGATCTGCGCCTCCGGCTCGCTCAGCCCGATCAGCAGGATCTCCGCCTCCGGGTAGAGCGAGGCCAGCGTGTTGCAGAGCGGGATCGAGCCGCCCTGCCCGGCGATCGCCATCTCCTGGCCGTCGTACGCCAGGCGCATCGCCTCCCGCATCGCCGCGTACGCCGAACTCGTGGTGTCCGCGCGGAACGGCTGGCCCTGGCCGATCTGCTCCACCGAGAGCCGCGCGCCCCACGGCACCGAGGACCGGAGGTGCTCGGCGAGCAGCCGGTTGGCCTCGGCCGCGTCCACACCCGGCGGCACCCGCAGGCTGATCAGCGCACGCGCGCCCGCCTGGACGGACGGAGTGGCACCGACCACCGGCGGGCAGTCGATGCCGAGCACGGTGACGGCCGGGCGCGCCCAGATGCGGTCCGCGACCGTACCGGAGCCGATCAGCCCGACCCCGTCGAGCACCTTGGCGTCCTTGCGGAACTCCTCGTCCGGGTACGGGAGCCCGTCCCACTCCGCGTCCGCGTCGAGCCCCTTGACGGTGGTCGAACCGTCCTCGGCGCGCAGCGAGTCCAGGACGCGGATCAGCGCGGCGAGCGCGTCCGGGGCCGCCCCGCCGAACTGGCCGGAGTGCAGATTGCCCTCCAGGGTCTCCACCGAGACCCGCAGCAGCGTCATGCCGCGCAGCGTGGCCGTGACGGTCGGCAGCCCGACCCGGAAGTTGCCCGCGTCGCCGATCACGATCGTGTCGGCGGTCAGCAGCTCCGGATGGGCCTCTGCGTAGCGCTCCAGACCGCCCGTGCCCTGCTCCTCCGAACCCTCCACGATCACCTTGACGTTGACCGGGACGCCGCCGTTCGCCTTGAGCGCCCGCAGGGCGGTGAGGTGCATGATCACGCCGCCCTTGCAGTCCGCGGCGCCCCGCCCGTACCAGCGGCCGTCGCGCTCGGTCAGCTCGAAGGGCGGGGTGTGCCAGGCGTCCTCGTCCAGCGGGGGCTGCACGTCGTAGTGCGCGTAGAGCAGCACGGTCGGGGCACCGGCCGGGCCGGGCAGGAAGCCGTAGACGGACTGGGTGCCGTCGGGGGTGTCCAGCAGCGCCACGTCCTCGAACCCCTCGGCGCGCAGGGCGTCGGCGACCCACCGGGCGGCGGCCTCGCATTCGCCGGGCGGGAACTGCGCCGGGTCCGCCACCGACTTGAAGGCCACCAGCTCGGCCAGCTCGGCCCTGGCGCGCGGCTGCAGGGCGGCGACGGTGGCGGCGAGAGGCGCCTTCTCCATGGGGACCCTCCTGGGGTGCGACGGGCCAGCGGCGGGATGCGCTGCGATGGGCACGTATGTACGGCTTGATGCCGCGTGGCCGATCATCCCACAGCGGGGTCATCCGCCGGGGAGCCGTAGGATGCCGGGTAGGCGCATCAGGTCGGTCGATTGGGAGCGGATCCACACGTGAGCAGCGACAACGCAGCCCCGGACAATGAGACGGTATGGGACGTCGTCGTGGTGGGCGCGGGCCCCGCGGGTGCCTCCGCGGCCCATGCCGCCGCCTGCGCCGGGCGGCGGGTGCTGTTGCTGGAGAAGGCCGAGCTGCCGCGCTACAAGACCTGCGGCGGCGGCATCATCGGCCCCTCGCGCGACGCCCTCCCGCCGGGCTTCGAACTGCCGCTGCGGGAGCGGGTGCACGCGGTCACGTTCTCGCTGAACGGCAAGCTGTCCCGCACCCGCCGCTCCAAGCACGCGCTCTTCGGGCTGATCAACCGGCCGGAGTTCGACGCGGCCCTGGTCGACGCCGCCAAGGACGCGGGCGCCGAGGTCCGTACGGGCGTCGCGGTCACCCGCGTCGAGCAGCACGGCCCGGCCGTGCCCGACCGGCGCACGGTCGCCGTGGTGCTCTCCGACGGTGGGACGGTGCTGGCCCGGGCCGTGGTCGGCGCGGACGGCAGCGCGAGCCGCATAGGCGCGCATGTCGGGGTGAAGCTGGACCAGGTGGACCTCGGCCTGGAGGCGGAGATCCCCGTGCCGCGGACCGTCGCGGAGGACTGGGCGGGCCGGGTGCTCATCGACTGGGGCCCGATGCCGGGAAGTTACGGCTGGGTCTTCCCCAAGGGGGACACCCTGACCGTCGGCGTCATCTCGGCGCGCGGCGAGGGCGCCGGGACCAAGCGCTATCTGGAGGACTTCATCGCCCGGCTCGGCCTCGCCGGATTCGAGCCCAGCATCTCCTCCGGCCATCTGACCCGCTGCCGCTCCGACGACTCGCCGCTGTCGCGCGGCCGGGTCCTGGTGTGCGGCGACGCGGCCGGGCTGCTGGAGCCGTGGACCCGCGAGGGCATCTCCTACGCACTGCGCTCGGGCCGGCTCGCGGGGGAGTGGGCGGTGCGCGTCGCCGAGGCCCATGACGCGGTGGACGCCCGCCGCCAGGCACTGAACTACGCCTTCGCGATCAAGGCGGGGCTCGGCGTGGAGATGGGCGTCGGCCGCCGACTGCACACGGTCTTCGCCCGCCGCCCCGGGATGTTCCACGCGGCGATCACCGGCTTCCGCCCGGCGTGGCGCGCCTTCACGAAGATCACCCGCGGCACCACCACACTCGGCGACCTCGTCCGCACCCACCCGGCCGCCCGCCGCGCCCTGGCGGCGATGGACCGGGGCTAGGGCCTGGGCCTTGTCGGGCGGGTGGCCGCGGGCCTGTGACGCTCATGGCGGGGGTGGCCTCCCGTACGCACCCACGATCCGCCCGGCAGGACACGGGCGCCTACTCCGCCGGGAGTAGGCGCGGGCACCGCGCAGGGGGGACGCCGGGGCCGCCCGGCCGGTTTAGCGTTGCCCGTATGCACGGATTCACGGGGGAGCACGGCCCGGGGCAGCGGCCGGGCGGACGGTGGCGCGGGATGCCCTTCGACCCGTCGCGCCCGGCCGTACCCTGGCGCTCCACGCTCGCCATCGCCGTCATCCAGATGGTGGGCACCGGGTTCGCCGCGCATGATCAGTCCGCCCGGGCGGGCCTCGGGCCCGGGAGCGCCGTGCTGCTGCTCGCCGGGCCCGCGCTGCTGCTCATGCGCCGTCGCCGCCCCGGGGCGGTCGTGGTCGGCACGGCGGTGGTGACGGCCGGATACCTCGCCGCCGGATATCCGTACGGGCCCGTCTTCCTCAGCGTCGTCGTCGCCTGTGTGGCGGCCATCGCCGCCGGGCGGCGGATCGCCGCGTGGAGCGCGCTCGGGCTGCTGTGGGGGAGCCATCTGCTGATCGGCCACTGGCTCTACCGCTGGCTGCCGCCGGACGGTGACGGGCCCGTCGGCTGGGGGCAGGAGCTGGCGGTCACCGCCTGGGCGACGGCGATCGTCGCCGGGTCCGAACTCGTCCGCGTACGGCGTGAGCAGTGGGCCCGGGAGCGGGCCGAACGGGAGGCGGCGGCGCGGCGCCGGGCGGACGAGGAGCGGCTGCGGATCGCCCGCGAACTGCATGACGTCCTCGCCCACAGCATCTCGGTCATCAACGTCCAGGCGGGCGTCGGGCTCGCCCTCCTCGACCAGGACCCCGAGCAGGCGCGCACCGCGCTGACCACCATCAAGGCGGCCAGCAAGGAGGCGCTGGGCGAGGTCCGCCAGGTCCTCGACACCCTCCGGTCCTCCGGCTCCGGCGCGCCCGGCGCCGCGCCGCGCTCACCGGCGCCCGGCCTGGACCGCCTGGAGGAGCTGACCGGGCAGGCGGCGGACGCGGGGCTCGCGGTGCGGGTGGAGGTGGAGGGGGTACGGACGGCCCTGCCGCCCGGCGCCGATCTCGCGGCGTTCCGTATCGTGCAGGAGGCGCTGACCAACATCGTCCGCCACTCCGGCTCCCGGAACGCCCGTGTGCTGCTGCGCTACGCCCCCGGTGAGGTGGAGCTGCGGGTGGACGACGACGGCCCCGCGACCGGGGACGGGGCGACGGGCGGCGGCAACGGCCTGGTCGGCATGCGCGAGCGGGCCGCCGCGCTCGGCGGCACGGTGGAGGCGGGCCCCCGCCCGGACGGCGGCTTCCGCGTCCGGGCCAGGATCCCGTTCAAGGGTGGGAGGAAGACCGCATGAGGGATGAGGACGGGCCCGGGACCGTGATCCGGGTCGCGCTCGCCGACGACCAGCTCCTCGTTCGCGCCGGTTTCCGCGCCCTGCTGGCCGCGCAGCCGGACATCGAGGTGGTCGGCGAGGCGGCCGACGGGGAACAGGCGCTGGCGCTCGTACGGGAGCGGCGCCCCGACGTCGTCCTCATGGACATCCGCATGCCGGTGCTCGACGGCCTCGCCGCCACCCGGGGGATCACCGGGGACCCGGCCCTCGGCGAGGTGAAGGTGGTCATGCTGACCACCTTCGAACTCGATGAGTACGTCTTCGAGGCGATCCGCTCCGGCGCCTCCGGCTTCCTGGTCAAGGACACCGAACCGGATGAGCTGCTGCGGGCGGTGCGCGCGGTCGTCGGCGGCGACGCGCTGCTGTCGCCCGGGGTGACCCGCCGTCTCATCGCCGAGTTCGCGGCCCGTTCCAGGGAACCCGCGCCGGCGGCGGCGCTGGCGGAGCTGACCGAGCGGGAGCGGGAGGTGATGGCCCTGGTCGGCATGGGGCTGTCGAACCAGGAGATCGCCCGGCGGCTCGTGGTCAGCCCGCTCACCGCCAAGACCCATGTGAGCCGCACGATGGTCAAACTGGGCGCCCGGGACCGCGCCCAACTCGTCGTGCTCGCCTACGAGTCGGGCCTGGTCCGGCCGGGCTGGCTCGGCTGAGCGAAGGTCTCTGGTCCGGCCTGGTCCGGCCGGGCTCGCTCGGCTGAGCGGAAGTCTCGGGTCCGGGCTCCGCCCTCGGGGCAGCCGCTCGCCCGGCTCGGCCGTCCCTTCAGAACAGCCCTTCCGGGGCCTGCGCCGCCCGCTCCCGCCGCTCCACCGGCGCCGTCGTCGGGGCGTCCGGGGCGGCCGCCGCCAGCGGCCAGCCCGCCAGCCGCCGGGTGTCCAGCAGCAGGGCCCGGCCGTCGGTCGAGGTCAGATGGATGTCCGGGCCCGCCACGGCGTCGACGCGACCGGCCACGGTGGCCTCGGGAACGAGCTGGATCAGCCCCGGCGCCGGGCGCACCCGGTCCAGAGGGAACGCCGTGTCATGGTGCACCGGCTCGAAGGGGGCCAGGGCCAGCGACTCCGGCAGTCCGCCCAGGCCGCGCGCCCGCTGGTGGAGCGCGGCGAGGTCGGCGGCCCGCCGCTCCGCGGGCGGCGGTGCCTCGCGGACGGTGCGCTTGGCGGCGTAGGGGAACCGGTCCGGAACGCCGAGCGCGGCGCCCAGCACGGCCTCGGCACGGCGCGCGGCCATCAGCGGGCCCCGGCCCAGCAGACAGGAGGAGAGCGCGGCCTGCTCCAGCAGCCGTGCCCCCTCGCGCTCCGCCGCGGTGATCCCGACCTTGACCAACTCCGGGCCGAACCAGGCGAGATAGACGTCGTAAGGGCGCGGATCGTCGGTACGGGTGTCGGCGGCCACGGAGTACGAGCGGTCCAGCCGGGCGCAGTCCGGGCACTGCGCCGATACGGCGGAGGCCGGGACCTCCGCCACGGCCGGGCACGGGGTGTGCCGGGTGCCCCTGCGGACGCCGACGCACTCGCGCCGGGGCCCGGTGGTGAACGAGAGAGGGCGGTCCGGCGCCAGCGGGGAGAGCCGTTCCCCCTGGGCCGGATGGCGCCAGACCAGCACGGGCCCGCCGCGGCCCCAGCGCGCCCCGGCGCACTGCCACCGTGCCGGGCGCGGGCCTTGGGGCATCAGCGCCTCTGCCGGGAGAAGAGCCACAGCGCCCGCACCAGGCGAACGGCGAATCCGACGGTGGCCACCGCGAAGGCGGCCCCCTGCCAGGCCCGCTCCTGAGAGCGGCCCAGGTCGCCGAAGAGGGCGGGGCTCGCGACCGCGACATAGAGCACGGCCGCCAGCAGACCGGCCGTGACCAGGGCGAACACCGTCTCGACGGTGAGCGCGTCGCGCTCGCTCTGGGAACGGGGTCCGGTCATCTCGTCTCAGCCCTTCGCCTGGTGTCCGGTGGCCGCCGCCGGGTCGGTCCGCCCCGGCTCGCGCTGCCCGTCAGGGTGTTTCCTGCGCACATACAGCTGCTTCCGCACGCGTGCCACGACCGTACCGTCCGCGGCGACCACCTCGTTCTCGAACCACGGCAGCGCCTTGCCGCCGTCCGCCGTGGCCTCGCGGATCTCCGCCAGCCGCTCCTCGGTGAGATGGAAGTCCGCGAACACGTCGCCGCGGCCGGGCGAGACGAAGTCGATCTCGCCGGCCTTGTCCCAGACGATGTAGTCCCGGCCGAGCCGGTTCATCACCAGCAGCATCCAGAACGGGTCGCTCATCGCGAACAGCGAACCACCGAAGTGGGTCCCCACGTAGTTGGAGTTGAAGCGGTGCAGCCGCAGCCTGACGCGGACGCTGCTCCAGTCCTCCGCCAGGTGGACCACCCGCACTCCGGCGAAGAGATAGGGCGGCCACCAGTTCATCGCGCGGCGCAGACCGCGCGGCGACATCGATCGACGTGACATGACAGGAAGCTAACACGGGTCATTACTCGCCGGTAACCGGTGTGGCCGGGGCCGGGGCCGCGACCCGAGTGGCCGGGAGGTCAGATCCCCGAGCGCTCCCGCCACAGCTCGGCCAGCTTCTCGTCCCCCTCCGTGGTCAGCACGCCGATCGGCAGCCGGTTCCACAGCGCGAGGTAGAGGTCGCGGGCCGGGCCGCTGAGCTCGCAGTCGGCCGCCCCCGCGCCGTCGCGCTCGGTCCGCGGAGCGTCCTGTGACAGCCGTATCGTCCAGACCGCGGCCTGGTCCGTGGCCCTCACCCGGAGCGTGCGCGGGGTGTCCGTGCGCACCTGGGACCGGTCCAGGCTGTGGAAACCGGTCAGCAGCTCATCCACTCCGTCGGCCGCGAACTCCGGGGTGACCGGCGAGAACTCCCCGCCCCGCGCCGACTCCGCGTCGATCCGGTGGATGGCCGTCTCATGGGCCTGGCGCCGGGCCCAGAACGCCAGCGGGGACTCCGCGGGCAGGAAGGTGAAGCAGTTCACCCCGGGGTCGGCATGGGTGAGGGTGTCGACCAGCCGGGCATGGACCTCGCGGTACCACGACACCAGCTCGGCGTCGGCCGGCGCCGCCTCGACCGCCGGCCGGACCGGCTCGGTGAGGCCCTCGGCGACGAACCGGGTGGCCCAGCCGTGCACCCGGCCGAGGTGGGTCAGCAGATCACGCACGCGCCAGTCGGGGCAGGTGGGCACGGGGGTGTCCACCCCGGCCCCGGCCGCGGCGTCGGCCAGCAACCGGCCCTCGCGGTCCACGATTTCGATCAACTCGGCAGTCTCCATGGCGGAATCATGCCAGCCCCCTCCGACAACGCCGGGCCGGGACGGGCGGAATATCAGCTTCCGGCCGTGCGCGCGGCGTTCCGCGTGCCATACGCGACCATCGCCGCCACGGCCGCCAGCGCCGCGACCGTGGTGAGCGCGACCGGCAGCGAGTACCAGTCGGCCAGGAAGCCGATCGTCGGCGGGCCCAGCAGCATGCCGCCGTAGCCGAGCGTGGAGGCCGCGGCGACCCCACCCGGCCCCGTCAGCGCGCCCGCCCGCGCGATGGCGACGGGGAAGAGGTTGGCCAGTCCCAGCCCGGTGACCGCGAAGCCGAGGAGCGCCAGCCAGATCGTGGGCGCGAGCGAGCCGAGCAGCATTCCGGCCGCGGCCGTGGCGCCGCCCGCGATCAACGTCCTGGTCTGGCCGAGCCGTTCGAGCAGCGCGGTGCCGCTGAGCCGCCCGACGGCCATCATCAGGGCGAAGACCGAGTAGCCCGCGGCGGCGAGCCCGGCGGACGCGTCGAGGTCCTGGTGCAGATGGAGCGCGGCCCAGTCGGCCATCGCGCCCTCGCCGTACGCCGTGCAGAGGGCGATCAGGCCGAACACGGCGACGAGCCACCGGGCGCGGCCCGGCCGCTGTGCACCGGGGGGCGATTCGGGGTCGGCGGCCTGCCCGGACCCGGCCGCGGGCCCGGCGCCGTCCCGCCGCGTGGGCACCGGCAGTGAGATCAGCGTCCGGCCCGCGGCCGCCGCGAGCACCAGCCCGAAGACCGCGAGCAGCGCCAGATGGCGGGCCGGGGACAGCTGGTCGGCGATCAGCCCGCCCAGCCCGGCGCCGGCCATCCCGCCCAGGCTGAACGCGGCGTGGAACCCGGGCATGACCGGGCGGCGCAGGGCGGCGATGAGGTCGACGGCCGCGCTGTTCATGGCCACGTTGAGCGCGCCGAACCCGGTGCCGAAGACCAGCAGCACCAGTCCGAGGGCGAGTGCGGAGTGGGTCAGCGGCGGCAGCGCGACGGAGCCCGCGAGCAGCACACCGGCGGCCACCGTGGTCGGATGGTTGCCGAAGCGGCGGCACAGGCGTCCGGTGGCCATCATGGTGGCCGTACCGCCCGCCGACACGCCGAGCAGCGCCAGCCCCAGCGCGCCCTCCGAGGCGCTCGTCTGGTCCTTGATCGCGGGGATCCGGGCGACCCACCCGGCGAACACGAAGCCGTCCAGGAAGAAGAACGTGGTGATGGCGGCGCGGAGTCGGGCGAGGTCGCGATCCGTGGGGACGGAGCGGCGCGTGCCCGGAGTGGCCGTCCGTGTTTTGTTTGGAGTCGGCACAAAGTGAGAATAGAGGCGTGACCCAGACACGGACAAGGCTCGAGCGCGGCCGAAGCGCTCTTGGCCCGGCACTGGCACTCGTCCACACCGGCCGCGCCCCCACCCGCGCCGTGCTCACCGCCGAACTCGGGGTGACCCGCGCGACCGCGGGCGCCGTCGCCGCCGAGTTGGAGGCGCTCGGACTGATCCAGGTCGACTCACGGCCGCTCGGGGCCGCCGGAGCGCAGGGCCGTCCCTCCCACCGGCTGTCGATCGCTCCCCACGGGCCGGTCGCGCTCGCCGCCCAGGTGCACGCCGACGGTTTCCGCGCGGCGCTGGTCGGGCTCGGCGGGCAGACGGTGGCCACCGCCCCCGGCTGCATGACCGTGCCCGCGGACCCGGCGCACGTCATCGACGCGGTCGTCGAGGCCGGTGTCCGGCTGCTGCGGGAGACCGGCCGCCGCTGTGTGGGCGCGGGGCTCGCCGTCCCGTCCGCGGTCGCCGAACCGGAGGGCACCGCCCTGAACCCGCTGCACGTCGCCTGGCCCGCGGGCGCTCCGGTGCGCGAGCTGTTCAACCGCAGCCTCGCCGCGGCCGGGATCCGCGGCGACGACGGGGAGCCGGTCACCGGCTTCGCGGGCAATGACGTCAACCTGGCCGCGCTCGCCGAACACCGCCATGGCGCGGGCGGCGGCGCCCAGCACCTGCTCTGTGTCGCCACCGGGCACCGGGGCGTCGGTGGTGCGCTGGTGCTCGACGGACGGCTGCACACGGGCAGCGCGGGGCTCGCCCTCGAGGTGGGCCATCTGACCGTCAACCCCGAGGGCCCGCCCTGCCACTGCGGCAGCCGCGGCTGTCTGGACATCGAGGCCGATCCGCTCGCCTTCCTCACGGCGGCCGGGCGCGACCCGGGGCCGGAGGTGTCCCTGCTGCAGCAGGCCCGCGATCTGCTGCGCGAGGAGTACGCCACGGAGGCGTCCGTAAGGGCGGCCACCGAGCAGCTCATCGACCGCCTCGGCCTCGGACTCGCCGGTCTGGTCAACATCCTCAACCCGGACCGCATCATCCTCGGCGGACTGCACCGCGAGCTCCTGGAGGCCGACCCGGAGCGGCTGCGCGCGGTGGTGGCGGAGCGCAGCCTGTGGGGCCGGAGCGGGGGCGTGCCGATCCTGCCGTGCACGCTGGACCACAACAGCCTGGTCGGGGCGGCGGAGTTGGCGTGGCAGCCGGTGCTGGACGACCCCTTGGCGGCCCTGGGCGTGGGCTGAGCCGCCGGCCGGTCACCAGTGCCGCCCCCGGGGGAGCGCGTCCAGGCCGGGGGTCGACAGATGGAGCACCTGGTAGCGGTCGCCGGGCTCCGAGGGCGGTGCCGACTCCTCCCAGAGCGTGAAGTGGATCAGCTCCCAGCCGCGCGGGTCGACGCCGAGGGCCGTCGTGTGAACGCCGTCCTTACGGGCGCGCTCGGCCAGCCGCTCCAGCGCGCCCTCGACGGCGGAGGCGGGATCGACGGCGGCCGGGACCGGCTCGGCATGGCGGGTGGCGGCGCGCGGCACGGTGCCCGCGGCGGCGCCCGGCTCGAACGCCAGCCCCTGCCAGTGCTCGACCGAGGGCCTGCCGAAGTCCCGGACGATGCCCTGGAATCCGGGGCCCCACAGAAAGCGGTTCATGGCCTCGGGCGCGGTCCACAGATAGAACGGGGCGTACTGATGGACCGGCGAGCCGTCCACGCCCCGCTCCCGGATCCCGTACGCCTTGAGGCCCAGCCCAGGGAAGTCGTCGAGCAGTGGTCCCTTCGTCTCCACCCGGCGCCGGATGATCCTCATGTCGTAGTCGGCGGGCAGGGTGATCCGGTACTGCATGGCGAGCATCGGTGAACTCCTGTCGGCGGGGCGTGTGTTCGCAGGGGTATTCGTCCTCGGCATCGATCGTACACACTAGTAGGTACAGTGCGATCCGCCCGGTGCGCGTACTCCCCAGGGGGTACCGGAACTGTCGTCGGCCGTACGACGACCAGAGCACCGTAAGGGAGTGATGCTCGGGAGTGGCCACAAGACGAGGCCATGAGAAGCCCACTCCCGAGGAGCGCGATCACCATGAACACCCTGGCGCACGGCTTCGCCGACGGCGATGGCCCCGGACCGTGGATTCTGCTCGTCCCGCTGATGTGGGCGCTGGTCGTCGGCGGCGCGGTCTTCCTGCTGCGGCGCGCCGGATGGCGCGGACGCGCCCCCTGGCGGCACGGTCCCGGCCCCGTGGACTTCGGCGAGCGATCGCCGATCGCGGTGCTGGGCCGCCGCTTCGCGGCGGGTGAGATCGACGAGGACGAGTACTGGCGCCGGCTGTCCGTCCTGGACGAGCAGTTCGGCCGCCATGCGACGAAGGGCGGGGCCCTCTGACGGCGGAACGCCGGGGGGAGTGATCCGGCCGCCGGTGCGGTACGGGCCGCCGGGCTCATCCGGGCTGCCCGGCCTGTCCGCACCACCGGGCCTGATCGGTCCGCAGTGCTTGTCCGGGCCGTCCCGCCTCACTGGAGGCGGGACGCCGGCGTGCTCAGCGGGAGGCCGCCGACCGGACGGCCGCGGGAGCCGGAGCGGCTGCAGCGGCCGGGGCCGGAGCGGCGGCGGGGGCCGGTGCCGCGGCGACGGGTGCGGGGGTGACGGGTGCGGGCGCCGGTGCCGGGGTAACGGGCGCCGGACGGGAGGCGTCCGTGCGAAGGGGCGGCGCGGTACGGCCCGTTCCGTGCGGCCCGAAGGGCGGCCTGGCGGTGGCGGCGGACCGCGGCACGGCCAGCGTGAACCAGACGACCTTCCCGCCGCCGTCGTCCCGCGCGTGCATCCCCCAGCTCTGGCTGACGGCCGCGACCAACGCGAGCCCCCTGCCGTGGGTGGCGAAGGGATCGCACGCCCGAACGCGAGGCAGTCGCGGATCCTGGTCGCGGACCGAAACGGTCAGCCGGTCCAGCATGAGGGCGATCTCCACCGTGCACTGCTTGTCCGGCTCGGCGTGCCGATGGACATTGGTGAGCAGCTCGGTGACGCCGAGCGCCGCCGGGTCGATGAGCGGATCCAGATGCCAGTAGCGCAACTGCGCCGACACGATTCTGCGGACCTGTCCGATCCGCGACGGCAGGGCCTGCAGCTCCACCGTGCAATGCCTGCTAGGACGACTGATCACGGCTGCGACTCCCTGAAGACGTGGGGCTAGCCTGATTCAGATGCGGGCGACGAACACGTTCAGCAGTGGTGGCTGCTGGGCGCGACCGGTGGGACGGTTCTCAGCGTCACCGCTTGTTGACCCTCAGTGATACTGATACTCGTCCAGGGTCGGTCCCACCGCGCGCATGCGCAACTCGGCCGCCTCACCTCTTCGCGGCGCGCCCCCGGGCGGACCGGACGGCGTCGAGGAAGCGGCTGGCGGTGCCCGAGCCGGACTTGGCCGAGGAGGACTTGGCGTCCTGCGAGCCGAGGGTGAGGCGGTAGCGGGTGCCGTTCACGGTGGCCATGGCCTGGTCCCCGTCCACGAACCAGGGCTTGCTCGCGCGCACCGACTGCACCGGCGCGCTGTCGATCTCGCTGCCGTAACTCGTCAGCAACTGCAGCCTGCCGTCCTTGATCATGACCTGTCCGGCGCGGGTGACCGAGCGCAGGAATCGCTCGATCCGCACTCCCCTTGCGTTGAACTCCGTATCGGCCATCACAACCGCCTCCCCGATGGCTCCGACTGGCACTGTGCCGCCGCCTCTCATTTTCCCTGCTGCGCAGTGTGCCCGTGCCCGGCCCCGGACACCAGGGCGCACTGGGGGACAATGAGGATCGAAACGGCATGAGTATGCCACCTGGGCTGGGCACGGGGCACGAGCAGGAGGAGTGGGGCGTTGGACGGCACGGCGCGCGGCGGCAGCGAGACGGTCGACGTGGATCGCAGCGACCACGGCTACCGCGAGTGGCTGAAGGAAGCCGTCCGTAAGGTGCAGGCCGATGCCCAGCGGTCCGCGGACACCCATCTGCTGAGCTTCCCGCTGCCCGAGCGCTGGGGGATCGACCTCTACCTCAAGGACGAGTCCACCCACCCCACAGGGAGTCTCAAGCACCGCCTGGCACGCTCGCTGTTCCTCTATGGGCTGTGCAACGGCTGGATCCGGCCGGGCAAGCCCGTGATCGAGGCGTCCAGCGGCTCGACCGCCGTCTCCGAGGCGTACTTCGCCAAGCTGATCGGGGTGCCCTTCATCGCGGTGATGCCCCGCACGACCAGCCGGGAGAAGTGCCGCCTGATCGAATTCCATGGCGGCCAGTGCCATTTCGTGGACGACCCGCGGACGATGTACGAGGAGTCCGCCGCCCTCGCGGAGGAGTCCGGGGGCCACTACATGGACCAGTTCACCTACGCCGAGCGGGCCACGGACTGGCGCGGCAACAACAACATCGCCGAGTCGATCTATCAACAGCTGCGTCTGGAGCGCTATCCCGAACCGGCATGGGTCGTGGCCACGGCGGGCACCGGCGGCACCTCGGCGACCATCGCCCGCTATGTCCACTACATGCAGTACGACACCCGGGTGTGCGTCGCCGACCCGGAGAACTCCTGTTTCTTCGACGGCTGGGTCCACCACGACGCCCACGCCGCCAGCGACCACGGCTCGCGCATCGAGGGCATCGGCCGCCCCCGGATGGAGCCCAGCTTCGTACCGGGCGCGATCGACCGGATGATGAAGGTCCCGGACGCGGCGAGCGTCGCGGCCGTGCGCGCCCTGGAGCGGGCCATCGGCCGTAAGGCGGGCGGCTCCACGGGGACGGGGCTGTGGAGCGCGCTGCGGATCGTCGCGGAGATGGTCGCCGCGGGCCGGACCGGGAGCGTGGTGACGCTGCTGTGCGATCCGGGGGAGCGGTATCTGGACAAGTACTACTCGGATGCGTGGCTGGAGGAGCAGGGGCTGGACATCGAGCCGTATGTGAAGACGCTCGACATCTTCCTCACGACGGGCAACTGGACGGACTGACCTCCGCCCTCACGGCCACCGCCACCCGCGCGTGGCCGCCGTCACGCCCTTACGGTCGCCGCCTCGCCCGCACGGCCGTTGTCAGGCCGCCGCCACCAACCGGTCCAGGTTCCGCACCGCCTGGTGGAACGCGCGCCGCAGACCCGGCCGCATCGCCCGTACCGCACCGCGCAGCACCGCCGTGCCGTCCACCGCGAAGACGTAGCGCACCACGGTCCCGCCGTCCGAGGGCCGCAGCGTCCACTCCTCCAGCAGCGCCCGCAGCCCCGGCGCGTTGGTCTCGTCGACGCGGTAGGCATAGCGCTCGTGCGGATCCGCCGCCATGACCGTCTCGCGGAAGCGGGTGCCGCCCACGAGGCGGATCTCCCTGCCCTTGCCGCCGTCCGTGGAGCGGGCGTCCCGCACCTGCCGGAACCACCGTGGCCACCCCTCGGCATCGGTGAACGCCTCGAACACCGTCTCGGGCGCGGCGGAGACCTTGGCGACGAAGACGAGCCGCACCGGGGCGGTCTCGGCGTACTCCAGTCCCACGGAACGCAACCGGTGTGTCATGGACACACGATACCTGCCGGGGTGTCAGATGTCTGCGGTGCGCACCGGCTCGCCCGCCACCACCAGCTCCGGCAGGTACTCGGAGATCTCCGCCCGCGCCTCCTCCGGTAGCCCCGGGTCCGTGACCAGCGCGTCCACCTGGTCCAGCGAGGCGAAGGAACTCAGCCCCACCGTGCCCCACTTGGTGTGGTCCGCGACCACCACCACCCGCCGCGCGGCCCTGACGAAGTGGCGGTTGGTCTCCGCCTCCGCGAGGTTCGGCGTCGACAGACCCGCCTCCACCGATATGCCGTGCACCCCGAGGAACAGCACATCGAAGTGGAGCGAGCGCACCGCCGCGTCCGCGACCGGCCCCACCAGCGTGTCCGACGGCGTCCGCACCCCGCCGGTGAGCACCACGGTGGCCGCGCCGGGGCGCGGCCCCACCCCGCCGAGCGCCGCCGACCGCTGGGCGTTGTAGAACACGTCGGCCACCCGGACCGAGTTCGTCACCACCGTCAGATCCGGCACCTCCAGCAGCTGCTGGGCCAGGGCGAAGGCGGTGGTGCCGCCGGCCAGGGCGATCGCGGTGCCGGGCGTGGCCATCGCGGCCGCCGCCTTGGCGATGTCCTCCTTGGCGCTCAGCTCGAGGCCCGACTTGGCCTCGAACCCGGGCTCGTACGTGCTCGCCTCGGCGACCGGCACGGCCCCGCCGTGCACCTTCTCCACCACGCCCAGCCGGGCCAGCGCGTCGAGATCGCGACGAACCGTCATGTCCGAGACATTGAGCTTGCGCGTCAGCTCGTTGACCCGCACCCCGCCGCGCCGCCTGACCTCATCCAGGATCAGGGCACGCCGCTGCTCCGCGAGCAGGTTCTGGTTGTCGCTCACCCTGCCTCGTCTCCCTCCGGTCGGCCCTCGTCGCCAGCGCGTTCATCTTCGCACGAGGCGAGGACAGCCGATCGCCGGTGCACCCGGGGTTACGATTTCGCCACGCCGGCCCTGTCGGGGTCGGGGAAGGTGGCCGATGGGCACAATCCTGGAGCCAGAACGACCGCACCACACCGGATCGGGGGACACGGTGCCATCGACCATGCGTACGGACACACCGGCCGACGCGGCGGAACAGGCGATGACAGCCCGCACGGGCGGGGCGCCACCACCCGATCTCGAACTCCTCGTCCACGGAGTGGGCGGCACCACCCCCGAGGAGATGCTGGGCGATCCGCGCACCAGCCTGGTCACCGGCGACGGGACCGCGGCGGTCTACCGCAGGGCGGACGACGTCGACGCCGAGCGGCGCCCGCCGGAGGACCGCGAGGGCCCGGACCGCGACGGCCCGATCCGCGAGGCGTACGTCTGGTGCAACCTCACCTCGGGCAACAGCTCCCGCGCCCTGTGGCTGCTCTTACTGCCGTTCATGGTCGCCAACCTCGCCCACTGGATGCGGCCCCCGGCCGACCGGCGCGAGCGGACCGTGCGCACCTACGGCCTGCTCGTCCGGCTCGTGGCGCTCACCCTGACCGTGCTGCTGATCGCCGGGGCCTGCGAGGTGGCCCTGGACCTGATCGCCTGGCAGTGCGCCGGTTCTGCCGACTGCGCCGGGGGCAAGTCCTGGCTCGGCTTCCTGTCCCCGGAGAACCACGGCTGGTGGAGCCAGCCCGGCCGCCGGCTCGCGCTCGCCGCGGTGCTGCCCGGCGCGCTCACCGGACTGCTGTGGTACCTGTCCAACCGCACCTGGAGCGCGTACGAGTCCTCCCCGCCGCTGGAGCGCCCCGTCGACGAGTCCGCGCCCGAGGCGGGCGACCGCCCCGCGCTGTGCCTGCCCGGCTTCTGGTACGGCCGCAGGATCGTCGCCCGGCTGCGCGCCGCGCACACCGCCGCGGGCTTCCTCACCATCGCGGCGGGCCTGGTCCTGCCCACCACCACCCACGATCGCGAACCGGGCGGCAGCGGGGCGCAGGACACGGCGGGCTGGGTGCTGCTGACCCTGCTCGCCGCGAGCGCGGTCACCGTGGTGGCCGTGGTGTGCTACCGCGGCCGCAGCGAGACCAAGGTCGACGCCGAGCTGGACCGCATCACCACCACCGCGCTGCCCGGCGCGGCCCTCGGGGTGCTGGCGCTCTCCGTCCTGTACGCCGGCTGGTCACGCCCCGGCTGGGCCTCCACCGACAAGCTGCCGGGCAACGAGGCGTTCTGCGCCATCGCCATCGGGGAGGGCGCGCTGATCGTGATCATGGCGGTGTGCGCCGTCGTCCTGCACCGGGCCGCGCCCGGCCGCACCCCGCTGTACGGGCTCGCCGGGCCCGCCGTCGCCGTGCTCGCCTGCGGACTCGGTGCGGTGCTCGCGGGCGGGGTCGCCCAGCGCTTCGCCGACTGGCTGGACGGCGGCGGCACCCCCGGTGAGGGCCCGGGGACAGCGCCGCCGGTGCTGCTGACCTGGCTGGCCACGGCCATCCCCGCACTGCTGCTGGTCCTGGTCGTCCTGCTGCTGATCTTCACCGTAAGGGTGTGGCGGGTGCGCAACCGGCTGCTGCCGACCATCATGGACGGCTATCCGGGGGAGCGGCCCGACGCCGTACGCACCCGGCGGATCGCGGGCACCATCGCCCGCGCGGGCCTCACCGACTCCGCCCCGTGGATCGTCGGCCCCGTCGCGCTGCTCACCCTGCTGTTCGGCGCCCTGGCCGTCACCGCGGCCTGGGTCACCAACGAGGTGCCGGGGCGGGCCGCCGACGGCGCGCCCGGGGCCGTGGACGCCGCCGCCCAGACCGCTCAGGCGCTGGGCTCCTGGCTGATGGGGCTGGCCTTCCTGATGCTGGTCACCTGGGCCCGCCGCGCCTACCGCAGCCCCTCCGCCCGCCGCACCATCGGCATCCTGTGGGACGTGGGCACCTTCTGGCCGCGCGCCGCCCACCCCTTCGCGCCCCCGTGCTACGCCGAGCGGGCGGTGCCCGATCTGACCTGGCGGATGGAGACCTGGACCCGCCGGCACGGCGGCCGGCTGGTCATCTCCGGCCACTCCCAGGGCAGTGTGCTGGCCGCCGCGGCGGTCTGGCAGGTGGACCACCGCACCCGCGGCCAGGTCGCGCTGCTCACCTACGGCTCACCGCTGGAGCGGCTCTACGGGCGCTGGTTCCCCGCCTACTTCGGGCCCGCGCAGCTGCTCTCGCTCCACGGCGAGGTGCGCTGCTGGCGCAACCTGTGGCGCTATACCGACCCGATCGGCGGCCCCATCAAGCTGCCCGATGGCACCGGGCCCGAGGTCGACTGCGACGCGCTCAAGGACCCGCTGGCCTACGGCCGTACGACCGAACACCCGCTGCCCGCGCCGATCCTGGGGCACGGCGATTACCAGGCCGACCCCGTCTTCGACCGGGAGCGGGCCGGACTGCTGGCCCGGCTCCCGGAGCAGACGCCGCCACCGGCGGAGGAGGCCGCCGGTCAGATGAGCTCGGGCAGGTCCTCGGGGTAGAGCAGCGTGAGGTCGTCCGTGGTCGGGTCGCTCAGCTGGGCGACCCGGCCAGCATGCCGCTCCACCATCGCCTCGAAGGTCTGCCGGGCGGTGCGGCCGTTGCCGAACGCCGGGCCCTTGGGAAGCGCCGTGAAGTACTTCAGCAGCGCCTCCGCCGCCCCCTCGCCGATCCGGTACTCATGCTCCTCGGCCTGCTGCTCCACGATCCGCAGCAGCTCCTCCGGGGCGTAGTCGCCGAAGGTGATGGTGCGCGAGAACCGCGAGGCCACACCGGGGTTGACGGACAGGAAGCGCTCCATCTCCGCCGTGTACCCCGCGACGATGACCACGACCGAGTCCCGGTGGTCCTCCATCAGCTTGACCAGGGTGTCTATCGCCTCCCGGCCGAAGTCCCGGCCGGAGTCCTCCGGCGAGAGGGCGTACGCCTCGTCGATGAACAGCACCCCGCCGCGCGCCCGGTCGAACGCCTCCTGGGTGCGGATGGCCGTGGAGCCGATGTGTTCACCGACCAGGTCCACCCGGGAGACCTCCACCAGATGGCCGCGCTCCAGCACCCCGAGGGAGGCCAGGATCTCCCCGTAGAGCCGGGCGACCGTCGTCTTACCGGTGCCGGGGGAGCCGGTGAAGACCAGATGGCGGCGGACGGAGGCGGCCTTGAGCCCGGCCTCCTGACGCCGCCGGCCCACCTCGATCATGTCGGTGAGGGCGCGCACCTCGCGCTTGACGCTCTCCAGCCCGACCAGCGCGTCCAGCTCACCCAGCACCGCCGAGGAGGGGCGGACGGCGACCGGGGGCTCGGCGGCGGGCGCGGAGGTCTGGGCGGACCGCTGCGCCGGGACGCCACCCAGCAGCCCGCCCGTCGAGACCGTCTCCACCGCGGGCGCGGTGACCTGGGGCTCCCCGGGCGCGCCCAGTGCCGTGGTGGCGCTCTCGTCGCTGGTGCAGTCCTCGACGATCGGCCCCGCCTCGGAGAACTCGTACCCGCCGCGCGCACACCGCTCGGTGCGGCACCGGGTCAGGGTGGTGCGGCAGCCGTCGATGATGTGGAAGCCATAGCCCCCGCTGCCGGTCACCCGGCAGCCGGTGAACGTGCCGCGGCCCTCGGCGGAGACGTAGAACCCGGCCTCCGTCGGCCCGGAGACCGTGGTGCGCTCGACCGCCGGATCGGCGCCCTTGGTGACGATCACTCCGGTGGCGGCGCCGTCTATGGTGCAGTTGGCGAGCGTGCCGCCGCTGCCGTGGTCGCGGAACCACGCCCCGGTGGCCGCCTCCCGGATGCGGCAGTCGTCCAGCTGGACGATGGCCCCGTCGCTCACCGAGACCGCGGTGGAGCGCACCTGGGACAGATCGCTGTCGACCACGTCGACCCGTGACCCCCGGTCCAGGACGAACAGCGCGTCCGGCACCTCGCGCACCCGGCACGAGTCGAGCACGGCGGTCGCCCCGTCGCTCACCCACACCGCCGGATAGTCGCCGGTGCTCTCGTGCAGCTCGCACTGGTTGGCGTCCACCCGGGTGCCCGGGTCCCACACCGACAGGCCGTTGCGCCCGAACCGGCGCACCGTGGAGCGGGTCAGGGTCAGCACCGAACGCGACCTGAGGTCGATCGCGTTCTCCGGGATGTCGTGGATCTCGCAGTCGGCGAGCGTGAGCACCGCGTCCGTGTCCAGGTTGACCCCGTCGGCCGTCGTGCGGTGCACCCGGCAGTCGGTCAGATTCCCGGTCGCGCGCCCGGAGACCTGCACCCCGGCGCCCCGGATCTCGTACACCTCACAGCCGACGGCCTCCAGCGAGGAGCCCTCGCCGGTCAGCGAGAACCCCGCGCCGGAGGCGTGGTGCACCCGGCAGCGGTCCAGGCGCGGACGGGCGCCGCCGCGCACCGCCACCCCGGACTGACCGGCGGCCACCACCTCGCACTCCTCGAACACCCCGCCCGCGCCGTCGAGCACGCTGAGCCCGACGCCCGCGGGGTTGTCCACGGTGCAGCGCCGCACGGTCGGGCGGGCGCCGCCGCGCACCTCGATGCCGACCGCCGAGCGCGTGGCGACCCGTATGTCCGTCAGCTCGGGGGTGGCGTCCTCGATCAGCAGCGCGGGGGCGGCCGAGTCCTGTCCCTCCACATGCAGGTCCTGGACCACGGCGGAGGCACGTATCGTCAGCGCGACTCCGTCCACCGGCGCGATCCGCACCGAACCGCGTGCCGAGCCCTCGGGCCCGCGCAGGGTGACGGCCCGGCCCACCACCAGATTCTCGCGGTAGGTGCCGGGCGAGATGGAGAGCACATCACCGTCCCCGGCGGCCTCCAGGGCCGCCGTGAGGGAGGCGTACTCTCCGGTGCGGCGCCGCCACCGCGACGTTCCGCTGTGCGTCACCTGGACGACCGAGCCCTGTGCCATGGTGCTGCTGTGCCCCCACCTCGTACGTTGCCGGTGTGCGCGCCTGACCGCCGCTGCTGACTGCCGCTGCGCATATGGAATGCCCCACCGTAGCGTGCGCGAGGCGCCATGAGTTGACCTGGCTGTGGAGGACGGAGGGAGTTGTGCGTTCATATGACAACTCCTGGCCGGGCATTGCCCGCTCGCCCGGGCTAGCTGTCGGCGTCCGCCCGTCCCCAGTCCTGGCCGGCGCGCGCCCAGGCGATGTCCCACTGTGCGTAGCGCCGGCGCATCAGCCGCCATACGACCAGCCGCCGGGCGCCGTCCACCAGGACCGCCGTCACCCCGGCCGCGCCGATCCCGGCCAGCACGGCGTGGGTGGCGGCCGTCGCGGTGTCCAGCGGGCGGCCCACCGGGCGGCCGTGGTCGTCGGTCCAGATCCGGAACCGCTCACCGGGGTCCGCGCCGGGGTGGGCACCCAGCGTGCCCTCGTGTCTGCTGCCGTCCGGCCCCGTCCAGCGGGCGAGGACGCGGCGATGGGCGTCCCTCGCGGAGGCGGTCTCGGGATCGGAGTCGATGGGCGGATGCGGCAGCACCTTCACCACCGTGGCCGCGAGCGGATGCCGCTCGGCACGCTGCTTCTGCGCGGCCTTCACCAGAGCCCCGTGTGCCAGGGACCCCGAGGTCCAGCCGACGGCGGGGGCGACGAGCAGGATGAGCGCCGCGGCGGTCAGCGCCGCGCACGCCTCCATCACGTCCGTCTTACGGCGCAGCGGATTGCGCCGCCAGCGCCACAGCCCCCAGATCATTCGCATGGATTCACATACCCCCTTCCCCATTCGTGAGTACCGCATGGCGGGCCGGATATGCGCAGTATTCGGTGGAGAGAGAGCAATATCACGGGGCCAGCCCTTTCGCCGTTCCGGCGGGCCGTCGGCGGTCCAGGGGGACGCACCAGACCAGCCGGGTGCCGCCCGCCTCGGGCGCCTCGATGTCCAAAGTGCCGCCCAGCAGTTCGGCCCGGGACCGCATATTGACCAGTCCGCCGCTGGGGGCGGCGCCCCCGATGCCCACCCCGTTGTCCGTGACCTCCAGGGTGATGGCGGCGCCGACGGTCAGCCGCACCTCCACCCGCTGGGCATGGGCGTGCCGCACGGTGTTGCTGAGCGCCTCGGCCAGCACCGCCAGCACATGGTCGCCGGTCTCGTCCGGCACATCGGTGTCCACCGGGCCGTCCATCAGCAGCGACGGCGCGAAGCCCAGGGTGTCCGAGGCCGAGCGGACGGCGTTGACCAGCCGGCGCCGCAGCGTGGCGGGTTCGCCGCCGTCGTCCCCGACCGTACGCAGGGCGAAGATCGTGGAGCGGATGATCTTGATGGTCTCGTCCAGGTCGTCGACGGCCCGCCCCACCCGTTCGGCCGCCTCCGGACGCTCGATCAGCCGGCCCGCGCTCTGCAGGGTGAGCCCCGTCGCGAAGAGCCGCTGAATGGCCAGATCATGAAGGTCCCGGGCGATCCGGTCCCGGTCCTGGAGCAGCGCCATGTGCTCGGACTCGGCGCGGTGCCGGGCCAGTTCCAGGGCCAGGGCCGCCTGCGCCGCGAACCCCGAGAGCAGCTCCACCTCATGGTCGTCGAAGGGCTGCCGCCCGGCCAGCCGGCACAGCCGCAGCGCGCCGGAGGCCCGCTCGCCCGTCACCAGCGGTACGGCCACCACCGGGCCGAACTCGCTCTCCGGAGCCGGCAGCGGCCAGGACCGGGCCCGGGAGTCCATCCGTACGTCCGTGGCGACCGCGGGACGCCCGGTACGGGCCGCGAGCCCGGCCAGCGAGCCATCGGAGGGCACCACGAGCCCGCCGATGCGCTCCGCGTCATGGCCCTCGGCCACCTCGACCATCAGCGAGTCGGTGCCGGTGGCCGGCAGCAGGATCGCCGCCGAGTCGGCGAGGGCCACCTGCAAGGCGAGCCGGGCGATCAGGCTCAGCACCTCGTTCGCCGGGGTGCCCGCCAGCAGCGTACGGGTGATGACACCGAGCGCTTCCAGCCACTGCTCGCGGCGCCGGCTCTCGTGGTACAGCCGGGCGTTGTCGATCGCCACCCCGGCGGCGACCGACAAGGTGGCCAGCACCGCCTCGTCATCGGCGTCGAACTGGGCGCCGCCGCGCTTCTCGGTGAGATAGAGATTCCCGAAGACCTCGTCACGGACCCGGATCGGAACGCCCAGGAACGAACGCATCGGCGGATGGTGCTCCGGGAAGCCGTAGCTGGCCGGATGCTCCGACAGATCGGTGAGCCGCAGCGGCTGGGGGTGGCGGATCAGCTCGCCGAGCAGTCCGTGGCCACTGGGCAACGGGCCGATCCGGCGCCCCTGTTCCTCGGATATGCCCACCGGGAGGAACTGCGAGAGCCGATGCCGGTCGACCACGCCCAGCGCGCCGTACTCCGCGTCGGCCAGCACCACCGCGGCCTCCACGATCCGGCGCAGCACCTGCTCCAGGTCCAGCTCGCGGCCCACGCTGAGCACGGCCTCCAGGAGGCTGTGCATCCGGTCCTGGGTGGACCGGGCCGCGTCCAGCCGCGCCTGGAGCTCGTCGAGGAGCTGGTCGAGCCGGAGTTGGGGGAGGGCCGGATGGCGCCCCTGATCCGCACTGCCCGACACCTGGCCTCCATCCCCCCATGACCCTCTCACCGGCAGGGTAGCCGGGGCGGGGGCCGGTGGTGACGGAGATGGGAGGAACTCGGCCAGGGTCCGGGGGACCGCCGGGGACCGGCGCTTAGGAAACCGGCACCACGGCGACCGGGCACTTGGCGTGATGCAGCACGGCGTGGTTGACAAGCCCCAGCTGCATGCCGAAGTGCCCCTGCCGCCGCCGGGCCCCCACCACCAGCAGATCCGCGTGCGCGGAGGCGTCCAGCAGCGCCTTGCGCGCCGAGCCCTCGACCGGGCGGTGGGCCACCGGCACCGGCGGCAGCCCGGCCGCCGTGGCGCCGCCCAGCGTCTCGTCCAGGAGCTCGGCGGCGCGCCGCTCGTGCGCCTCACGGGCCCCGTGCTCCTCGTCCGCGCCGTGGCCTTCGCGCCCGCCGTGGTCCCCGGGCCGCTCGTGGTCCTCCGGGCCCGCACAGCGCCAGGCGTGCACCGCCTCCAGCTCTCCGCCGCGCAGCCGCGCCTCGCGGAGGGCGAACGCCACGGCGCCGGAGGGCGGCGCGGACTCCCGGTCGCCGGGGCGCTCGCGCTCGGCGACCCCCACGACCACCCGGTTCATCGCGCCGCGCACGTTCTCCGGGCGGCCGCGCACCACGACCACCGGGCACTGGGCGCGGGCCGCGATGCCCAGTCCGACCGAGCCGAGCAGCAGCGAGGCGAACTCGCCGCGGCCGCGCGAGCCGACCACCAGCGCCTCGGCGCTCTGCCCGGCGCGCAGCAGCGCGGTGACCGCGTCGTCGGCCGCCAGATCGGTCATCACCTTCAGGGCCGGAACCCGCCGCCCGGCCCGCTCGGCCGCGGTGGCCAGCACCGCCTCGCTGTGGAGCCGCTCGGCGGGGCGGTCGGCGGCCGTCCCCGGGATGTAGCCCTCGTACCGCTCCCACAGGGAGGCATGGACGACGCGCAGCGGCAGCCCGCGGCGCCCGGCCATCTCGGCCGCCCAGTCCAGTGCGTCCGAGGCGGCGTCCGAACCGTCGACCCCGACGACCACGGGAAGCTCCACCGTGCCCACCGCCTCTCCTGCCGGCACCTGGGAATGTCCCTTCCCATTGTCCCGCCGAAGCGGTCGCCGAGGGAGTCCGGCGGCTCACTCAGCGCAGCCGCATGGCCAGCGTCACCACGGCGCCCACCGCCCCCGCGCTGACCACCAGCCGGTCGGTGACCAGCTGGGTCAGCCACAGCCCGCGGCCGCTGGTCGCGCCGTCCAGCCCCGGCAGGATCCGCGGGATGACGTCCTCGGAGAAGCCGGGGCCGGAGTCGCTGATCCGGCACTCCAGCTCGTCGCCGACCCGCCGCAGCAGCAGCGAGCCGGTGCCGCCCGCGTGCTCGATGGCGTTGGTGGCGATCTCGTCCACGGCCAGCACGAAGTCCCCGCGGCGGGTCTCGGTGAGGCCGGCCGAGGCCGCGCACTCCTCGACCTGCACCCGCAGCCGGGGCAGCTCGTCGGCGGTGAAACGACGGCGGAGCAGGTGTTCTCCGGCTCGATCGGCGGACCGACGACGAGGGTCGGCTAGCACCAGTGCCTCCCGTTTGGTGACGAGTACGAGCGACAACACAGGGTCGGTGAAGCAGCCGAGGGTACGGGGAGCGGGGTCTCATCGGTCATGACGACCACGAATGACGTGTCATATCGGAAACGTGACCGGAAATGGGTAAGGGTGAAGCGATACCCGATCGACGGTGTATCGCTTTGGATCGGCTGCCTCTCGTCAGCACAGCTCGTACGCACAGTGATCGCCGAGGGGCGAGGGGGGAGAGGAGACGGCAGAGTGAGGTCATGATGGGACTTCTGAGCGCGCTGAAGACAGAACACCGTGAGCGGCTGATGGCGCTCGCCCACGATGTGTCCTTCCCCTCGGGCGGCCGCATCTTCGAGGAAGGCCGTAAGGCCGACCGTTTCTGGATCATCCGCACCGGCGCGGTCACCCTCGATCTGCGCGTCCCGGGGCGGCGGGCCGCGGTGATCGAGACCCTCGGCCCCGGAGAGCTCATCGGGTGGTCCTGGCTCTTCCCGCCGGACACCTGGCACCTGGGCGCGGAGGCGCTCAGCCCGGTGCGCGCGCACGAGTTCAACGCCGAGGCGGTGCGCCGGCTGTGCGACGAGGACCCGGAGCTCGGCTATGCCCTCGCGCTGGCCTGCGCGCAGGTGATCGGCCGGCGGTTGCAGAGCGCCCGCACCCGGCTGCTGGACCTGTACGGGCCGTACGCGGGCGGAATCTCGCCATGACGGGGGACTTGCGATGACCGGAGTCTCGCGATGACCGGAGCCTCGCGATGACCGGGCCGGAGGGCGCGACGGGCGGCCCGGGGGCCGAATGGCCCCTTACGCTTCCGTGCGCCGGAACGTAAAGCTGGGCAGCCG
The DNA here is from genome assembly GCF_016103465.1 of Streptomyces sabulosicollis. Taxonomy (GTDB): domain Bacteria; phylum Actinomycetota; class Actinomycetes; order Streptomycetales; family Streptomycetaceae; genus Streptomyces; species Streptomyces sabulosicollis. The sequence goes on from NZ_JAEEAP010000037.1 coordinate 34,432, forward strand.
GATCGCGACCGGCGACCCGCGCCATGGAGGAGAGGCCGTGCCCCAGACAGCCGACCCCGACGGCCCCATCGGGGTCTTCCTGCTCGACGACCACGAGGTGGTGCGGCGCGGACTGCGTGATCTGCTCGACGCCGAATCCGATCTGAAGGTGGTCGGCGAGGCGGCCAACGCCCGCGAGGCCATCGCCCGCGCCCCCGCCGTACGGCCACGGGTCGCGGTGCTCGACGTACGGCTCGGCTCCTCGGGCGAGGGCGGGGACCACGAAGGCATCGAGGTCTGCCGGGAGTTGCGGGCCCGCCTCCCCGACCTCGCCTGTCTGATGCTGACGTCCTTCGACGACGACGAGGCGCTGTTCGACGCCATCATGGCCGGGGCCGCGGGCTATGTGCTCAAGCAGATCAACGGGTCCGACCTGGTGTCGGCGGTGCGCACCGTGGCCGACGGCCGCTCCATGCTCGACCCCGGCGCCACCGCCCGGGTGATGGCCCGGCTGCGCGGCCCCGCACCCAGCGGGCCCGTGGAGCTGGAGAAGCTGTCCCCGCGGGAGCGGGAGATCCTCCAGCTCATCGGCGATGGGCTGACCAACCGGCAGATCGCCGAGCGGCTGTTCCTGGCCGAGAAGACCGTCAAGAACCGCATCTCCTCGATCCTGTCCAAGCTGGGCGTGGGGCGGCGCATCCAGGCCGCGGTGATCGCCGAGCGGCTCAAGGAGCGCGAAGCGGGTCAGTGAGCCCGTGGGCGGCGTGGCGAGGAGCCGATGACGCCCTTACGGTGGCCGCCAGGGTGGCCGCACGCGTTTCGCGTGGAGCACGAGGCCGGTCCCCTTCCGGCCCCGCGCCCCACGCCGAACGGGGCGGGGCCGGTCGACATGCTCATCACCGCAGTGGAGTGAGAGCCCGGCCCACCCCCGGTGGTGGAGATGGCTCGCGGAACTGCTCGGTCCAGCATCGCGGTGCGCCCCGCCGCCGGGGAGGGGCCGAACGGCCCCCATAAGTCGGGGGCGGACGGCCCTCACAACAAATCAGGGGCCGGACGGGGACTGCCCCATCCGGCCCGGCCCTTCCCGCGACCGGGCCCGGCCCGGTCGCATCACCTCCCGACGTGTGTCAGTAGCCGCCTCCCGGCTGCGGCGACCGGCCGCCCGGGTACTGCTGACGCCCGTAAGGGTCGTCGTACTGAGCGGGCGCGGGCGCCGCCGGGCGAGGCGCGACCGGACGCGTCATGGCCGGGCGCATCGCCTCGTAGCCCATCGGCGCGGCCGGCGCGGGGCGCTGCATCTGCGGCTGCTGGGCGCCCGGGTAGCCCCGCGGTCCCGTCGGCTGCGGCGGGATGTAGGGCGAGTGCGCCTGCTGCAGGCCGGTGGGCTGCGGCGTGTGCTGCTGGTAGCCCTGGTGCATGGGTTGCGGGGAGGGGGCGGCCGGCAGCGCGGGCAGCGCCGAGGGCAGCGCCGGAAGATGACTTCCGGTGTCATAGGCCGACGGCACCCTGATGGGTGCGATCTGCGGTGTCCCCCGCTCGGCGACAAGACTGTCGTAGATCGGGGTGTCCGGGAAGGACGGCGAGGAGTAGTAGCCGCCACCGTAAGTGCTGCGGGGGGAGGTCATAGACCATAAGTTAAGCCCACCATGTGCTGATTGGGGAGTCCGGTAGGAGGGTTGTTTTCAGTGTTCGGAGTGGCCGTGGATCCCCAATCCGAGCGAACCCGGGAAAATCGGTCGTCAGGGTACGTTGAGATCGTGTAAAGAGCGCGTTTTCAGCGGGTAGCCACCCGTCGTCCACGCTGTGCGACGGCCGAGCGGCCCGATCCGAGCGAACAGAAAGGCAGGGGGACGGAAATGGCGATGCGCAAGGGCGGTAATACGCCAGTACCGGCGGACGCGGTGCGGATCGAGCTCGGCTGGCGCGCCGGACCTGGGGTACCGGACGTGGACGCCTCGGCGCTGCTGCTGGTGTCCGGAAAGGTCAGGTCCGACGGGGACTTCGTGTTCTACAACCAGGCGGCGCACTCCTCCGGCGCGGTGCGCCACGAGGGGAAACGGACCGCGGGTGACACCGTGACCGACACCCTTTCGGTGGACCTCGCCCGGGTCGAGCCCGCCGTCGACACCGTGGTCCTCGCGGGCTCGGCCGACGGGGGAACGTTCGGTCAGGTCCCCGGTCTGCACGTCCGGGTGCTGAACGCGGCGGGCGGCGCGGAGATCGCCCGCTTCGACAGCGAGGACGCGACGGTCGAGACCGCCTTCGTCCTCGGCGAGCTGTACCGCAGGCAGGGCGCCTGGAAGTTCCGCGCCGTGGGGCAGGGGTACGACAGCGGTCTCGCGGGGCTCGCCACGGACTTCGGCATCACGGTCGACGAACCGCAGCGGGCGCCCGCTCAGCCCACCGCCCCGGCGC
>NZ_JAEEAP010000380.1 GCF_016103465.1 Streptomyces sabulosicollis
CCCCGGCCCCCGCCCCGGGGCTCCGCCCCAGCCCTCGCCCGTTCGCGGGGCGGGGCGCGTCCGGATGGATGCGCCCCGCCCTCAACCCATGCGCCCCGCGCTCAGAGCGCCGACAGCTCCTCCACCAGGTCGTCAAGACCCAGCGACCCCTGCGACAGCGCCGCCATGTGCCACTTCTTGGCGTCGAAGGCGTCGCCGTGCGCCTTACGGGCCGCCTCCCGCCCCGTCAGCCAGGCACGCTCGCCCAGCTTGTAGCCGATGGCCTGGCCCGGCATGCCCAGATAGCGGACCAGCTCGCTGTCGAGGAACTCCGCCGGACGGCCGCAGTGCAGTCCGAAGAACTCGCGCGCCAGCTCCGGAGTCCACCGCTCACCGGGGTGGAAGGGCGAGTCGGCGGGGATCTCCAGCTCCAGGTGCATCCCGATGTCCACGATCACCCGCAGCGCCCGCATCATCTGCGCGTCCAGGTAGCCCAGCCGCCGCTCCGGGTCCGACAGATAGCCCAGCTCGTCCATGAGCCGCTCCGCGTACAGTGCCCAGCCCTCCGCGTTGGCGCTGACCATGCCGACCGTGGCCTGGTAGCGGGAGAGCTGGTCGGAGACGTGCGCCCACTGCGCGAGCTGCAGATGGTGGCCGGGGACGCCCTCGTGGTACCAGGTGGAGACCAGGTCGTAGACCGGAAAGCGGGTCTCGCCCATCGTGGGCAGCCAGGTCCGGCCGGGGCGGGAGAAGTCCACCGATGGCTGGGTGTAGTACGGCGCCGCCGCGCTGCCCGGCGGGGCGATCATCGACTCGACCCGCTTGACCCGTTCGGCCAGGTCGAAGTGGGTGCCGTCGAGCTGTTCGATGGCCTCGTCCATCAGCTCCTGGAGCCACACCCGCGTCTCCTCGACGCCCTCGATATGGGCGCCGTGGGAGTCGAGGTGGCGCAGCGCCTCCCACGGGTTGGCGCCGGGCAGGATCTTCTCGGCCTCGGTGCGCATCTCGGCGTGGATCCGGTGGAATTCCGACCAGCCGTACGCGTACGCCTCATCCAGGTCGAGATCGGTGCCGTTCCACATCCGGGCCCAGCGGCGGTAGCGCTCGCGCCCCACCACATCGGGCGCGCCCTCGATGGCCGGGGCGTAGGTGTCGCGCAGCCAGTCGCGGAGCGCGACCAGCGCGCCCGTGGCCGCGGCGGCCGCCTCGTCCAGCTCACCGCGCAGCGCGTCGGGGCCCTCGGCGGTGAAGTCCGCGAACCAGCCGCCGTCCGTGCCGATCCACTCCGCGAGCTGTTCCAGGACCGTGGCCACCTGCCGGGGACCGGCCGGCAGGTTCCGCCGCAGCCCCTCGGCGAGCGAGGCGCGGTACCCCTCCAGCGCGGCCGGTACGGCGCGCAGCCGGGCCGCGACCGCCGACCAGTCCTCCTCGGTCTCGGTGGGCATCACGGTGAAGATGCCGCGCACCGAGTGCAGCGGGGAGCTCAGATTGCTGACCGCGCGCAGGTGCTCATGGGCCTCGTGCACGGCGAGCTCGGCGGTCAGCCGCTCCCGCAGCAGCCGGGCGCAGCGGCGCTCGGCGTCGCTGTCCGCGCCGGGGCGCGCCTCGGCCTCGGCCAGCCGGTCCAGGGTGGTGCGGTCGAGGTCGGCGATGGCCTTCGCCCCCTCGGGGGAGAAGTCCGGAAGGCGCCGGGAGCTCTCGGGAACGCCCAGGTAGGTGCCGGTGATCGGGTCGAGTTCGATGAGAGCGTCGACATAGCTGTCGGCGACCTGACGGGGCAGCGGAGCGTTCTTGGTATCGGACATGCGGCCCATCCTCGTACGTTCCGGGGTGCGGCGTCAGCACCACGGGGGTGTGACGCATGGGAACAGGGGTGTGCTACGAGATCGCCGAGCCGTCCCGGGCGGGCGGCAGCAACGGTCCGCAGCTCCACTGCTGGAAGATCAGCCGGGTCTCGACCCGGGCCACCTCGCGGCGCGAGGTGAACTCGTCCAGCACCAGCCGCTGCAGATCGGCGGTGTCGGCCACCGCCACGTGCACCAGATAGTCGTCCGGCCCGGCCAGGTGGAACAGCGCCCGGGACTCGGGCAGCGCCCGGATCCGCTCCACGAACGGCCCGACCAGCTCCCGCCGGTGGGGCCGCAGCTGCACCGAGAGCAGGGCTTCCAGCCCGCGCCCCAGCTTGGTGGGGTCCAGGCGGAGTTCATGGCCGAGGATCACCCCGGACCGGCGCAGCCGCGCCACCCGGTCCAGACAGGTCGAGGGCGCCACGCCGACCTGGGCGGCCAGATCGCGGTAGGTGGTCCGGGCGTCGTTCTGCAGCAGCCGCAGAATCTGGAGATCCACCGGATCGAGAGCGACGGTTTCGGCCATCGGCCGAACGTAACACGGACAGCGGCCGCGAGAACCCGGTGGTTGTTCACCCTGCACGCATGGACATCAGGGAGAGCACGGAGAGCACGGAGAGCCCAGGGAGCATGGGAAGCACACGGAACGCGGAGACCGTGCCGAGCACGGAGACCGCGCCGAGCGCACAGGGCCCGTACGGCGACGCCACCGCACGGCAGGCGTTCGCCACCGAGGCCGTCCACGCCGGGCGCGAGGACCTCCCGGCCATGGGCCTGCACGCCGTACCCCTGGATCTGTCGACGACCTACCCCTCGTACGACAGCCGCCAGGAGGCCGCCAGGATCGACGCGTTCGCCGCCACCGGCGCCCGGCCGGACGGCCCGCCCGTCTACGCCCGCCTGGACAACCCCACCGTGGCCCGCTTCGAGACCGCCCTGGCCCGGCTGGAGGGCACCGAGAGCGCGGTCGCGTTCGCCAGCGGCATGGCGGCGCTCAGCGCGTGCCTGCTGGCGCGCGGGGCGCAGGGGCTGCGGCACGTGGTGGCGGTCCGGCCGCTGTACGGGTGCAGCGACCAACTGCTGGACACCGGGCTGCTGGGCACCGAGGTCACGTGGGTGGACCCGGCCGGGATCGCGGACGCGATCCGCCCCGACACCGGCCTGGTCATGGTGGAGACCCCGGCCAATCCCACGCTCGCCGAACTCGATCTGCGGGCCGTCGCCCACTCCTGCGGCACGGTTCCGCTGCTCGCGGACAACACCTTCGCCACACCGGTGTTGCAGCGCCCGGCCGAGCGGGGCGCGAGCCTCGTCCTGCACAGCGCCACCAAGTACCTCGGCGGGCACGGCGATGTGATGGGCGGCGTGGTGGCCTGCGACGAGGAGTTCGCCCGGGTGCTGCGCCAGGTGCGGTTCGCCACCGGCGGGGTGCTGCATCCGCTCGCCGGATATCTGCTGTTGCGCGGACTGTCCACGCTGCCGGTACGGATGCGGGCCGCGTCGGCGACCGCGGCCGAGCTGGCCCGGCGGCTGGCCGGCGATCCCCGGGTGGCCCGCGTCCACTATCCGCGGATCGGCGGGGCGATGGTGGCGTTCGAGCCCCATGGAGACCCGCACGCGGTGATCGGCGGGGTGCGGCTGATCACTCCGGCGGTGAGCCTGGGCAGCGTGGACACCCTCATCCAGCACCCGGCCTCCATCAGCCACCGGATCGTGGCCGAGGGGGACCGCCGCTCCTCGGGGATCGGCGACCGGCTGCTGCGGATGTCGGTCGGACTCGAGGACGTGGCGGACCTGTGGCGCGATCTGGACCGGGCGCTAGGGTCCTTCTGACGGCGGCCCGGCGGGGCGCGACGCCCGCCGGGCGGGGCACGGGGCCCCGTGCCCGGGGCCCCGGTCGCCCTCAGCGCGAGTGCGGCGGGACCGGCAGCGGAAGGACCGGCTCGGGCACCGGCACCGGGTCGAGGCGGGCGCTGATCACCAGCGTGCCCTGCTCGATCTGGTAGTCCAGCGGCAGTTCGAGGGCGCGCATCGCGGCGACCATGCCGGTGTTGGCCGACTGGGTGACGGCGTAGACGCTCTCGCAGCCGGCCTCGGCGGCCATCGCGACCAGCCGCCGCAGCAGCTCCCCGCCGACGCCGCGCCGCTGCCACTCGTCCTCGACGATCAGCGCGACCTCGGTCTCGTCCCCGTCCCACAGCAGGTGGCCGAGGGCGACCAGGCGCCCGGACGCGGTGTACGCGGCCAGGGTGCGGCCGAAGCGCGGGCTCAGCAGATGGGCGAGGTAGCGGTCGGCGTCGCCGACCGGCCCGTGGTAGCGCAGTCCGAGCGTCGTGGAGGAGCAGCGGGCGTGCATCTCGCGGGCTGCGGCCAGGTCGCCGGTGTCGGCGCGGCGCACGGTGATGGCGTTGCCCTCGGGCAGCGTCAGCACATCGCCGTCGTGCGGGATCCGCGGGCCGAGCCGGGCGTCCAGCTCGACCAGCGCGCGGGCCCGGGCGAACTCGGTCGGGGTGAACGGCAGATACGGCCGCTCGATGATGATGGCGCCGCCGGACGGGTCGCGCAGCCGCATCACGGTCTCCTCCAGGACACCTTCGGCGGGCGGAGTGTTGTCCAGGGACCGTCCGCCGAGGGACTTGGCGGGAACGGAGTGGATGGTGCAGCGGCCGAACAACTGGCGCAGGGCGAGCGGGAGTTCGGCGGCGTCCAGGGCGGTGCGGGTGGCCAGCGTCAGCGCCCGGGTCGGCGCGTCCACCAGGTCGTGGGTGTCGGCCCGCTCGACCCAGGTGTCGCGGCCGCCCGCGGCCGCGACGGCGTCGGTCAGCCCGTCGGACGGCAGGGACTCCGGCGCGCGCAGCAGGAACTCGTCCACCGTGCCGTCCGTCAGCGGATGGGTCTGCAGGGCCAGGATGTCGACCCGGTGCCCGGCCAGCGCCGCGCACAGGGTGGCGAGGGTGCCCGGCTCGTCCCGTACGGTCGTGCGCATCCGCCACAGCGTGGTGGCCTCGGGGGCCGTGGTCTCGGGGGCGCCCGCGGCGTGCGCGGTGTGGGCGTCGGCCACGGGCGAGGGTGAGCCGCCCGGCGGCGCGTGGCCCTGGCGCCGTGACCACCATGCGACCAGATCGTGCCGCCAGCGGGGGCGGTGCCGGTGAGGGGGCTCGGGGGTCGCTCGAAATGTCATGCAAACACCCTTGCGCAAAGGTGTTGCGTGATCACAAACGGACTGTGACCTATGGGTTAAGGGTGCATCTGGTAACAGAAGCTTATTTTGTCCGAAATCAAAAGGTTGAAGTCGCGGCTTTCGTCACCCTACCGCCCACCTGCGCAGTACCCGGCCGCACCGCCGTGCGTACGCCCGCTGGAAGAGCGGCACCAGCGGCCCTCCGGCCCGGCCGAACCAGGACTCCGAACGGCTGAACGCGGTCACCGTCAGCACCACCGAGCCATCCGGCCCCAGGTCCACCACGAACGACTCCTCGCCGCGCTCCGGATGGCCGGGCAGCGTGCCGTACGCGAAGCCGGTCCGCGTCTCCTCCGCGACCGTCCACACCACCTCGCACGGCGCGCGCAGCCGCAGCGGCCCGGCCCCCAGGCCCACCACGACCGGCCGCCCCGGGGTGGCGACCGGGTCCGCGGCGCGGATCGACACCCCCACCGCGCGGTGCATCCGCCAGTCCATGACCGCGCGCCCGGCCGCCTCGAACGCGGCCCGCCCGTGGCCGACGCGGGTCCGCACCCGCAGGTGGCGATAGCCGGAGGGCAGTGGCCACCGCCGGGTGGCGCCCACCTCCGGATAGGTGAGCCGGGAGGCCGGGCCGGGGGCGTCGCTGGATCCCATGCCCGTACGGTACGCGTTGGACTTACCGTGTGCGGCCGCCTTAAGGCGCCGGGCAACGGTGTGCGGCCGCCTTACGGTGCGCGGCAGCGGTACGCGTCGGCCTTACGGTACGCGTTGCCCTTACCGTGCGCGGCCGCCTTACGGTGCGCGGCTCCGTCGGCGTACCGTCCGGGGGCCGCGCACCGCACCACGCCGCTACTGGCCGACCAGACCCGGCCGCAGAACCTTGGTGAACAGGACCTTTCCGCCGTCCTCGCGCAGCCGGACCGTCATCTCGGCGCTGTCGCCGTCGATGTCCACCTCGCCGTAGAACTGGAAGCCCTCGGCGGGCGAGACGTTCGCCACCGTCGGCGCCTTGACGAAGGGCTGCTCGGGGCCGAACGTGCCGTCCAGCTTCACCGCCGGGAAGGCGCCCGCGTTCAGCGGACCGGAGACGAACTCCCAGAACGGCGCGAAGTCCTTGAACGCCGCCCGCGACGGGTCGTAGTGCTGCGCCGAGGTGTAGTGGACGTCCGCCGTCAGCCACACCGTGCCGGTGATCTTCCGGTGCTTGATGTGCCGCAGCAGCTCGGCCATCTGGAGCTCACGGCCGAGCGGGGCGCCCGGGTCGCCCTGCGCGACGGCCTCGAAGTCGGTGTTCCCGTCCGGGACCACCAGGCCCAGCGGCATGTCGCAGGCGATGACCTTCCACACCGCGCGCGACCGCGACAGCTCGCGCTTGAGCCACGCCAGTTGCTCGGCGCCGAGGATGCCCTGGGCGTCCTCCGGCTGGCGGTTCGGCGAGTTGGGGTCGCGGTACGTGCGGCAGTCCAGCACGAAGACGTCCAGCAGCGGGCCGTGGTGCTGGACCCGGTAGACCCGGCCGCTCGCGTCCGGCCGCAGCGTGCTGATCGGGAAGTACTCGGCGAACGCCCGGCGCGCCCGGGCCGCCAGTACGTTGACGTTCTTCTCGGTGTAGCGGTCGTCGGCCAGGATCTCGCCCGGGTACCAGTTGTTGAGCACCTCGTGGTCGTCCCACTGGGTGATGGTGGGCACCTCGGCGTGGAACCGGCGCAGGGCGGGGTCCAGGAGGTTGTACCGGAAGTTGCCGCGGTACTCCTCGAGCGTCTCGGCGACCTTGGTCTTCTCCGGGGTGATGAGGTTGCGCCAGGTGGAGCCGTCGGGCAGCTTGACGGTCTCCGCCATCGGGCCGTCCGCGTAGATGTTGTCGCCGCTGCACAGGAAGAAGTCCGGCTCGCGGCGGCGCATCTCCTCGAAGATGCGGTAGCCGCCGTGGTCCGGGTTGATGCCCCAGCCCTGGCCCGCCAGATCGCCCGACCAGACGAAACGCACGCCCTTACGGCGCTCGGGAACCGTACGGAACGTGCCGTGCACCGGCTCGCTGGTGCGGCGCGGGTCCTCCGGGTCGGCCAGCAGCACCCGGTAGTGCACCTGGCTCCCGGCGGGCAGGCCGTGCAGCGCGGTGCGCCCGGTGAAGTCGGTGCCGGGGCCGACCAGCGGGCCGTGCCAGCGCCTGGCCCGCGCGAAGGACTCGGTCGCGGAGGTCTCCACGATCATCCGGGCCGGACGGTCGGAGCGGACCCACACCAGCCCCGACGACGTCGTCACATCGCCCACCTGAACGCCCCACTGGGCGCTCGGCCGCCCCGACAGCGCCTGAGCGGGCGCGCCGGACGCCGCCGACGCGGCGGCCGATGCCACGGTGGGCACCGCGAGCGCCGCCGAGGTGGCCGCTGATCCCCGCAGTACCGTGCGCCGCCCGATCCCTCTGCCCGATTCCCGCCCCATGGTGCCCTCCGTTGCTCGTAGAACCGCTGTGGTGTTTGTTATCGGTGCGAGGTGCCGCTCTCGCGAACGCCCAGTGAACAACGGTGCGGCCGCACGGAGTAAGGACCCCGGACCCGGTTCCGGTGCGGGAGCGGGCGTGCGGGGAAGGGCGGGGCCCTCAGCGGCTGCCGTCCAGGATGACCCGGGCGACCAGCGCGGGGTCGTCGTTCATGGGCACATGGCCGCAGCCGGGGAGGCGGACCAGTCGGGCGCCGGGGATCACCCGCTTGGCGCGGACGCCCTGGCGGCGCGGCAGCAGCCGGTCCCGCGAGCCCCAGGCGATGGTGACCGGGACATCGGGGATGTCGTGCGTGAACAGCCCGGAGCTTCCGGCGGCCAGTGTGGCGCCGAAACCGGCCGCCTCGCGCAGCGCCCGCGTCTCGGCGACGACGGCGGCCGGTGAACGCCGGGCGGGCCGGGCGTAGATGGCGCCGGTCAGCGCGGCCCGTCCGGCCGCCCCGCGGGCGAGCCAGGCCACCATCGGCGGCGGCAGCGCCCGCGCGCCGGCCCGCATCGCGGACAGCACCCCGAAGGCGTAGCGGCGCTCGGCCTCGGTCCAGAACCGGGCCGGGGACAGCGCGGTGACGGACCGTACCAGTCCGAGCCGGCCCAGCTCCAGGGCGATCAGCCCGCCGAGCGAGTTCCCGGCCACGTCGGGGCGGGTGACGCCGAGGGCCTCGAAGAGCGCGCCGAGGACGGGTATGACGCCGTCGAGGTCGTACGGGATGCCGTCCGGCAGCGCGTCCGACGCCCCGAAGCCGGGCAGGTCCACGGCGATCACCTCGCGGTCGACGGCGAGGATGTCCAGCACCGGCTCCCATGCCTGCCAGTGGTGGCCGATGCCGTGCAGCAGCACCAACGGCCGTCCCGTGCCGCGCCGTTCGTGGACGACCCGGGCGGTGCGGGGGCCGCCGGGGGTGGCGACGGAGAAGGAGAGGGACGCGGGCATGGGGTGGCTCCTCACGATCGGCGTTCCGGCAGGCGCATGCGGCGCAGCAGGCACATGCGGCGTATGAGACAGCATGTCAGCAAGAGTTACCGGAGGGTAGACCCGTCGGCGGTCCGCCGACGGCCGACAACCGGGGCCGCCGACAACTGGGGGCGGCCGACAACTGGGGCGGCCGACAACCGGGACCGCCGACAACCGGGACCGCCGACAACCGGGGCCGCCGACGGCCGACAGCCGAGTCCGGACGCCGCACGCCGCCGACCGTGAGCCCTGTTTCTTATACACATCTGACGCTGCCGACAACTA
>NZ_JAEEAP010000381.1 GCF_016103465.1 Streptomyces sabulosicollis
CCCCCGCCCCGGTCCCGGCGCCCGCGCGCACGGGCCCGGTGCCCGCTTCAGTGCCCGCTTCCGGGGCTCCGGCGTCCGAAGCGGACGCGGTGCCGTGGGCGGGCGTGGACGCGGGGGACCGGGCGCCCGAGGGCGTGGGGTCGGTGTCCCGCGTCGCCGAGGGACCCGTATCGGCGGAACGGGGGGAGGACCGCTCGGACTCGGCACTCATGGTGTGCTCCCTTCGGGCTCGCCGCACGAGCGGCGGGTGACCAGACGGGCGGACAGGGTCACCGACTCGGCGGGCCGCCCCTCGACGAGATCGATCAGGGCCCTCACGGCGGCGCGGCCGAGCGCCCCGGTCGGCTGGGCGATGGCGCTGATCGGCGGATCGGTGTGGACGAACCAGGGGATGTCGTCGAACGCGGCGAGCGCCACGTCGTCCGGCACCCGCAGGCCCCGCGCGCGGATCTCGTCCATCGCGCCGAGCGCCATCAGGTTGTCCGCGGCGAAGATCGCGTCCGGGGGGTGCGGCAGATCGAGGAAGCGGGCGGTCACCCGGCGGCCGCTGTCGGCCTGGAAGTCCCCCTGGCCGATGAGGTCCTCGGACAGCGCGAGACCGGACTCGCGCAGCGCGGAGCGGAAGGCGTCCACCCGTTCGCGGCCGGTCGTGGTGGCCGCCGGGCCCGCGATGATCGCGAGCCGGCGGTGGCCCAGGGCGCACAGATGGGCCACCAGATCGCGGACGGCGGTCCGCCCGTCGGTGCGGATCACCGGCACCCGGTCCAGGCCCTCGCCCTCGATCCAGCGGTCCACGAAGACCATGGGGGTGCCGGCGCGGGCGGCGGCCAGCATCATCGGGGAGCCGCCGTCGGTGGGGCTGACCAGCAGCCCGTCTATGCGCCGGTCCATCAGGGTGCGCACATGGTGGTCCTGGAGGTCGGGCCGTTCGTCGGCGTTGCCGATGACCACGCTGTAGTCCAGCTCGCGGGCGGCGTCCTCGACCGAACGGGCCAGCTCGGTGAAGAACGGGTTCAGCACATCGCTGATGACCAGCCCCAGGGTCCGGGTCTGATCGGTGCGCAGCGAGCGGGCCACCGCGTTGGGGCGATAGCCGAGGTCGGCGACCGCGGCGAGCACCCGTTCGCGGGTGTCCGCGCGGACGGAGGGGTGGTCATTGAGCACCCGTGAGACCGTCGCCACGGAGACCCCGGCGCGCCGCGCCACATCCTTGATGGCCGGCATCGTCCACCTCCTTGTGGAATCGATTACATGAGATTGGAATCGATTACATGGAGGGAGGCAAGGGGTCGGGCCCCGGTGAAACCGGATCGTGATATTCCGCCGCGGGACGCATGCGCGCGTTCTTCCCCGCGGGCGTTGTCCACAGGCCAGAACCGCCTGTCGGCTCCCGGCGGTACGGTCGGGGCATGCTCAAACTCGCGGTGGTGGAAGGGGTCCTGGAGCGGATCACCTACGCCAATGAGGAGAACGGCTATACGGTCGCGCGGGTCGACACCGGCCGTGGCTCCGGTGATCTGCTCACCGTCGTCGGCTCGCTGCTGGGTGCCCAGCCGGGCGAGTCGCTGCGGATGGAGGGCCGCTGGGGTTCCCACCCGCAATACGGCAAGCAGTTCACGGTCGAGAACTACCAGACCGTCCTCCCCGCCACGGTCCAGGGCATCCGGCGCTATCTCGGCTCCGGCCTGATCAAGGGCATCGGCCCCCGGATCGCCGACCGGATCACCGAGCACTTCGGCATCGACACCCTCGACGTCATCGAACAGGAGCCCAAGCGGCTGATCGAGGTCCCCGGCCTCGGACCCAAGCGCACCAAGATGATCGCCGCCGCCTGGGAGGAGCAGAAGGCCATCAAGGAGGTGATGGTCTTCCTCCAGGGGGTCGGCGTCTCCACCTCCATCGCGGTGCGGATCTACAAGAAGTACGGCGACGCGTCGATCTCGGTCGTGAAGAACGAGCCGTACCGGCTGGCGGCCGACGTCTGGGGCATCGGCTTCCTCACCGCCGACAAGATCGCCCAGTCGGTCGGCATCCCCCATGACAGCCCCGACCGGGTGAAGGCCGGTCTGCAGTACGCGCTGTCCCAGTCCGCCGACCAGGGCCACTGCTACCTCCCCGAGGAGCAACTGATCGCGGACGCGGTGAAGTTGCTCCAGGTGGACACCGGCCTGGTCATCGACTGCCTGGGCGAGCTCGCGGCCGAGGAGGAGGGCGTGGTGCGCGAGCCGGTCCCGGGCCCGGAGGGCGGCGAGCCGGTCTCCGCCGTCTATCTGGTGCCCTTCCACCGCGCCGAGATCTCCCTCGCCGGCCAGGTGCTGCGGCTGCTGCGCACCGATGAGGACCGGCTGCCCGCCTTCCGGGGCGTGGACTGGGACAAGGCCCTGGGCTGGCTGGCCGGCCGCACCGGCGCCGATCTTGCGCCCGAGCAGAGCCAGGCGGTGCGGCTCGCGCTGACCGAGAAGGTCGCGGTGCTCACCGGCGGGCCGGGCTGCGGCAAGTCCTTCACCGTGCGGTCCGTGGTGGAGCTGGCCCGCGCGAAGAAGGCCAAGGTGGTGCTCGCGGCGCCCACCGGCCGGGCCGCCAAGCGGCTGTCCGAGCTGACCGGCGCCGAGGCGTCCACCGTCCACCGCCTGCTGGAGCTCAAGCCCGGCGGGGACGCGGCGTACGACAGGGACCGCCCGCTCGACGCGGATCTGGTCGTGGTCGACGAGGCGTCCATGCTGGACCTGCTGCTGGCCAACAAGCTGGTCAAAGCGGTCCCGCCCGGTGCCCATCTGCTCTTCGTCGGCGATGTGGACCAGCTGCCCAGCGTGGGCGCCGGGGAGGTGCTGCGCGATCTGCTGGCCCCCGGCAGCCCCGTCCCGGCGGTGCGGCTGACCCGGATCTTCCGCCAGGCCCAGCAGTCCGGAGTGGTCACCAACGCCCACCGGATCAACGAGGGGCTGCCCCCGGTCACCCAGGGCCTGTCGGACTTCTTCCTCTTCGTCGAGGACGACACCGAGGAGGCCGGGCGGCTCACGGTCGATGTCGCGGCCCGCCGCATCCCCGCGAAGTTCGGTCTCGATCCCCGCCGTGACGTGCAGGTTCTGGCCCCGATGCACCGCGGCCCGGCGGGCGCCGGCACGCTCAACGGGCTGCTTCAGCAGGCCATCACCCCGGCCCGCCCGGACCTCCCGGAGCGCCGCCTCGGAGGCCGGGTCTTCCGCGTCGGCGACAAGGTGACCCAGATCCGTAACAATTATGAGAAAGGGGCCAACGGGGTCTTCAACGGCACGGTTGGCGTCGTCACCTCACTCGACACCGATGAGCAGCGGCTGACCGTGCGGACGGACGAGGACGAGGAGGTACCGTACGACTTCGACGAGCTGGACGAGCTGGCTCATGCCTATGCGGTGACCATCCACCGGTCACAGGGCAGTGAGTACCCGGCCGTCGTGATCCCGGTGACCACCGGGGCCTGGATGATGCTGCAGCGCAACCTCCTGTACACGGCCGTGACCCGTGCCAAGCGCCTTGTGGTGCTGGTCGGCTCGCGCCGCGCGCTGGGCCAGGCGGTGCGCACCGTCTCGGCGGGCAGGCGCTGTACCGCGCTGGATCACCGACTCGGCGGCGATGTGACAGTCGAGCGTGTCAGATGGGTTTCCGAACGATGACGAACGGGGCAGGATGGCCGTGAAAGGCGGCACTGAGTGCCGCCAAAAGGCTCTTCGGCCGACCCCGAGTGCACGTTCGCTACCCGAGTAGGGGAAGGTGGGGGGAGTCAGGGCACCTCGAAGAAGAGAACCAGACGTCGGTGAGGGATGACGTGAGCGACAACTCTGTAGTACTGCGGTACGGGGACGGCGAGTACACCTACCCGGTGGTCGACAGCACTGTCGGCGACAAGGGCTTCGATATCGGCAAGCTGCGCGCCCAGACCGGTCTGGTGACCCTGGACTCCGGTTATGGCAACACCGCCGCGTACAAATCCGCGATCACCTATCTGGACGGTGAGCAGGGCATCCTGCGCTACCGCGGCTACCCCATCGAGCAGCTGGCGGAGCGCGCCTCCTTCCTGGAGACGGCCTTCCTGCTGATCAACGGGGAGCTGCCGACCGTCGATGAACTGGCGGCATTCCGTGAGGACATCACCCGCCACACGCTGCTGCACGAGGACGTCAAGCGGTTCTACGACGGCTTCCCGCGTGACGCCCACCCGATGGCGATGCTGTCCTCCGTGGTCAGCGCGCTGTCGACCTTCTACCAGGACAGCCACAACCCCTTCGACGAGAAGCAGCGCAACCTCTCGACGATCCGGCTGCTGGCCAAGCTGCCGACCATTGCCGCCTACGCGTACAAGAAGTCGGTCGGCCACCCCTTTGTCTACCCGCGCAATGACCTCGGCTATGTCGAGAACTTCCTCCGGATGACCTTCTCGGTCCCCGCGCAGGAGTACGAGCTCGACCCGATCGTGGTCTCCGCGCTCGACAAGCTGCTGATTCTGCACGCCGACCACGAGCAGAACTGTTCGACCTCCACGGTCCGGCTGGTCGGCTCCTCGCAGGCCAATATGTTCGCCTCCATCTCGGCGGGCATCAACGCCCTGTGGGGCCCCCTGCATGGCGGCGCCAACCAGTCCGTGCTGGAGATGCTCGAGGGCATCCAGGCTTCGGGCGGCGACGTCGACACCTTCATCCGCAAGGTGAAGAACAAGGAAGACGGCGTGAAGCTCATGGGCTTCGGGCACCGCGTCTACAAGAACTTCGACCCCCGGGCGAAGATCATCAAGTCGGCGGCGCACGATGTCCTCTCCGCGCTCGGCAAGTCCGACGAGCTGCTCGACATCGCGCTCAAGCTGGAGGAGCACGCCCTCGCGGACGACTACTTCGTCTCGCGCAAGCTCTACCCGAACGTGGACTTCTACACCGGTCTGATCTACCGGGCGATGGGCTTCCCGACCGAGATGTTCACCGTGCTGTTCGCGCTCGGCCGGCTGCCGGGCTGGATCGCCCAGTGGCACGAGATGATCAAGGAGCCGGGCTCCCGCATCGGCCGCCCCCGCCAGATCTACACGGGTGTGGTGGAGCGCGACTTCGTCCCGGTCGAGGAGCGGTAGCCATCGCTTCTCCGGTGCCCCCGTCCTGGCCGGTCGGGGGCACTTCGTGCGTATGGGCGCTTGGTTTCGCCCGGGTGCCCGGTGCCCCTCTGAGAGGGCCGGGCACCTTCGCGTATCCGGCTCCTGAGGTCTTCCGTGCCGGGGGCACCTCCCAGCGGTAGCTGGGGGCGAGCCGAAGGGGCGCGCCGGTGTCGAAAGGGAGAGCGCGCGCCGGGCCCGAGGAACGAGGGCCCGAGCACGGTCGACCGTCGACAGCGGCTGAGGCGCCCCGGAGGCGAACCGAGCCCTCAAAAAAGCCAGAAGCGCCCCGCTTCCGATCCCCCCACGGGTCGGAGCGGGGCGCTTCCCTTGCCCCGGAGCGGATTCCCCCCACGGGATCCGGCCGGGCGTCTGCGGGCCCTTGCGGGCCGTTCGGTGACGCGATCTGCCGGGACGCGTACCTACGGGAGGGCCGCTCAAAGCTCCCCGAGTACGTCGTCCCGGCTACGCGTAGCAGGATCCGTCCCCCAAGACGTATCCCCACCGTCCCATTAGACTCGCCACCCCCCTCAATGGTTACGTTGGGTTGTCTGTGATCTGCGTCTCTTGCCATAAGGGCCATAAAAGGGCAAGAGCCTCGATTTGAAGATCGAGGCTCCGCCGTATGGGTGTTGTGCGGCTTATGGGGACTTGGTGAATCTATGTGGACGCTGTGAAGGTCCGCAGTCGCAGACTGTTCGTCACCACGAACACGGACGAGAACGCCATGGCGGCTCCCGCGATCATCGGGTTCAGCAGTCCGGCCGCCGCGAGCGGCAGCGCGGCGACGTTGTAGCCGAAGGCCCAGAAGAGATTGCCCTTGATGGTGCCGAGCGTCCGGCGCGCCAGCCGGATCGCGTCCGCCGCCACCCGCAGATCGCCGCGGACCAGGGTCAGATCCCCGGACTCGATGGCCGCGTCCGTGCCCGTACCCATCGCGAGCCCGAGGTCGGCGGTGGCGAGGGCGGCCGCGTCGTTGACCCCGTCGCCCACCATGGCGACCGTACGGCCCTCGCCCCGCAGCCGCTCCACGACGTCCACCTTGTCCTGTGGCAGCACCTCGGCGATGACGTCGTCGATGCCGACCTCGCGGGCCACCGCCTCGGCGACCAGCCGGTTGTCGCCGGTCAACAGGATCGGGGTGAGGCCGAGGGCCCGCAGTTGGGCGACCGCCTCGGCGCTGGTCTCCTTGACGGCGTCGGCCACCAGGAGGACGCCGCGCGCCTCGCCGTCCCAGGCCACCGCGACCGCCGTCCGACCCTCCGACTCGGCCGCCGCCTTGGCGGCCGCCAGGTCCTCGGGCAGCTCGATGGCCCAGGCGCCGAGCAGCTTCTCGCGGCCGACCAGCACCGCGTGGCCGTCCACCGTGCCCTGGACGCCGAGGCCGGGCTCGGAGCGGAAGTCCGCGGGGGCCGGGAGGTCGCCGATCCGCTCGGCCGCGCCGTCCGCGACGGCCCGCGCGATCGGGTGCTCGGACGCGTGCTCCAGGGCGCCCGCGAGCCGCAGCAGCTCCCGCTCGTCCACTCCGGGCGCCGTGACGACCCCGCGCAGCCGCATCTGTCCGGCCGTCACCGTGCCGGTCTTGTCCAGGACGACGGTGTCCACCCGGCGGGTGGACTCCAGCACCTCGGGCCCCTTGATCAGGATGCCCAGCTGGGCGCCGCGGCCGGTGCCGACCATGAGCGCGGTCGGGGTGGCCAGGCCCAGGGCGCAGGGACAGGCGATGATCAGGACGGCGACGGCCGCGGTGAAGGCGGCGGCCGTGTCGCCCGTGGTGAACAGCCAGCCCAGCAGGGTGCCGACGGCGATCAGCAGCACGATCGGCACGAAGATCCCCGAGACCCGGTCGGCGAGCCGCTGCACCTCGGCCTTGCCGTTCTGCGCGTCCTCGACCAGCTTGGCCATCCGGGACAGCTGGGTGTCCGCGCCCACGCGGGTGGCCTCGACCACGATCCGGCCCGACGTGTTGACGGTGGCGCCGGCCACCGCGTCGCCGGCCACCACGTCCACCGGCACCGACTCGCCGGTCAGCATCGAGGCGTCCACGGCGGAGGAGCCCTCGATCACCGTGCCGTCGGTGGCGATCTTCTCTCCGGGGCGCACCACGAAGTGGTCGCCGACCGCCAGCTCGCCGACCGGGATCCGTACCTCCTGCCCAACCCGTCGCCCACCACCACGCTCAACCGGGAGCGCTTCGCCCTCGCTCCCCTCGTACCGGAGCACGGCCACGTCCTTGGCGCCGAGCTCCAGCAGCGCGCGCAGCGCCGCTCCCGCCCGCCGCTTGGACCTCGCCTCCAGATGGCGGCCGAGGAGGATCAGCGCGGTCACCCCGGCCGCCGCCTCCAGGTAGATCGAGGACGACCCGTCGGCGCGGGAGACGGTGAGGTCGAAGCCGTGCCGCATGCCGGGCATCCCCGCGTCGCCGAAGAACAGCGCCCATACGGACCAGCCGAGGGCCGCCAGGGTGCCGATGGAGACGAGGGTGTCCATGGTGGCCGCACCGTGCCGGACGTTCGCCCAGGCCGCCTTGTGGAAGGGCGCGCCGCCCCAGACGACGACCGGCGCGGTGAGGGTGAGCGAGAGCCACTGCCAGTTGTCGAACTGCAGGGACGGCACCATCGCCAGCACCACGACGGGCAGCGAGAGCGCGAGGGAGACGAGCACGCGGTGGCGCAGGGAGTCCGGTGCGGCCTCATCGCGCCGGTCGGCCTCCGGTGCGGCGGCGCCCTCGGGGGCGCGGGGCTCGGGCACGGCGGGGCGCGGTTCCTCGGCCGTGTATCCGGTCTTGACGACGGTGGCGATCAGGTCGGCGACCTCGATCCCCTCGCCGTAGGACACCTTGGCCTTCTCGGTGGCGAAGTTCACCGTGGCGGTGACGCCGTCGAGGCGGTTGAGCTTCTTCTCGACACGGGCGGCGCAGGAGGCACAGGTCATCCCGCCGATGGCGAGCTCGACCTGCGAGAGCCCGCCGGCCGTCGCCGCGGTGTCGGCGGCGGACCCGGCGGGGGGTGCCGTGCTGGTCATGTCTGGTCTCCTGGGAGGAGGGCCGGGCCGTACGGCGACTGTATGAGCAGGGCGGCACGGTCCGGCGGAGGTTGGGTGGGGGCTCGCTCAGGCCCGGCCGGCGAGCTCGTAGCCCGCCTCGTCCACGGCGGCGCGGACGCTCTCGTCGTCCAGCGGGGCGGCCGAGACCACGGTGACCTGGCCGGTGGACGCCACGGCCTTGACGGAGGTGACGCCGTCGAGGGCGCCGATCTCCTCGGCGACGGCGCCTTCGCAGTGGCCGCAGGTCATGCCGGTCACCTGGTAGACGGTGGTGACTGCCTCGGAGCTCATGGGGTTCTCCTGTGTGGGGTGAGCGTGACGGTCGGTGCGCAGGAGGCATCGGAATGCCTCAGCGTCTCCTGACGATCCTCACCTTATACCCCTAGGGGGTATGGATGGAAGCCGGTGGTGCGCCGGTCCGTGAGGAGTGCGCCGCGCCGGGGCGCACCCCTCCGCGGCCCCGGGGCGGGGAAGGGGTACGCGGAGCGGGATGGCTGTCTCTTATACACTTCT
>NZ_JAEEAP010000382.1 GCF_016103465.1 Streptomyces sabulosicollis
GCCCCGCACCCCCCGATACCGCCCCGACGGGCGGCGACCTCCCCATGCCTCGAAACGCAGAGAGGACCGGCGTGACCACCGCAACCCTTCCGCTCAAGCCCATCACCGCGGACTTCAAGGAGGCCGTCTCCTTCGCCCTCGGCCAGAACGACACCGCCCGCCGCTTCGTCGACGACGTCGTCGCCTCCGGGCTGCGCAATGTCTTCCTCGTCGGCTGCGGCGGCTCGCTGACCGCCGCCTATCCGGCGCACTACCTGCTGGAGACCCGGGCGCCGCTCCCCGTCTTCCACATGAACAGCGACGAGTTCAACCTGCGCCGTCCCGCGCTGCTCGGCGAGGGTTCCCTCGTCCTGGTCTCCTCCCACACCGGCACCACCAAGGAGACCGTGGCCGCGGCCCGCTACGCCCGCGAGGCCGGGGCGCGGGTCGCCGCCCTCACCCGCAGCCCGGACAGCCCGCTCGCCCGGGCCGCCGAGATCGCCTTCACCTACCGCAGCGAGGACACCGTCGTCGCCCCCAAGCAGGTGCTGTTCGGACAGCTGGTCCACGCGGTGCTCGAAGCGGTCGGCGTCGAGGGCGACTACGCCGCCGTGCGCCAGGCGTACGAGGCGCTCCCCGACGCCCTCTACGCGGCGCAGGAGCAGACCGAGGAGCTCAACCACGCCATCGCCACCGCCCTGGCCGACGAGGAGATCACCTATGTGCTCTCCGCCGGGCCCAACTACGGCGCGGGCTACGGGTTCTCGATGTGCTACCTGATGGAGATGCAGTGGAAGCACGCCGGTTCGTTCAACGCCGGGGAGTTCTTCCACGGAGCGTTCGAGGTCGTCACCGAGGACCAGCCGGTGCTGCTGCTGCTCGGTGAGGACGCCACCCGGCCGATGGCCGAGCGCGCCCGCACCTTCCTGGACACCTACACCAGGAAGGCCCACTACCTCGACACCCGGGCGCTGACCCTGCCCGGCGTCCCGGAGCGGCTGCGCGGTGAGATCAGCCCGATCGCGCTCGACGTCCTGGTGACCCGGCTGGCCCGGCACTACGAGGCGGTCCGCGGACACGACCTGGACCAGCGGCGCTACATGTTCAAGGTCGCCTACTGAGCCCGCCCGAGCCCGTCTGAGCCCGATTCCCTCCCGGCCCGGTGCGGCGCCGCACGACCAGTGCCGCACCGGGCCGTCCCGTACCGCAAGCCGCCCCGTACCGAAAGAGGAACCACCATGCGCATCTGCGGAGTCGGCGACAACGTCGTCGACCGCTACCCGCGGCGCGGACTGATGTACCCCGGCGGCAACGCCCTCAACGTGGCGGTGCACGCCACCCGCTGCGGTGCCGACGGCGCGTACCTGGGTGTCACCGGAAACGACACGGCGGGCGCGCACATCCGCGCCGCCCTCGCGGCCGAGGGGGTGCGCACCGAGCGGGTGCGCACCGCCGAGGGGCCCACCGCCTACGCCACCGTCCACCTCGACGACGGCGGCAACCGCCACTTCGGCGACTGCTCCGAGGGCGTCTCCCGGTTCCGGCTCACCCCCGACGACCTCGACTGGCTCGCCGGCTTCGACCTCGTCCACACCGGAGACTGCGCTCACCTGGAGGACCAGCTTCCGCGGCTGGCCCGCGCCGCCCGCCGGACCAGCTACGACTTCTCCGACCGCTCCTGGCGTTACGCCGGTCCGCTGCTGCCGCACCTGTACTGCGCCGTCTTCTCCCGGCCCGACGCCGACGACGCCGAGGCCGCCCATCTCATCGCCCGCGCCCACACCCTCGGCCCCCGGCTGGTGGTGGTCACCCGCGGCGGCCGGGGCGCACTGATCGGCCGCGCGGGCCGGGCTCCGTACGCCCAGCCGGTGGTGCCCGTCGATCCGCTGGACACCCTCGGCGCCGGTGACTCCTTCATCGCCGCCCTGCTCGTGGCCCTGCTCGACGGGCGGGCGCTGGAGGAGGCCGCCGCCCGAGCCGCCGCCTACGCTGCCGAGGTCTGCGCCCTGCCCGGCGCCTTCGGCCATCCCGCCGCCTTCCCCGTCCCCGACTCCCCGTCAGCCACCGTCGATCGGACTCCGGTCTGAACCGTCCCGACCCGCCAGGAGAGAGCCGATGCGCCCAGCCGCCGTCATCTCCGTCTGTCTGCTCACCCTGCTGCTCACCGCCTGCGGCCAGGCCCCGATCCGCACCACCCCCGGCGACTTCACCCTCTCCGGCAGGCCGTCCGGTCACCTCACCGTGCTGGAGAAATGGGCCGACCCGGAGTACGCGCCGTACTTCGAGGAGGCGGCGCGCGCCTACGAGAAGCGCAACCCCGACGTCACCATCGAGCTCCAGGCCGTCGGCGACCAGCCCTACAAGGACCGCATCGCGGTGCTGGCCGCCGCGCGCCGGCTGCCCGACATCTACTTCTCCTGGCCCGGCCGCTACGCGGGCAAGTTCGCCGACGGCAAGATGGCCGCCGACCTCACCTCCCAGCTGAAGAACACCACCTGGGGCCGGAGCTTCGAACCCGAGGCACTGGACGCCTTCACCTTCCGCGGCCGTATCCACGGCGTTCCGCTCGACATGGACGCCAAGGTCCTCGTCTACAACAAGAGGATCTTCGCGAAGGCCGGGGTGCGCGAACCCAGGACCTTCCCCGCCCTGCTGACCGCCTGCGACCGGATCGAGAAGGCCGGGTACGTGCCGATCGCCTTCGGCAACCAGTACGGCTGGCCGGCGGGCCATCTGCTCACCCAGTTCAACGCCATGGAGGTGCCCCCGGCCGTGCTCGCCCGTGACTACGCGGGACGGGGCGGGGACGGCGCCTTCCACCACCCCGGCTACGTCCGCGCGCTGGAGGACCTGCGGCGGCTGCGGGAGCGCTGCTTCGCGCCCGGCGGCACCAGCATGAGCCATGAGTCCGCCCAGGCCCGGCTGCTGTACGGCAAGGCCGCCATGCAGTACGTCGAGACGCTGGAGTTCTCCTACTTGAGCGAGGCGGGCGGCGCCCCGAAGTCCTTCGCCCGCGACTGGGACTTCTTCGCTCTGCCCGCGATGCCCGGTGCCGCCGGAAGCCCGCGCGCCCTCGCGGGCGGCACCGACGGCCTGATGGTCTCGGGCAACTCGCCCGACAAGGCGCTCGCCGTGGACTTCCTGCGCTTCCTCACCAGCCGTACCCGGGCCCGCGCACTGGTGCACGACCTCGGCTGGCTCAGCTCCGTCAAGGGCACCGCCGACGCCGGAACCCTGCGCGGACTGCCCAAGGCCCAGCGGACCATCGCCGGGCACGACATGGCGGTGTGGCTCGACACCGCCGCCGATGACAAGATCGTCAATCCCTATCTCTCCGCGGCCGAGTCCGTGCTCTCCGGACGGATGACGCCCCAGCGGGCGATCGTCGAGGTGCGCCGGGGCGCGGAGCAGGCCCGGCGGTTCGGAGTGAGGCCATGAACGCGACCTCCGTGACACCGGCGAGGACCACGGGAGCCCGCCCCGCCCGGCGGCGGCTGCGCCACTCGCTGTACGTCGCCCCGGCCCTCGCCCTGATCGTGCTGTTCGTCTACTACCCGATCGTCGAGAACATCCGGCTCTCGCTCTACAAGTACAGCGCGTTCTCACCCGTCACCCGCTTCGTCGGCCTGGAGAACTACCGCCAGGCCGCCCAGGACCCGGTCTTCTGGCAGGCGCTGCTCAACAACGTGGCGTACGCCGCCGTCTCGGTGGTCTTCCAGGTCGGCGCGGCCCTGGTGCTCGCCGCCGCGCTGGAGGAACTGATCGGCCGCCGGCTGCGGGGCCTGCTGCGCACCGTCTACTTCATCCCGGCCGCGGTCTCCATGACCGTCACCGGGCTGCTCTTCCAGTTCCTCTACCAGCCGGACGCGGGGCTGGTGAACGGAGTGCTGCGGGCCGTCGGCCTGTCCTCCCTGGAGCACGACTGGCTCGGTGACCCCGGCACCGCGATCTGGGGTGTGATCACCATGAGCCAGTGGCAGTCCTTCGGCTACACCACGATGCTGCTCACCGTGGCCGTTCAGCGGGTGCCGCGCGAGCTGTACGAGTCGGCGCACATGGACGGCGCGGGCCGGGTGCGCACCTTCTTCACCATCACCGTGCCCATGGTGCGCGAGATGACCGGACTGCTGGTGATCCTCACCGTCTCCCAGGCGTTCCTGGTCTTCAACGAGGTCATGGTGATGACCGGCGGCGGCCCCAGCAACTCCAGCCAGGTGCTGGGCACCTGGCTCTACTCCAGCGCCTTCACCGGTGACGACATGGGATACGCCTCCGCGATCGGCACCGTGATGTTCCTGATCACCTTCGCGGCGGGGGCGCTCCAGCTGATCCACTCCCGGCGGAAGGCGGCGCGATGACCCTCACCCTCGACACGGAGCGCTCCGCCCCGCCCTCCGGGACCCCCTCTTCCAGGGCATCGCGCGGCACGGCCACGCGGCTCCGCCCGGCGCTGACCCGGCTGCTGGCCTCCTGCGTCTTCGCCGCCCTGGCCGTCGCGGTGCTCTATCCGCTGTGCTGGATGGCGCTGTCCGGGCTGAAGACCAACGGTGAGATCTTCTCCGACCCCTGGTCGCTCCCCGGCGAGCCGCGCTGGGAGACCTACGCCGACGCCTGGGACCAGGGCGTACTGCGCTATCTGCTCAACAGCGCGCTGGTCACCTCGGCCTCGGTGCTGGCGGTGGTGCTCATCAGCGCCTGGGCCGCGTACGGGCTCACCCGGCTGGACATCCCGTGCTCCCGGCCCGCCCTGCTGCTGGTGCTCGGCGCGATGATGCTGTCCCCGACGGTGGCCCTGGTGCCGCTGTCCCAGCTCCTCCAGGCTCTGGGGATCTACGACACCTACTGGGCGCTGATCGTCCTCTACACCGCGTTCAAGGTGCCGTTCACCACCTTCCTCATCCGCGCCTATCTGCTGGGCCTGCCCACCGAGGTGGAGGAGGCGGCCCATATCGACGGCGCCGGCCGCTGGCAGATCTTCTGGCAGGTGGTGGTGCCGATGGCGCGGCCCATCCTGGTGTCGGCGGCGATGCTCCAGGCGCTGTTCGCCTGGAACGAGTACGCGTTCTCGCTGGTCTTCATCACCGACGACCACCTCAAGACACTGCCGGTCGGGCTCGCCGACATGGCGGGGCGGCTCAATTCGGACTGGCCGATGCTCTTCGCCGGGCTGACGATCGCCGCGCTGCCGATGATCGTGGTCTTCCTGCTGGGGCAGCGGCACTTCGTGCGGGGGCTCGCGGAGGGCGTGGGGAAGTAGGGCCGCTGACCGCGGCGGCCGGACCCACCCGGCCGCCGCGGTCAGCGGGTGAGCAGCTGTGGGGTGAGCTCCGGGGTGTCGAACTCCGCGTCGTCGAAGGGGTACAGCGGCCGCTCGATCCGGTGGTGGCCCAGCCGCCGCAGATCCTGGTCGACCCCGCCGGGGGTGAGCGCGAGCCGCCAGTCCGCCGCCAGGTCGTACAGCTCCGGCTCCAGATAGCCGGTCTTGACGACGACGAGGTCATAGCCGCGCGGGTCCAGCTCGCCGAAGTCGGCCAGGGTGTGGAACGGCTTGCGGCGGCTGACCAGGATCGCCGTGACGCCCCCGTGGCGCACCGCCGCGAGGTCCCCGCCGACCGGGTCGCCCCGGCGCAGGGCCACCACCTCGCCGGTCAGCTCGCAGGGCGCGGCGTGGTCCGCCGTCCCCCGGCTGATCCCGCCGCCGACCGACAGCCGGACCGTCGCGCCAGGCCCGGCGGCGAAGCACTCCGCGACCGCCGCCGGATCGGTGATCCCGGGGTGCAGGGCGGTGGCGCGGCCGGCCGCCAGGTCCTCGTTGGCCAGCAGCCGCCCGAGCATATAGGCGAGGTCCCCGGCGCCCCCGGCCGTGGGATTGTCGCCGGAGTCGCTGATCAGGAACGGGCGGGCGGATGAGGCGACGGCCTCCGCGATGCACTCGTCGGCGCCGCCGGTGGGGCCGACGAAGGCGAAGTGGCGGCGCATCTCCCAGTACTCGCGGGCCAGGGAGCGGGTCTGCTCGACGGCGAGCACGGGGTCGTCGGCGGTCACCACCACGGCCGCCCGGCAGCGCGGCTCGTCGGCCCAGGCGTAGCCCACCCAGATCGCCGCGTCCACGACGCCGTCCATCGCCTCCACGGCGGCCAGCCGCCCGTACAGCGACTTGGCGGGCTCCAGACGGGTGCTGGTGCGCTCACCGGGCAGCAGCACCGGGATCTGCACCCAGGCCAGATGCGGGCGGCCGCTGCCGGAGGCCAGACGCTCCACCAGCTTGCGGGCGGCGCGCTCGCGGGTCTCCCAGGCGTCCTCGTGCGGGGCGAGCCGGTGGGCGGTGATCAGGTCGAGCCGGCCCGCGAAGCGCCGGGAGACATTGCCGTGGAGGTCCATGGCGGCGGAGATCAGCGCGTCGGGCCCGATCGCCTCCCGTACGGCCTCGGTCAGATCCCCCTCGGCGTCCTCCAGGCCCACCACGCTCATCGCGCCGTGGATGTCGTACACCAGCCCGTCGAGCGGACCGGCCCGCCGCAACCGCTCGATCAGCTCGTCCTTGATCCGGTCGTAGGTCGCGCGCTCGACCGGGCCGCCGGGGAGCGAGACGGCGTGGAGCAGGGGCACCCACTCGGCGCGCCCGGCCAGATCGCCGTCCGGCCGGGTCCAGGCGTAGCGGTCCAGCAGCTCGGCGCCACGGGTGACGCGGAAGTCGTCGTAGGCGGCGCGGTGCGGGCTGAAGGTACTGGACTCGATGTGCATACCGCCGATGCCGATACGCGGGCGGCGGCCTCCGGACGCGGCAGGATTCATGGTCTCCGACTTCCCCCTCCAGCATGTGGTGAAGCCCACAAAGGGGACAAAGGATCTTTTCTGCCTGGCAGAGTGCCAGGTCACAAGCACATCACGCCCCCCCCCGGCGCACGACCCGGAAAGCAGCCATGGCCGCACTCGCCCGCTGGTGTCTCAGGCGCCGCGCCATCGTCATCGTGCTGTGGCTGGCCGCCTTCGCCGGGGTCGCCGCGGCGGCGGCCGTGACGGGCTCCGCGTACTCCAACGACTACGACATCCCGGGCACCGACTCCTCCAGGGTCTCCGCCCTGATGGAACGGCGGCTGCCGGACCGGGCGGGGGACAGCGACACCGTCGTCTGGCACACCGCCCACGGCGCGGGCACCGTACGCGCGCCGGGGGTCGAGCGGCGGATGACGGCGGCGCTGCGGCAGGTCGCGGACCTGCCCGGCGTCGCCTCCGTGACCAGCCCGTACGACGCCGGGGACACCGGCCGGATCAGCGAATTCGGAGACACCGGCCGGATCAGCGCCGACGGGCGCACCGCTTACGCCACCATCGTCTTCCGCGAACCCGCCGCCGACCTGGGCGAGGCGGAGGTGCGCCGGGTGCTCGACACGGTGCGCTCCGCCGCCTCCGGGGCCCACGGCCTCCAGGTCGAGATGGGCGGCGAGGGCGCCGGGCTCACCGAGCGGACCGGCCCGGCCCATCTGAGCGAGGCCATCGGGGTCGGCGTGGCCGCCGTCGTCCTCTTCCTCGCCTTCGGCTCGCTCGCGGCCACGCTGCTGCCGATCGCCACCGCGCTCATCGGCGTCGGCACCGCGTACGCGGCCATCGGGCTGCTCGGCCACGCCATGACCATCGCCGACTTCGCGCCCATGCTCGGCATGCTGATCGGCCTCGGCGTGGGGATCGACTACGCGCTGTTCATCGTCACCCGGCACCGCAACGGGCTGCGGCGGGGGCTGTCGGTCGAACAGGCCGCACAGCGCGCGGTGGCCACCTCGGGGCGCGCGGTGGTCTTCGCGGGCGCGACCGTCTGTCTCGCGCTCCTCGGCATGCTCGTCCTGCGGCTGTCCTTCCTCAACGGGGTGGCCGTCGCGGCGGCGCTCACCGTCGCCCTTACGGTCGCCGCCTCGCTCACCCTGCTGCCCGCGCTGCTCGGCCTGATCGGCATGCGGGCCCTCAGCCGGAGGGAGCGCAGACGGCTGGCCGAGCGGGGGCCGGAGGCCACGGCGGCCCAGGGCCTGTGCGCCCGCTGGGCGCTCTGCGTCGAGCGCCGCCCCAAGCTGCTGGGGGCGGCCGCGGCCGCCCTCATCGCGGTGCTCGCCCTCCCCACCTTCTCGCTCCACCTGGGCACCTCGGACCAGGGCAACGGCCCCTCGGCCTCGACCACACGACGGGCGTACGACCTGCTGGCCGAGGGGTTCGGACCAGGTTTCAACGGCCCGTTGACGCTGATAGGCAGCATGGACGGGGCCGACGACCGTATGGCCTTCACCCAGCTGCCCGAGACGCTGCGCACCATCGACGGGGTGGCCTCGGTGAGCGCCGCCGACCTGGGCGGAGGCGGCGACACCGGGGTCATCACGGTCGTCCCCACGTCGGCACCCCAGTCACGGGACACCTCCGACCTCGTCGGACGGCTGCGCGCCCAGGTGCTGCCCCGGGCCGAGGAGGGCAGCTCGCTGCGGGTCTACGTGGGCGGGCTGACCGCGGGCTACGACGACTTCGCCGCGGTGATCGTGAGCAAGCTGCCGCTGTTCGTGGGGGTGGTGGTGGCGCTGGGATGTGTGCTGCTGCTACTCGCGTTCCGCAGCATCGGCATCCCGGTCAAGGCGGCGGTCATGAACGTGGCCGCCGTCGCGTCGTCCTTCGGCGTGGTGGTCGCGATCTTCCAATGGGGCTGGGGGAGCGAACTGCTGGGGCTGGGCAGGGCGGGCC
>NZ_JAEEAP010000383.1 GCF_016103465.1 Streptomyces sabulosicollis
GTCCAGGCCCGGCCACCACATGTGCCGCGAGGAGCTCTCCGGGCGCGACACCTGCCGACGTCGCCGAGGCCGCATACGCCCACGAGTCCGGGCCGCACCACCAGTGCCCGCCGTCCTGCGGCCAGTGCGCCACGTCCGCAAGCCCCAGCCCCACGGCGAACTCGGCGTGCGGGTCGGCGAGCACCGCGAGGTCCAGATCGGCCTTGCGCTCGCGGCTCTCCTCCCACGCTTCCGTGGAGAAGAGCCCATCGATGCGCGGGCGGGCGCGCTGGCCCCGCACCGCCATGAACGTCACCGCGCCCGCGAAGCGGCCCTCGGCGCGGCCGTCCGAGACGGTCAGCCGGGCGAGGCCGTGCGAGCAGAACGCGTCCGGAAGGGGGTCAGGATCAGGCCGCCGGGCCGCACCTGTTCCACCCAGGACCACGGGACCGATGTCACCGAGGCCGTCGCCACCAGCCGGTCGTACGGCGCGCCCCTTCGCCAGCCCCGCGCACCGTCCGCCTCCAGCACCGTCACCCCGCCGTACCCGGCCCGGTGCAGCGCGGCCCGTCCGCCGTCGGTCATGTCCGGATCGATGTCCAGCGTGGTCACGTGCTCGGCGCCCGCCCGCTCGGCCAACAGCGCCGTGTTGTACCGGTGCCCGCCCCGATCTCCAGCACCCGATGCCCCGGCCGCAGGTCCAGCTCGGCGAGCATGGTCACCACGGCGGCCGGAGCCGAGAGGGAGCTGGTGGGCACGTCGCCGCCGGCGAGGGCAGGGGCCCCGTCGTCCACCTGGGTGGCGATGGCCTGTGCGGGGTCGTACACCATGCGGGCCCACCGGTCCGGGGCGTCCTCTCGGCGGAGCGGCCGGTACACGCCGTCGTCCATCACCCATACGGTGCCGGGGACGAACTCGTGCCGGGGGACGGCCTCGAACGCGCGCCGTACCCGTGGCTCGGTGATGTCGAGCGTCTCGGCCGCCCGCGCGTGCAGCCCCTCCAGGTCGGTCACTTGCGGTGGGCTCGGCACGCTGCACTGAGCCGGAGGAGGTGACCGGTTCAGCCCATCCGGATGGCCAGTTTTATACCTCGCTGAGAGGATTGACCCGGTTCGCTCCACTGGGAACCACGGAGAGCAAGGAGAGCCGGTCATGTCCAAACGACTGCATGTGGGCAACTTGAGCTATCAGACGACGACACAGGACCTGGCGACCCTGTTCGGGCAGTTCGGCGAGGTGCTGGACGCGACCGTGATCACCGACCGGGAGAGCGGCCGCTCGCGGGGGTTCGGGTTCGTGGAGATGGACGAGGTGGCCGCGGAGAAGGCGATGGCCCAGCTCGACGGCTGCGAGATGGACGGCAGGGCAGTGACCGTCACCGAGGCCAGGGCGGTCTCACGTGGCACGCGCTGAGAAACGGCACGTGTACGGAAGGCAAAAACGGAACGTGCCGTTCGCCACGTATCGCCGCTAGGACTTGCGGGTGGAGCAGTGTGCCGTGGTGGTATTGACCGATGCGATCCCCCACACGCATACCTTCACCTCAGCCCTCATATCCTCACGGCGGTTCACCTGGTGTTCATTACCGGAACCCGTACGAGGAACTCGCCGAGCTGGCCGACCCGTACGATCCGGACGATCCCCTGGGCCTCGGCCTGACGTCGGACGATGACGACGACGCCGACCTCGGCGGGCGCAGGGACAAGCCGGCCGCATCGGGCTCCGGGGACGACGGCGAGCAGTGGGCGCCGCCCAACCACCGCCGCTCGTCCCGGCGTCGGCGCGGCCGGTTCCGGGCGGTGCCGCGCACCGCGAAGGCGCTGATCGGGCTGCTCGTGCTGGCCCTGTTGCTGGTGCTGGCCGACCGCTGTGCGGTGATGTACGCCGAGCGCAAGGCCGAGCAGGAGTTGCAGAAGAAGCTGAACCTGGCCACGGCACCGAACGTGACCATCCACGGCTTCCCGTTCCTCACCCAGGTGCTGGGCAAGGACCTCCAGCGGGTCGACATCGCGGTGCCGGACGTGGCGGCCGACCGGGTCTCGCTCGCCGAGGTGCGCGCCCAGGCCCAGGACATCCGGATCGTGGGAGACCTGCCCAGCTCCTTCAGGGGCGCGACGGTGGGCCGGATGAAGGGCGATGTGCTGCTGTCCTTCGAGGACCTCAGCCGCGAACTGGGCGCCTCGCAGGTGCGGTTCCGGGCGCTGGGGCCCAGCTCGGTGCGCGCGGACGGGAAGCTGCCGGTCGCGGGCCAGCAGGTGTCGCTGCACGCCCAGGCACATATCCGGCGCCAGGGAGACCGTGGGATCTCCACCAGCGTCACCGATATGCGGCTGGACATCCCCGGGATCGCCACCTACCGGCCCGGCCCCGAGCCGCGCGCCGGACTGTATCTGCACAAGAAGGCGGCGCGGCAGATCAGCGAGGACTCCGGGAAGGCGCAGGCGCTGCTGTCGATCCCGTCGGTGGCGGAGAAGCTCGGGGTGTCGCCGGTGGAGGCCGAGCAGGCGCTGAACGACGAGCGGAAGGTGGACCAGATCACGGGCTCGCCGCGGTTCGTCCCCGCGCTGCTCGCGGTCAACCTCGTCCAGGCGGCCAACGACCATCCCCAGCTGGCCAGAAAGCTCGGCATCGACCCGACGGTGGCGGCCGCGCTGACGCGGATGAAGGTGCCGGAGCTGACGGACAAGCTGGAGCTCTCCTTCCAGCTGCCCGAAAAGGCCAAGGGCATCCGGCTGGCGAACATCGGCGTCTCGCCGGAGGGGATTCGGGCCGATCTGACCGGTGCGGGGCTGAATTTCGGAAAGACCGGCTAGGTCTGCCGGGCCCGCTGACGAATTCGGATTTCAGGAAAGGGGTTGGTGGCGTGCGCCACCAACCCCTTTCGCATGTCCTCCACGCAGCGCTCTTTCGCATGCCCACGCAGCACCCTTGCGCAGGCCCACGCAGCGCTCTTTCGCATGCCCACGCAGCACCCTTGCGCAGGCCCACAGTGCGCCTGCGCAGGCCCCTGTGCAGGTGCTTCGCGCGGAACGCGGCAGGCCACCGCGCGGTTCCACCGTCCGCGTGAAAATTCCTTGAGACCGTTCTGGGCAAACGCACAGCTCAGTCCGATCTCCCTCACGGATATCGCTCCTAATGTCTTCCGTGTCGAAGCCGAACGGCTCCGGCAAAGGAAAAGAAACAGCGAATTCCGAAAGGCACCAGCATGAGCTTCCACAAGATCGTCCCGGTCAAGCCCGCCCGCAAGGCCGAGCCGAAGAAGAAGCACCACGCCCCGAAGCCGGCCCCGAAGAAGGGTCCGAAGAAGCCCCACCGCCGCCCCATCGGCGGCTGACCCCCACACCTCGAGAGGCGGGTCCGCGGCAGCGCGCCGCGGGCCCGCCTCGGCCTTGTCCGGAGCCGAGCGGGAGAGACCGACCGTGCCCCCCTACGAAGACCAGCCCACCCTGCAGCTGCGCACGCTCGGGTCCGACCCGGCGGCCGCCGGCCTGGGACGGCATCCGCGCCCCGGGCGGCCGCGTCCTTACGGCCGTCATCAGCCGAAGGCGGCCCCTCAGCTCCCCGAGGAGTACCTGCCTGTGGACGCGGGGGACGGCGAGCCCGGGGGCGAGGGGGCCGCTCCGCGGCTGGCCGCGCGGCAGGCGTTCCGCCGGTTCTGGCCGCTCACCCGCGGCGACCGGCGCTGGCTGGTGCTCATCTGCGCCTGCGTCATCGCCGCGGCGCTCGCCGAGACCGCCGCCATCCTGCTGTTCTCCGATCTGACCGACAACGCCCTGCGGCAGGGCTCGCTCAGCGCCTTCTGGGTCCCCGCCGCGCAGTGGCTCGCGGTCGCGGTGCTCGGCGCGGCCGTCGGCTATACGGGCAACTCGCTCGCCGTATGGACCGCGGAGCGGTTCGTGCTGCGACTGCGGGCCCGGGTCTTCGCGCGGGTGCAGGATCTGCCGCCGCACTTCTTCCAGCGCCACCGCCAGGGCGATCTGGTCGAGCGGCTCACCGGGGACGTGGAGTCCATCGAGCAGATGGTGGTCTCCGGGGTGGTGAGCACCGTCTCCGCCGTCTTCAGCACGGTCTTCTTCTCCATCGCCGCCTTCCGGCTGCGCTGGGACCTGGCGCTGGTCACCTTCGTCCTGGCGCCGCTGTTCTGGCTGGCCGCGCGGCGCTTCTCCGGGCGGATCACCTCGGTGGCGCGGGACGAACGGGTCGCCGACGGCGCGATCACCTCCGTCGTCGAGGAGTCGCTCGGCAACGTCGTGCTCACTCAGGCGTACCACCGTAAGGACGCCGAGGAGCGGCGGCTGGACCAGGAGGCGCGGGCGTGGATGCGGGCGTCGGTGGCCGGTGCCCGGATGAGCGAGCTGTACGAGCAGCTGGTCGAGGTCATCGAGACGCTGTGCGTACTCGCCGTGATCGGGCTCGGCGCCTGGGAGATCTCCCAGGACCGGATGACCATCGGCCAGCTGCTGGCCTTCGCCGCCTTCCTCGGCTACCTCTACCCGCCGATCCGCAACCTCGGGCAGCTCGGTCTCACCCTTACGGCCGCGACCGCGGGCGCCGAGCGGCTGGCGGAGATCCTCGACGCCGAGCCCGCGGTGAGCGATCCGCCGCCGGGGGCCGCGGTGGCGCCGTGGCGGGTGCACGGCACGGTGGAGTTCGACCGGGTCGGCTTCCGCTACCCCGGGGGCGACCGGCGCACCCTGGCCGATGTCTCGTTCACCGCCCGGCCGGGTGAGTTCGTGCTGATCACCGGGGCGAGCGGGGCGGGCAAGTCCACCGTCTCCACGCTGCTGACCCGCTTCTACGACCCGGCGGAGGGGTTCGTACGGCTCGACGGCGTACCGCTGTACGCGATCCCGCTGGGCTTCCTGCGGACGCATGTGACGCTGCTGCCGCAGCAGACGCTCATCCTGCACGACACCATCCGCGAGAACATCGCCTGCGGCCGCCCCGGCGCCGCCGAGCACGAGATCGTCCGGGCGGCGCGGGACGCCGCCGCGCACGACTTCATCGCGGCGCTGCCCGAGGGCTACGACACCCGGATCGACCCGCATACGGCCCGGCTGTCCGGCGGGCAGCTCCAGCGCGTCGCCATCGCCCGCGCGATGCTGCGCGACGCGCCCGTCCTCGTCCTGGACGAGCCCACCACCGGACTGGACACGCTGGCCGCGCGGCGGGTCGTCCGGCCGCTGCGGCGGCTGATGTCCGGCCGCACCACGATCATGATCACCCACGATCTGAGCCTGGCGCCGGACGCGGACCGCATCCTGGTGCTGGACCACGGGCGGGTCGTGGAGACGGGCACGCATCACGAGCTGCTGGCGCTGGGCGGGGCGTACGCGCGGCTGTACGGCGCCCCGGGCGGGGCTCCGGACGGACCCCTCAACGGCCCCCTCACCGACACGGGCCCGCAGCCGACCCTCCGGTTCGGACCGCTGTGAGGGGCGGGCTGGGCCTGGGCCGGACCTGGGCTGGACCTGGGCCGGGCCTGGGCTGGACCTGGGCCGGGCCTGGGCTGGACCTGGGCCGGGCCGTGCCTGGGCCGGGCCGCGCCGGGCTTGCGCTCAGCCGAGGTCGATCCCCGGTGGAGCCGTGGGCGCGCCCGGGAGCCTGACCCAGGCGACCGTTCCGCCGCCCGGGGCCGGTTCCAGCCCCACCTGACCGCCCGACTGCTGGACCGTACGGGCCACGATCGACAGCCCGAGGCCGGACCCGGGCATGCTGCGGGCGGACGGGGAGCGCCAGAAGCGCTCGAAGACATGCGGCAGTTCCTCGGCGGGGATGCCGGGGCCATGGTCGCGCACCCGTACCTCTCCGCTTCTGAGGACGACGTCGATCACACCACCCGAAGGGCTGAACTTCACGGCGTTGTCGAGCAGATTGACCAGCGCCCGCTCCAGGGCGGTCGCCTCACCTCGCACGTACCAGGGCTCGATCGAGGCGTTGATCGTGAGATGCGCCCCGCGCAGCCGGGCCCGCTCCAGTGCCGTCCGCGCCACCTCGTGCAGGGCGACCACCTGCGGCGGCCCGCTGCCGGGCACCGCTTCAGGGCGCGACAGCTCCTGAAGATCGCCGATCAGCGCGGCCAGCTCGGTCATCTGCGCCTTGACGCTCCCCATGAGCGCCTTACGGTCGGCGGGCGGCAGCGCGCGGCCGGTCTCCTCGCTGCGCGCGAGCAGCTCGATATTGGTCCGCAGCGAGGTGAGCGGGGTGCGCAGCTCATGCCCGGCGTCCGCGATCAGCTGCTGCTGACGGTCGCGGGAGGAGGCCAGTGCCGCCGTCATGGAGTTGAACGACCGCGACAGCCGGGCGATCTCGTCATCGCCCTCCGCCGGGATGCGCACGGCCAGGTCCTCGGTGCGGGCCACATGCTCGACCGCCTCGGTCAGCCGGTCCACCGGCTTGAGCCCGGTCCTGGCGATCCACAGGCCCGCCGCTCCCGCGCCGACGACGCCGACCCCGGCGACGAGGGCGAGGACCAGCGCGAGCGTGCCCAGCGGATGCTCGACCTCGCTCAGCGGGCGGGCCATGGAGACGGCGATCCCGCGCGGCAGCGGGCTGCCGGGGCCGGAGGCCGGCCGGTAGGTGAACACCCGCATGTCCCCACCGCCCGCGCCCGTCGCGTCATGCAGCGCGCTCGGCCGCTCGCCGACGGCCACGGCCACATCGGCGGTGGTCACCGGCAGCTGGGTGGCCCCGGGCTGGGTGCAGCGGCTCCCGTCGGCCAGCACGATCTGCACCGAGTACGAGCCGAGGGCGTGCGGGGTGCGGTCGTCGGCGCCGTCGGGGCTCTGGCACGCCTCCAGGATGCTCAGCACATTGCGCTCGTCCACC
This sequence comes from Streptomyces sabulosicollis, assembly GCF_016103465.1. Lineage (GTDB taxonomy): Bacteria > Actinomycetota > Actinomycetes > Streptomycetales > Streptomycetaceae > Streptomyces > Streptomyces sabulosicollis. The sequence goes on from NZ_JAEEAP010000383.1 coordinate 6,808, forward strand.
TTGACGTTGCGCAGGGACGAGTCGAGTTGGGCGCTGAGCTGCTCCCGGACGATCAGCCAGCAGGCGAACGCGGACACCGCCACCGCGACCGCGACCGCCACAGCGGTCAGCAGGGCCAGCCGCGAGCGCAGCGGCAGTCTGCGGAACCTCACGAGTGCTCGCCCTCCGCGGACCGCAGGACGTATCCCACCCCGCGCACGGTGTGCACGAGCCGCGGCTCGCCGCCCGCCTCGGTCTTGCGGCGCAGGTACATCACGTACACGTCCAGCGAGTTGGACGACGGCTCGAAGTCGAAACCCCACACCGCCTTGAGGATCTGCTCACGGGTGAGCACCTGGCGGGGGTGCGCCAGGAACATCTCCAGCAGGGTGAACTCGGTCCGGGTCAGCTCCACGCGGCGTGCGCCCCGGGCGACCTCGCGGGTCGTCAGGTCCATCCGCAGATCGCCGAAGGTCAGCACGTCCCCCTCGGGGAGCGCCGCGCCCTGCTGGGCGGCGTAGGAGCTGCGGCGCAGCAGGGCGCGGATGCGGGCCAGCAGTTCGTCGAGTTCGAAGGGTTTGACGAGGTAGTCGTCGGCGCCCGCGTCCAGTCCGGTGACCCGGTCGCCGACCGTGTCCCGCGCGGTGAGCATGAGGATCGGCAGCGTCACCCCGGTGGCGCGCAGCCGCCGCGCGGCGGTCAGCCCGTCCATCCGGGGCATCAGCACATCGAGCACGATCAGCTCGGGGTCGTAGGAGCCGACCTTGTCCAGCGCGTCCAGTCCGTCCACGGCGGTCTCGGTCGCGTAGCCCTCGAAGACGAGGCTGCGCCGCAGGGCTTCCCGGACGGCCGGCTCGTCGTCGACGATCAGGATGCGGGCCGGCTGATCGCCGTGCTCGGCGGGGCTCATGGGTCGGTTTCCTTCAGCGGTGACGGTGGGGCCGGGAGGTGGCCGCGCCGGGCTGTGCGGCGCTGCTGCCAGCCTCGCACGTCCATCAGGTGTTGCTGTCGCTTCCGCCCGCGCGCAGGGAGGCGAGATCGGACTTGACGGTGTTGACCGGGATCGAGAAGCCCAGGCCGACGCTGCCCGCGCTGCTGGAACTCTGGCCCGCGGCCGCGGAGTACATCGCGGAGTTGATGCCGATGACCTGGCCGCTCATATTGATCAGCGCGCCGCCGGAGTTGCCGGGGTTGAGCGAGGCGTCGGTCTGGATGGCCTTGTAGGTGGTGGTCGAGGAGCCGACGTCGCCGTTGTACCGGCCGCCGCCGAACTCGAACGGCCACTGACCGCCGCCGCCCGGCCCCTGACCGTCCTGGCCCTGGCCCTGGTCCGTGGAGACGGTCACGTCACGGTCGAGCGCGGAGACGATGCCGCTGGTCACGGTGCCGGTGAGGCCCTCCGGCGAGCCGATGGCCACGACCTGGTCGCCCACCGTGACCTTGCTGGAGTCGCCGAGGGACGCGGCCTTCAGCCCGCTCGCGCCCTCCACCTTGATCAGGGCGAGGTCCTTCTTGCTGTCGGTGCCGACGACCGTCGCGGTCTTCTTGCTGCCGTCGCTGAACGTCACCTTGATCGCGTCGGCGCCGGAGACCACGTGGTTGTTGGTGATGATCTCGCCGCCGCTGGTGATGACCACGCCGGAGCCGGTGGACTGGCCGCTGGTGCCGCTGGCACTGACCTCCACGATGCTGGGGCTGACGGCCGCCGCGACGGCCGAAACCCCGCTGTGGCTGCTGGAGTTGGCGTTGACCACGGGGGTGGAGACCGTGGTGTCGGACTTCTGGGTGGCGTTGGTGACCAGCGCGGCCGCCCCGCCGCCCACCAGCGCCGAGACCGCCGCCACGGCCGCGATCAGCGCGACCGGCCGCGAGACCCGTGCCCCGCGCCGCCCACCGCCCCCGTGCGC
>NZ_JAEEAP010000384.1 GCF_016103465.1 Streptomyces sabulosicollis
CCGTCATCCTCTACGGCATGATCGGGCTGCTCGGCGCGCAGATCTGGGTGCACAACAAGGTGGACCTGCGCAATCCGCTCAATCTGGTGCCGGTCGCGGCGGGCGTCATCATCGGCGTCGGCGGCGTCAGCCTGAAGATCAGCCACAACTTCGAGCTGGGCGGGATCGCGCTCGGCACGATCGTGGTGCTGCTGGGCTACCACGTGCTGCGCGCCCTGGCCCCGGCGCGTCTGAAGCAACAGGAGCCCCTGCTGGACGCGGGCACCAGCGGATACGACAACGAGCGGTCGGCCTAGGGATGTCCGGCAGACCGTGACGCCTGCGGCGGGCTGCTCCCCTCCCCGCCCCGAAACCGGGGCTCCGCGCCAGACCCCGCACGGGGCTCCGCCCCACACCCTCGGGGTCTGGCGCGTGGCCCCATGCCTGCCGGGGTCGCGGGAAGGGGCGGGAAGGGGACAGATCCGCCGGGCAGCCCGTAGGCCCTAAAGCGCCCGCGAGAACCCCCAGTGCCTCATCCTCGCGGGGCGAGGTCCTGCAGCCCCACCACCCGCAGCAGCTCCAGCCGCTCGGCGGACTCGGTGCCGGGGCGGGCGGTGTGGACGATCAGCCGCTGGGCGTGTTCCGAGCTCAGCAGGACCTCGCAGTCCAGCTCCATCGTGCCCACCACCGGGTGGGTGAACCGCTTGACCGTGGAGTGCCGTACGGCCACCTCATGGGCCTCCCACAGCGCCGCGAACTCCGCGCTCACCGACAGCAGTTCGGCCACGAGCCCCGCCGGGCCGGGGTCGTCGGGGCGGGCGGCGAGCACGGCCCGGAGGGTGGCCACATGCAGCCGGGCGTGCTCCTCGATCTCCTCGCTCGGGAAGATCGCGGGGGTGCCGGGGGCGTCGTCGCGCCGGGTGAAGAGGGACCGGACGATATTGCGGTCGCCGGGTGGCCGCCCCATGATGTCTCCGACCAGCGCCGCCGCCATCGCGTTCTGCGCCAGCACCTCGCCCCAGTCGGTGATCACCTGGGCCGGGGTGTCGTACAGCCGGTCCAGCACCCTGAGCAGACCGGGCCGCACATGCTCGGAGGTGCTGCGGTCGCGCGGCGGCTCCTCCCCCACCAGGTGGAAGAGGTAGTCGCGCTCGTCGTCGGTGAGCCGCAGCGCCCGGGCCAGCGCGGTCAGCATCTGGCGGGACGGGCGCGGGCCGCGGGCCTGTTCCAGCCGGGTGTAGTAGTCCGGTGACATGCCCGCGAGCTGGGCCACCTCCTCCCGGCGCAGCCCGGGCGTACGGCGCCGGGGGCCGGGCGTCAGCCCCACCTCGGCCGGACCGAGGCGGGCGCGGCAGCGGCGCAGGAAGTCGGCGAGTTCCGTTCGATGCACGCCCCCATCGTCGCCGTGTCCGCGCCCCGTATCCAGGGTCTGCGGATCCCTGGATGAGGAGGTCTCTCCCGGCCCCGCCCCGCCCGCAGCAGGCTGAGGCCGAGCGATCGAGACGAAAGGCGGATGCTCATGCCCTTGATTCTGGTGACGGGTGCGACGGGCCAGGTGGGACGGCGGTTCACCAAGCGGCTGCTGGAGCGGTCCGCGCCCGGTACCGAGGTGCGGGTACTGGTGCGCGACGAGGAGCGCGGCGCGCCCTTCGCGGCCCGGGGCGCACGGCTCACGGTCGGCGATCTGCGGGAGGAGAAGGATCTGCGGAGGGCCATGGAGGGGGTGCACGCGGTGGTCAATATCGCGGCCGCCTTCCGCGGGGTGCCGGACGAGGAGGCGTGGGCGGTCAACCGGGACGCCGCGGTCGCGCTCGGGCGGGCCGCGGTCGAGGCCGGGACGAGCCGGTTCCTCCAGGTCAGCACCAATCTGGTGTACGGCGCCTCGCGCGGGCGGCCGCTGACGGAGGACGACGAGAGCAGGCCCGGCGGTCTGCTGTGGGGCGCGTACCCCGCGTCCAAGGCCGAGGCGGAGCGTGAGCTGCTGGCGCTGCACCGCGAGCACGGCCTCGACCTGCGGATCGGCAGCCTGGCCTTCGTCTACGGGGACGGCGATCCGCATCTGACGAACGTCCTGCCGCACGCGGCGACATGGGCCGGGAACCAGCGGCTCGCCATGGTCCACCACGCGGACGCCACCCAGGCGCTGCTGCGGCTGCTGCGCGCACCGGGCGGCACGGCCGGCGGATCGGTGTCGGGCCGCAAGTACAACATCGTGGACGATGCCCCGGCGACCGCCGTCGAGCTCCACCAGATCAGCGGGGTGCCGCTGCCCGAGGGCATGACCGAGCGGACGGACGAGGACCCCTGGTTCGGGATCACCTCCAACCTCCGGCTGCGCGACGAGCTGGGCTGGCGGCCGCTGTATCCGTCGATGTGGACGGCGCGCGACGCGGGTGTGCTCTGACGCGGCGGTTGACGGGGCGTTAGACCGTCCAGGGGAAGCGGCGGCGTACCGCGGGACGGCACCCGCCCGGCCTGCCACGCTGGCGTCCATGACGATGCCCACGCCCACGCCCGCGCGGCTCGCACCGCGCACCGTGAGAAGCGTCGTGGCGCGCATGAGCGCGCTCGGCGCGGCGCTGCCGCCCGGGGACGGGGTGGCGGTCTTCAACGGGGTGTATCTCTCGGTCACCGAGGAGGTCGGCCGCCGGCTCGCGGACGGGTACTTCCACGACCCGTCCGCCACCGAGGAGCTGGACGTGCGGTTCGCCGAGCGCTATCTGGCGGCGGTCGACGCGGTGGCCACCGGCGGGCGGCCGCCCGCCTGCTGGCGCCCGCTGTTCCAGCTGCGGTGCCACCCCGGGGTCCGGCCGGTCCAGTTCGCGCTCGCCGGGATCAACGCCCATATCGGCCATGACCTGGCGCTCGCGCTGCTGGACACCTGCCGGGCCCGGGACCTCGAACCGGACGCCCTGGAGGGCGACTTCGAGCGGATCGGCGCCCTGCTCACGGGGATGGAGGAGCGGATCCGGGAGGAGCTGATGCCCGGCCCGGACCTGCTGGACGTGGCCGATCCGCTCACCCATCTCGTGGGCTCCTGGAGCCTGGAGAAGGCGCGGGACGCCGCGTTTGCGGCGTTCCGCGCGCTGTGGGGGCTGCGCGCGGTGCCGGAGCTCGCGGAGGAGTTCGCGGAGCGCGTCGACGCCACCGTGGGCCTGGTCGGGCGTTTTCTGCTCACCCCCCTGCCCTCGGTGTGACGGGCCGCTCGCGGGCTCAGTCCTCGGGGAGCTCGACGGGCGCGATCTCGTCGTACAGATCGCCCGGCCCGGGGTTCTTCGGATCGGTGGCGCCGCCGAACTGGTGCATGACGCCCCATACGGCGTTGAGCGCGGTCTGGATGGCGCCCTCGGCCCACCCCGCCGTCCAGGAGATGTCGTCGCCCGCGAGGAAGACGCCGCGCTTGTCGGCGGGCAGCCGGTCCTGCATGAAGTGGGTGAACAGCCGGCGCTGGTAACGGTAGTGGCCGGGCAGATTGGCCTTGAACGCGCCCATGAAGTACGGCTCGTTCTCCCAGGACACGGTGACCGGGCTGCCGATGATGTGCTTGCGGATGTCGACGTGTGGATAGATCTCCGAGAGCGACTTGAGCATGACCTCCATCCTCTCGTTCGCCGACAGCGGCAGCCACTTCAGGCTGTCGTCGCACCAGGTGTAGGAGAGGCAGATGACGGCCGGCTGGTCCGGGCCGTTGTCCAGCAGGTACGTGCCGCGGGTCATCCGGTCGGTGAGCGTCATGCTCATCGTGTCCCGGCCGGTGACCTCGTCCTTGTCCAGCCAGAACGGCCGGTCCACCGGCACGAAGAGCTTGCTGGACTCCATGTAGTGGGTGCGCTCGATCGCCGTCCAGTGGTCGATCGGGAAGAGCGAGTCGTCGCAGTCGATCTGGGAGAGCAGCATCCAGGACTGCGCGGTGAAGACCACGGCCCGGTACGAACGGATGTCACCGCTCGCGTCCGTCACCACGACGCGGTCGCCCGCGGCCCGGTGCAGCCGGGTCACGGCCGGGCGGGGCGCGCCCCCGTGCAGCGAGGCCAGCGAGGTGCCCTGGGGCCAGTGGACGATCTTCTCGGGCTCGCGCTCCCACAGCCGCAGCGGAAGCTGCTGGCTGCCGCCGACGATGCCGCGGTGGTGGTCGTCGGCCTCGGTGTAGACGACCCGCAGGATCTCCAGGATGGAGTTGGGGAAGTCGGTGTCCCAGCCGCCGGTGCCGAAGCCGACCTGGCCGAAGATCTCGCGGTGGCGGAAGGAGGCGAAGGCCGGGGAGTCGCAGAGGAAGCCGTAGAAGGTCTGGTTGTCCAGCTTCTCGACCAGCCGCGCCCAGATCTCCCGGATCCGGGGCACGTCCCGCTCGCGGATGGCGCGGTTCATGTCGGAGAAGTCCGCGCCCTCCTCCAGGCAGGCGTTCCAGGCGTCGGCCACCTCGCGGTAGACCGGCGGCAGGTCGTCGATGGTGCGGGCGTAGTGGGACTCGCCCTTGAGGTCGACCACGGTCGAGGGGGTGTCGGGGGCCAGCGGGTTGGGGAACGGCCGGGTCTTCAGCCCCACCAGGTCGATGTAGTGCTGGAGGGCGGTGGAGGACGGCGGGAAGCGCATCGCGCCCATCTCCGCGGTCAGCTCCTCGTCACAGCCGTCGAAGCCGACGGTGCGCAGCCGTCCGCCGATCCGGTCGGCCTCGTAGACCACGGGCCGCAGGCCCATCTTCATCAGCTCGTACGCGGCGACGACGCCGGAGAGACCGCCGCCGACGACCGCGACCTCGGCGCCGTGCTCGGTCGCGGGTATCTGACCCAGGCCCGCGGGGTGGGCGAGGTAGTCGTCGTAGGCGTAGGGGAAGTCCGGGCCGAACATGGTGATGGGCGGGAGGGCCTCGGCGGCCCGCGTCTCCTGCTCGTCATGGACGGCGGTGGGCACCGTGGACGTCATGGGGTACGGACTCCTTGCTGCTTGGTGCTCAAAGGGGTGGTTCGGGTGCGGCAGGGGCCGGACGGATCAGCTGAGGGAGGTGTAGAGACCGGGGCGGCGGTCGCGCAGATACGGGTTGATCCGGCGCGAGGTCGTCAGCAGTTTGGGGTCGACGTCGCCGAGGAGGAGCTCCTCACCGCGGCCGGCGCGCAGACAGGTGGCGCCGTCGGGCCCGGCCAGACAGCTCAGGCCGACGAAGTCGAACTCACCCTCGGGGCCGCTGCGGTTGACGTACGCGATGTACATCTGGCTCTCGAAGGCCCGCACCGGGATCAGGGATTCGGCGACGAACTCGAAGGGGTGCATCTGCGCGGTGGGCACCACCAGCAGATCGGTCCCGGCCAGGGCGTGGGCGCGTACGTTCTCGGGGAACTCCACGTCGTAGCAGATCAGGATGCCGACGGTCAGCTCGCCGATGGTCGCCTGGACGACGGGGGTCTCACCGGGGGTGAACGACTCCCGCTCGAAGCAGCCGTAGAGATGGGTCTTGCGGTAGTTGGCGAGCTCGGTGCCGTCCGCGCCCACCAGCCGTGCGGAGTTGTGGACGGCGCCCGCGTGGCTCTCGGGGTAGCCGTAGAGGATGGCGAGGCCGTGCGCCGCGGCGATCTCGGCCACGGCCCGGCCGCTCGGCCCGTCGGCGGACTCGGCCAGCTCCCGTACGCCGCCGCCGATGGCGTAGCCCGTGAGGAACATCTCCGCGGTGACCAGCAGCCCGGCGCCGTCGGCGGCCGCGCGGGCGGCGGCCTCGTCGAGGACCTTGAGGTTACCGGCGGGGTCGCCGGGGTGACCGGAGTTCTGGAGCAGAGCGGTGCGCAGCGGCGGCATGGGCAGACCTTGTGGGGAGGAGTACGGGCGTAAAAACAGTACGTTGCCTCCGGATCGCCCAACAAGACGACTTCATTGCGTCCGGCGTCGATTCATGACGTATGGGGACCGGTGCACGGCGATTCATTGCGCCCGGCCGAAGGGGCGCGGTGGCTGTGTCGTTCTGCGGCTCCGCCGCGTAGGCGCGCCCCGAACCCCGAAGGGGCGCGGGGCTGTACCGCCATGCGGCTTCGCCGCGTGGGCGCGACCAGCCACAACGCCGCCGAGGACGCTTACCGGCAGGTCGGGGCACCCCCAGTCGGCCAGGGCACCCAGCGGAGCGCTTACGTGGGGGCGCCCGAGCTGAACCTCCGCAGCAGGGGCGACAGCACCAGCACAGACTTCGTGCGCTCCACGAAGGGCTCCCCCGCGATCCGCTCCAGCACCCGCTCGAAGTGGCGCATGTCGGCGGCGAAGACCTGGACGACGGCGTCCGCGTCACCGGTGACGGTGGACGCGGACACCACCTCGGGGTAGCGCGACAGGCCCCGGCGGATGTCGTCCGGCGAGGTGTTGTGGCGGCAGAAGAGCTCGATGAAGCCCTCGGTCTCCCAGCCCAGCGCCACCGGGTCGACCCGCACCGTGAAGCCGGTGATGGCTCCCTCCGCGCGCAGCCGGTCCACCCGCCGTTTGACGGCGGGCGCGGACAGTCCGACCATTTCGCCGATGTCGGCGTAGGAGCGGCGGGCGTCCTCGGCGAGGGCGTGGACGATGCGTTCGTCGAGATCGTTCAGTCGCACTGGGGGGCAATCACTTCTCTGCTGTGGCCAGTCGGGATCGGCGCATGCCGTACGCGAAGTACAGCACAAGGCCGACGGCCATCCATACGCCGAAGACCACCCAGGTCACGAACTGCAGGCTGCCCATCATCCACAGGCACAGCGCGAAGCCGATCACCGGGAAGAGCGGGGAGAGCGGCACCCTGAAGGTCCGGGGCATGTCGGGCCGGGTCCGGCGCAGCACGATCACGGCGATGTTGACCAGCGCGAAGGCGAAGAGCGTGCCGATGCTGGTGGCGTCGGCGAGCTGGCCGAGCGGGATCGCGGCGGCGAGGACGCCGCAGAAGAGCGAGACGATGACGGTGTTGGCGCGGGGCACCCCGGTCCGGGCGTGGACCGTGGAGAAGACCTTGGGCACCAGCCCGTCCCGGGACATCGCGAAGAGGATGCGGGTCTGCCCGTAGAGCACGGTGAGCACCACGGAGGCGATCGCGACCACCGCACCGGCCGCCAGCAGCACCGCCCAGAAGCTCTGGCCGGTGACGTCCTTCATGATCGAGGCGAGCGCGGCCTCGGAGCCGGAGAACTTCTTCCACGGCAGCGCGCCCACCGCCACGGCGGCCACCAGGCAGTACAGAGCGGTGACGATGACCAGCGAGAGCATGATGGCGCGGGGCAGGTCGCGCTGGGGGTTCTTGGCCTCCTCACCGGCCGTGGAGGCGGCGTCGAAGCCGATGTAGGAGAAGAAGAGGGTGGCACCGGCGGCGCTGACGCCCGCCATGCCCAGCGGCATGAACGGGGCGTAGTTGCCGGCCCGGATGCCGGTGAAGGCGACGGCACAGAAGAGGATCAGCGCCGCGATCTTCACCCCCACCATGATGGTGTTGGCGCGGGCGCTCTCCTTGGCGCCGCCCATCAGGAACGCCATGGCCAGCAGCACCACGAGCAGAGCGGGCAGATTGAAGATCCCGCCGTCTCCGGGCGGGGCGGCCAGGGCGCCGGGGATGGTGACGCCGAGGGTGCCGTCGAGCAGTTCGTTGAGGTACTCGCCCCAGCCGACGGCCACGGCCGCCACCGAGACGCCGTACTCGAGGATCAGACACCAGCCGCAGACCCAGGCGATCAGCTCGCCCATCGTGGCGTAGGCGTACGAGTAGGAGGAGCCGGAGACCGGGATGGTGCCCGCCAGCTCGGCGTACGACAGCGCGGAGAACAGCGCGGTGAGCCCGGCTATGACGAACGACACGATGACCGCGGGGCCCGCGTCCGGCACGGCCTCGCCGAGCACCACGAAGATGCCGGTGCCCAGGGTGGCGCCGATGCTGATCATGGTGAGCTGCCATACGCCCATCGAGCGCCGCAGGCTTCCGCCCGCGCCCTGGCCGCCCTCGTCGACCATCCGCTCCACGGGCTTGCGCCGCATCAGCCGGGCGCCCAGCCCACCGACCGGAGGGTCTGGTTCCGGTTGCTGGGTGGCGGGCGGTGCTGCGCCGTGCTCCAACACTTGGGTGGCTCCTCTTCATCGCTGCCATCAGGTGGTGGCGACCGACTGCGGACATACGGGTACCCGGGAGGGAAACCCGCAGGTGGGAATCGCCGAGCAGCCGGTCTCCGCCACTCCAGTCAGCGCAAGACCCTATGAGCCGTCCGCCGACGGCCGTAATGCACCATGGTTGCGCATACGTGTCGCAACGTTGCGCGCGGGGGCGCCCGACGGTGAATCGTTGCGAAACACTGAACTCGTCAGCGCGCGTTTCACCCGAATGCCGCGATACTGCACCATTTTAGCGGTCGTTGGTGGGGACGTGACCACTGACAGTCTGCAACCACCCGATCACTCCAGCCTCGGTGCCGAACCCGTGTTCCGGCCTCGTGACCAGGGGGGTGACAGCGAGCGCTACCCGCTCGAATACTGCGCGAGAGTGTGGGAGGACTTCATCCGGGCGCTGGGCCGGATCGAGGCGGACTTCCTCCAGCGCTCCGATACCACGGAACCGGGCGTCAAGGCATGACGTACACCGAGCCGAGGCCGGGCGGCTACGGGCCCCCTCCCACCGGCCACCGGCCCTGTCTCTTATAAACATCTGACGCTGCCGACGACTAGTCGAGTG
>NZ_JAEEAP010000385.1 GCF_016103465.1 Streptomyces sabulosicollis
CCCGTGGAGACCGGCCGCCCGCGGCCGCGTCCCCGTCGCATCCCCGCTGTCCAGTATGGCCGCGTTTCTGCGCAGTTTGTAGGGCGAGGGGCGGCTGCCCGGGCCGAGCCGCTCGACCGCCCGCATGATGTGCTTCGGCGGGAGCTGCCAGCGGGCCTTGGGCGGGATGCAGCGCAGCGCCGCGCCCATCGTCCGCAGCCGCCGGGTGACCACCCGCGGCGGGGGCGCCGGGCGCCCGTACAGTGCGTGGGCGTACGGGGGCAGGGTCCCGTAGGCGAGCGAGGCGAAGCGCCCCCAGATCACCTCGCGCGCCGGGACGAGCAGGGCATGGACCGGGGGCCGCCGCAGAAAGGCGTCCACCTCGCGGGCCTCTGGGGTGGCGGCGAGTTCGGGCCGCACCGTCGCGAAGTACGCGGCGAGCGCCGCCGTATCGGCCGGTACGTCGGCGGGGTCGAGGCCGACCAGCCGGGCGGACACCACGTTCTCGGCGACATAGGCGTCCGCCTGGGCGTCGGTGAGCGGATAGCCGGAGCGCCGCATCACATGGAGGTAGGAGTCGATCTCGGCGCAGTGCACCCACAGCAGCAGCTCGGGCTCGTCGACGCCGTGCCGGGCCCCGGTGACCGGGTCGGTCAGGGAGAGCCTGCGGTGGATCCCCCTGACCTTGGCGCCCGCCCGCTCGGCCGCCTCGGTGGTGCCGTAGGTGATGGTGGCGACGAACCGCGCGGTGCGCAGCAGCCGTCCCCAGGCGTCCTTGCGGAAGTCGGAGTTCTGGGTGACGCCGCGCACCGCGAGCGGATGCAGCGCCTGGAGGTACAGGGCGCGCACCCCCGCGATCCACATCACCGGGTCGCCGTGCATCTGCCAGGTGACCGACCGGGGGCCGTAGAGCCCCGGGTCGCCGTCCGATCCGCCCCGCCGTATGGCCGCCACCATGGCCACCACCTCCCGGCGGCCAGCCTAGGCGCTCCGCTGGGAGTGCCCTGACCTGCCGTCGATCGTCTGCGGCGCCGCCGTGGCCGGCCGCGCCCGCGCGGCGGAGCCGCACATCGATCGCGGCCCCGCGCCCCTTCGGGGCGCCTCCGCACCGCAGCCGGCTTCCACCGATCTGCCGAGGCGCCATCGGGCCCCGGGGCGGGGCCGCCCGGAGATCACTTCTTGAGCGGCTGGGTGAAGCGCAGCAGATTGCCGGCGGGGTCGCGGAAGGCGCAGTCGCGGACGCCGTACGGCTGGTCCATGGGCTCCTGCAGCACCTCGCCGCCCGCGGTGCTGATGCGCTCGAACGTGGCGTCGCAGTCGTCCGTGGCGAAGATGACGCCGCGCAGCATGCCCTTGGCCATCAGCTCGGCCATGGCCTGCCGGTCGTCCGGCGAGGCGTTCGGGTCGGCGAGCGGCGGCTCCAGGACGATGTTCACATCCGGCTGCGCGGGCGACCCGACGGTCACCCAGCGCATGCCCTCGAACCCGACGTCATTGCGCACCTCGAGGCCGAGCACATCGCGGTAGAAGGCGATCGCCCGGTCGTGGTCGTCGACGGCGATGAAACACTGGGAAAGCGTGATGTCCATGCCGCTCACGCTACGGGCGCGCGGCGGGGCCCGCTTCTCCGTTTCTGACCGGCCGCGTATGGATCTTGGCCATGCACGCCGGGATGGCGGCGCCGTGGTCATGGCTCCGGGCCCGGTAGCTGCTGGGGCTCTCGCCGACCAGCTGTGTGAAGCGGGTGCTGAACGACCCCAGCGACGTACAGCCGACCGCGACGCAGACCTCGGTCACCGTGAGGTCACCGCGCCGCAGCAGCGCCTTGGCCCGCTCGATGCGGCGGGTCATCAGATAGCTGTACGGGGTCTCGCCGAAGGCGGCGCGGAAACTGCGGGAGAAGTGGCCCGGCGACATCAGGGCGCCCCGCGCCAGCGCCGGGACGTCGAGCGGCTCGGCGTAGTCGCGGTCCATCCGGTCGCGGGCCCGCCGCAGCCGGACCAGGTCATCGAGATCCTGCCGTTTCACCCGCCCAGCTTCCCACAGCGGCGGCGGGTGCGGACCGGGAGCGACGAGCGTCCGGACCGGTCGGGAAGGGAACCGGTCGGGAAGGGAACCGATCGGGAAAAGGGAACCGATCAGGAATGGAGAAGCCCCGGTCACGGGGGCGTGGCTAGCGTCTGCGCCATGGACCTCACCATTCACTGGACCTTCCTTCCGCATGACGACCCGGACGCCTCCCTGGCCTTCTACCGCGACACCCTCGGCTTCGAGGTTCGCAAGGACGTCGGGGACGGCGGGATGCGCTGGATCACGGTCGGCCCGGCCGGCCGGCCCGGGACATCCATCGTCCTGGAGCCCCCGGCCCTCGGGCCGGGCATCACCGACGACGAGCGCCGCACCATCGTCGAGATGATGGCCAAGGGCAGCTATGCCCGGATCACCCTGGCCACCGCCGACCTGGACGGCGTCTTCGAACGGGTGCGGACCAGCGGCGCCGAGGTCGTCCAGGAGCCGACCGAGCAGCCGTACGGGATCCGCGACTGCGCCTTCCGCGATCCCGCGGGCAACATGATCCGCGTCAACGAGCTGCGCTGAGCCGTACCGCGAAGACAGCCATGACCTGCGCGTCGGACGTATTGTTCGAAGCCGGTCAGGTCGATTCGGGCGATACCGGCGGGGGCCGCGACGGCGGTCCCCGCCCGAACAGATGGAGACACCATGAGCAGGGCCACGGACACGGACACGCGGTCGCCTGAGCCCCACGCCGCCGACAGCCACGATCTGATCCGGGTGCACGGGGCGCGCGAGAACAACCTCAAGGACGTCAGCATCGAGATCCCCAAGCGCCGGCTGACGGTGTTCACCGGCGTCTCGGGCTCGGGCAAGAGCTCGCTGGTGTTCGACACCATCGCCGCGGAGTCGCAGCGGCTGATCAACGAGACCTACAGCGCCTTCCTCCAGGGCTTCATGCCGAACCTGGCGCGCCCCGAGGTCGACGTGCTCGACGGGCTGACCACCGCCATCACCGTCGACCAGCAGCGGATGGGGTCCGACCCCCGCTCCACCGTGGGCACCGCCACCGACGCCAACGCGATGCTGCGCATCCTCTTCAGCCGCCTCGGCACACCGCACATCGGCCCGCCCGCCGCGTACTCCTTCAACGTGGCCTCGGTCTCGGCCAGCGGTGGCTTCACGGTCGACCGCGGGGCCGAGAAGACGAGGACCGAGAAGGTGAGCTTCAGCCGCACCGGCGGCATGTGCACCCACTGCGAGGGCCGGGGCACGGTCTCCGACATCGACCTGACCCAGCTGTTCGACGACTCCAAGTCGCTCTCCGAGGACCCGTTCACCATCCCCACCTACACCGGGGACGGCTGGGTGGTGCGGGTCATCTCCGAATCGGGCTTCTTCGACAAGGACAAGCCGATCCGCGAGTACACCAAGAAGGAGCGGCACGACTTCCTCTACCGCGAGCCGACCAAGGTGAAGATCAACGGCGTCAACCTCACCTACGAGGGGCTGATCCCGAAGCTCCAGAAGTCGTTCCTGTCCAAGGACCGGGAGTCGATGCAGCCGCACATCCGGGCCTTCGTGGACCGGGCGGTCACCTTCGCCGAGTGTCCCGAGTGCGACGGCACCCGGCTCAGCGAACTGGCCCGCTCCTCGAAGATCGGCAAGATCAATATCGCCGACGCCTGCGCGATGGAGATCCGCGACCTGGCCGACTGGGTCCGGGGGCTGAGTGAGCCGTCGGTGGCGCCGCTGCTCGCCAAGCTCCAGCACACCCTGGACTCGTTCGTGGAGATCGGCCTCGGCTATCTCTCGCTGGACCGGGCCTCGGGCACGCTTTCCGGTGGCGAGGCGCAGCGCACCAAGATGATCCGCCACCTCGGCTCCTCGCTCACCGACGTCACCTACGTCTTCGACGAGCCCACCATCGGTCTGCACCCGCACGACATCCAGCGGATGAACAACCTGCTGCTGCGGCTGCGGGACAAGGGCAACACGGTGCTCGTGGTGGAGCACAAGCCGGAGACGATCGCCATCGCCGACCACGTCGTGGACCTCGGCCCCGGCGCCGGGACGGCGGGCGGCACCGTGTGCTTCGAGGGCACCGTCGACGGGCTGCGGGCGAGCGACAGCGTCACCGGCCGCCACCTCGACGACCGGGCCACGCTCAAGGAGACGGTCCGCAAGGCCACCGGCCGGCTGGAGATCCGCGGCGCGTCCGCGAACAACCTGCGGAACGTCGACGTCGACATCCCGCTCGGGGTGCTCTGCGTCGTCACCGGTGTCGCCGGCTCCGGCAAGAGCTCGCTCGTCCACGGCTCCATCCCGGCCCCGGAGGGGGTGGTCTCGGTGGACCAGACCCCGATCCGCGGCTCGCGCCGGAGCAACCCGGCCACGTACACCGGGCTGCTGGACCCGATCCGCAAGGCGTTCGCGAAGGCCAACGGCGTCAAGCCGGCCCTGTTCAGCGCCAACTCCGAGGGCGCCTGCCCCGCCTGCAACGGCGCCGGTGTCATCTACACCGACCTGGCGATCATGCAGAGCGTGGCCACCACCTGTGAGGACTGCGAGGGCAAGCGGTTCAGCGCCTCGGTGCTGGAGTACCACCTCGGCGGCCGTGACATCAGCGAGGTGCTGGCGATGCCGGTGACCGAGGCCGAGGAGTTCTTCGGCAGCGGCGAGGCGCGCACCCCGGCGGCCCACAAGATCCTTCAGCGGATGACGGACGTCGGACTCGGCTACCTCACCCTCGGCCAGCCGCTCACCACGCTGTCCGGTGGCGAGCGGCAGCGGCTCAAGCTGGCCGTGCACATGGCCGACAAGGGCGGGGTCTACGTCCTCGACGAGCCGACCACCGGGCTGCACCTCGCCGACGTCGAGCAGCTGCTCGGTCTGCTGGACCGGCTGGTGGACTCCGGCAAGTCGGTCATCGTCATCGAGCACCACCAGGCCGTCATGGCGCACGCCGACTGGATCGTCGACCTCGGCCCCGGCGCCGGTCACGACGGCGGCCGCGTCGTCTTCGAGGGCACCCCGGCCGACCTCGTGGCCGCCCGGTCCACCCTCACCGGTGAGCACCTCGCGGAGTACGTGGGCGGCTGACCGGGGCCCCCGCGGGACGCGCCGCGGTGCGGCGGCTCAGCGGCGCACCCGCGGCATCCCCAGCCCGATCCAGGAGATGATCTCCCGCTGGATCTCGTTGTTGCCGCCGCCGAAGGTGAAGACGACGCTGCTGCGGTAGCCGCGTTCCAGCTCTCCGTGGAGGACCTCGCCCGCCGAGCCCTCCTTGAGCGGACCGGCGGCGCCGACGATCTCCATCAGCCAGGCGTAGGCGTCACGCCGCGCCTCGGAGCCGTACACCTTGACGGCGGAGGCGTCCTGCGGGGTGAGGGCCTCGCGCTCGAGGGCCTCCACCATCTGCCAATTGAGCAGCTTCATCGCGTCCAGCCGGGCGTGGGTGCGGGCCAGCCGGGCGCGCACCCAGCCCAGGTCGATCACCCGGCGGCCGTCGGGCAGCTTGGTGTCGGCGGCCCACTGGCGGACGCCGCGCAGGGCGCGGATGGCCATGGTGCCGTGGGCGGCGAGGGTGACCCGCTCGTAGTTGAGCTGGGTGGTGATCATGCGCCAGCCCTCGTTCTCGGCGCCGACGCGGCGGGTGGCCGGGACGCGGATGTTCTCGTAGTAGCTGGCGGTGGTGTCGTGGGAGGCGAGGGTCTTGATGAGGGTGGAGGAGTAGCCGGGGTCGTCGGTCGGGACCAGCAGGATGCTGATGCCCTTGTGGGGCTTGGCGTCGGGGTCGGTGCGGACCGCGAGCCAGACCCAGTCGGCGGTGTCGCCGTTGGTGGTCCAGGTCTTCTGGCCGTTGACCGTGTAGGAGCCCGAGGTGGTGTCGCCGTCGCGCACCGCGCGGGTCTTGAGGGAGGCGAGGTCGGTACCGGCGTCGGGCTCGCTGTAGCCGATCGCGAAGTCGATCTCGCCGGAGAGGATCTTGGGCAGGAAGTACGCCTTCTGCTCCGCGGTGCCGAACCGCATGATGGTGGGCCCCACGGTGTTGAGCGCCATCAGCGGCAGCGGCACCCCGGCCTGGGCCGCCTCGTCGAAGAAGATGAACTGCTCGACCGGGCCGAGCCCGCGCCCGCCGTACTCCCGTGGCCAGCCCACCCCCAGCCAGCCGTCGGTGCCGAGCCGGCGGATGGTCTCGCGGTAGAACCGCTTCTGCCCGGCGGAGTCGGCGTAGCGGGCGTAGGCGTCATCGGGGACCAGTTCGGCGAAGTACGCGCGCAGCTCATCGCGCAACCGCCGCTGATCAGGGGTGTATTCGAGGTCCACGGCCCCTCCTGGAGTCTCGCGTGCGCCATGACGGCGGGCTGGGAGCGTCCTGGGATCGAGGGGCACGGTAGAACGTGTTCCAACAATACGGAAGGGCCGTGGCCCGGGTGGTGGGCCCGGGCCACGGCCTCAGGTCTCACCCCTCCACGCGGGGCGGGCTGTCGTCGCTGCCGCGCCGTACGACCTGCACCGGCCGGCCCGGACGCCAGGTCCGCAGCACCATCTCCCCGTTCTCCAGGGCGGTGTGCACCACCTCGGTCACCTCGGCGCGGAAGAGGTGGAAGGGCTCGGGCGGCCGGACCTCCTCGGCGAAGCGGGCGATCGCCTCGGGATCGGTCACCTCGACCGCCCGGCCGCTCACCCGGACGTCGCCCTCGGCCAGGTCGGCGCCCGGGCCCGGGTTGGCCTGCAGCGAGAACCGCGGATCGCGGCGCAGGTCCAGCGCCTTGCGCGACTCCGGCATCATGCCCAGCCACAACTCGCCGGAGAGGAAGTTCACTTCGAGCGGGGTGACCCGCGGGGAGCCGTCCTGGCGCAGGGTGGCCAGCACATGGTGGCGGTAGCGGTCGAAGCGGTCCTGGGCGTAGTCGGCGAAGGCGGGCTCGGCCGCCGCGAATCCGGCCCAGCTGGTGGTCGGGTAGGTCATCGTCATGGCGCCCATGCTCGGACCGTTTCCGGACGTCTCCTGTCGGGATTTCCGGGCTTCCCACTCCCGCGCCTGCTCCGGTGGCAGATACGCGTTCCACTCGGTGCCCGGCAGCGGATAGCCGACCCAGGTGCGGGCGTAGGCCGGGGGCCGGGCCTGCCCGCGCCGCAGCAGCAGCGCGGTGGGTTCCCGGGCGGCGCGGCGCAGCAGCGCGGGCAGGGTGGTGGACCGGTTGTTGCCGCTGGTCTGGGCGGAGGAACAGCCCGCGTGGTACGCCACCGGCAGGGCGCGGTCGCCGGTCACCAGACAGGGCGGCCGCAGCCCCAGCCGCCGCAGCCCCTCGGCGGCGGTGCGATAGCGCCCGGTGGTGGCGTCGGACTGCTTGGCGGTGTGGTTGAGGATGACGAACTGGCTGGCCAGATGGAGCGTGATGATCACCCCGAGGGCGACCGCCAGGTGCTGCGGTGAGCGCGCGGCCCGTACGGCGCGGAACACCAGCCCGGCGATCGGCAGCGCCAGCAGCGCGTAGGAGGGCATCAGGAAGCGCGGTGCGGAGTAGCCGATGAGCAGCAGATAGGGCAGGGCGAGGCCGGCCGCGCAGACGATGGGCAGCACGGTCAGCGGTACCGCGGGGGGCCGGGCGGCCGGGCGGCCGAGACCCACCCGCACCCGGCGCAGCTCCTGGCGGTCCCGCAGGGCGGTGTGTACGGCGAGGAGCGTTAGCACGGGCAGCGCCAGCCACCACACGGTCAGCTCCGGGTGGCGCAGCGGCACCTCGCAGGGGCGGCACAGCTGGGGTCCGTTGAGGCTGCGCAGCGCGGCCCCGACGCTGAAATGGAGTCCCATGCCGCCCTCGACGTCGCTGGAGACGCTCAGCCGCTCCCCGATGCCGCCGAAGCGGTCGTACGCCTCGCCGATCCACTGGGCGGCGCCGAGCAGCGGTCCGCCGATCAGCGGAAGCAGGGCGGGCCGCCAGGTGCGCACCCCGATGGCGCCGATCAGCAGCGGCAGGGCGAGCCATCCCCCGTCGGGGGTGCGCACCAGGGTGACGCCCGCGAGGACGGCGGCCAGCCACCAGCGGGCGTTCGGTTCGTCCGGCACCCGGAGGAACCAGCCGACGGCGGCGACGGCGCCGATCGCCACCCAGAGGTTGGGCATCACCGCGGGCCCGCTGATCTGGGTGATCCACAGCCCGGAGAACAGCAGCGCGGCCAGGGCCACCTGGGGCGCGGGCAGCAGCCGGGTCCAGACCCGGAAGGCGCCGTAGAGCGCGCCCGCGGACAGCAGCATCAGCAGGATCCGCAGCGCCGGAACGGAGTCGGTGGCGGACACGACGGGCGCGACCAGGAGACTGACGCCGCGCGAGCGGGGTGCGCTGAAGTACGCGGGCGGGGTCCGCGGATCGACCTGGGAGACATACACGGACTCGTCCCAGCCCAGCGCGTGGCCGGTGTGCGGGATCACCATGGTGAGCTGGACCACGGCGTATCCGATGGCGACCAGCCCGAGCCAGGGAGCCGGGCGACGGTACCGCTGCGGCGGGCGGGACTGGGGGCTGTCTCTTATAAACATCTGACGCTGCCGACGACTAGTC
>NZ_JAEEAP010000386.1 GCF_016103465.1 Streptomyces sabulosicollis
CCCTGTGGTGGCTGGCCCTGCCCGCCCTCGCCCTCATCACCTGCGTCATAGCCTGGCGCACCCGACACGCCGCGGTCACTGTGCTCCCCGTCGCCTGCGCCACCGCGCTGAGCATCCCCTACCTGCTGCTCATCGACTACTCCGCGCCGCGCTTCCTGCTGCCCGCCTACGCCCTGCTCTCCCTCCCCCTCGCCACCCTGACCGCACACGGCGCACAGGCCATCCACACGCCCCGCGCGCGTGCCCTGGCCGCCGGGTCAGCAGCTGCGCTGCTCGCCCTGCACCTGTCCGCGCAGTACGAGGTCCTCGACCGCGACACGGCCGCCGCCCGCGCCACCGCCGCCCGCTACCGCACCGCCGCCCACGACCTGCGCCGCCTCGGGCTCACCCCGCCCTGCCTGGTCAGCGGCACACACGCCCCGCCCATCGGCTACGACGCCGACTGTGCCTCGGCCAACGTCGGCGGCAACAACCGCGACACCACCGCACACGCCCTGCTACGCCGCGCCGCCCGCGAACCCACCGCCGCCCTCACCAGAACGCGCTCCGGTCCGCCCCACTACGCCCCCACCTGGACCCCGCATCCCCTGCCGCACACCGGGCTCACGGCCTACACGCCGTCCCATTGACCGGCGGCCGGGCCGGCCCCGTCGTCGTGCGGTCGGGGCCGCCAACCGCTTCAGGCAGGCCGGTGAGCCGGTCCGCCAGCCTGACCAGCCGCGATGCCAAAACCCGCGGTCTCCTTCGCCGTGGCAGTCGGAGACAGGCGTACGTGGACGGCCTGGTCGATCCGGCCTCTTCCCGGATGACACCCCACCCGTCTGCACGACCTGTAACTCAGGCGTGCGCGGGACAGCCGCCCAGCACGTCATCCGAGTACCGTGAGCGATGGTGAGCCGCTCGGTCCGTGCAGGGGCAGGGCGCCCGTCGTGGTAGTCAGGATGCGTTCAGGTATCCGGTGCCAGGGTCGGTTTCCATGACCTACGAGACATCTGAGCCCCTCCCGACCCCGGCCGCCGACGGATCCGCCGCTCGGCCGCGTCACCGACTGCGCTGGAACAAGGTGCCTGAAGTCACCGTCTACTTCTGGGTCATCAAGGTGCTGTGCACGACGGTCGGTGAGACCGCGGCCGACCTGCTGAACGAGAAGGCCGGGCTCGGCCTGACGGGTGTGTCGGCGTTGATGAGCGTGGTGCTGGCCGTGGTGCTGGTGGTGCAGTTCCGCACCAGCGGCTACCGCGCGGGTGTGTACTGGTCGGCCGTCGCCCTGATCAGCGTCGTCGGCACGCTGATCAGCGACAACCTGACCGACAACATGGGTGTGCCGCTGGAGACGAGCACGACGGTGTTCGCGATCACCCTGGCGGTCGTGTTCGTCGTCTGGTACCGGCGGGAGCGGACCCTGTCCATCCACAGCGTCGACAGCACCAGCCGTGAATCCTTCTACTGGCTGGCTGTGCTGTTCACCTTCGCCCTGGGAACCGCGGCCGGCGACCTGGTCTCCGAGCGGATGAGCCTCGGGTACTGGCTGTCCGCGCTGCTGTTCGCCCTGGCCATTGCCGCGGTCGCGGTCGCTCACTTCTCCCTCGGCCTCGACGCGGTGTGGAGCTTCTGGATCGCCTACATCCTCACCCGCCCGCTCGGCGCCTCCCTCGGCGACTACCTCGCGCAGCCGACCGGCGACGGCGGCCTCGGCCTGGGCACGGTCGTGACCAGCGCCCTGTTCCTGGCGGTCATTCTCGGCCTGGTCGTGTTCTTGTCGGTGTCGCACAAGGACGTCATCGAACCGGAGCGAGCCGCCCGGCGGGCGGCCTGAGCCCCGGCAGACGTTCAGGATGCGTTCAGGCCGCGGCTGACAGGGTCGTACACCGCCGCCCTCCACGGCCGGCCCATCTCGCAGGGCGCTCGGCCCCTTCGGCGCGAGCGCCGTACCCCGAACAGACGGGAGCAAGCCACCTTGGGGAAGCCAAAGTCCTCACCGACCTCGACGCCGCGAGCACGAGCACGTCGGTGATGAAGAAACTGCCCGAAGTCACCCTGGCCTTCTGGATCATGAAGATCGCCGCGACGACCCTGGGTGAGACGGCCGGAGACCTCTTCGCCCAGACCCTGAAGCTCGGCTACTTCCTCACCACGATCGCGCTGTTCCTGATCTTCGTGGTAACCCTCGTCGTGCAGCTCAGGTCCAGCCGTTACAACCCCTTCTTCTACTGGACCGTGATCTTGTCGACCAGCATGGCCGGCACCACCATGTCCGACTTCATGAACCGTGACGCCAGCGCCAAGTACCTCTCGGGCGGGGCCACGTCGCTCGGCTGGGGCCCGCAGGGCCTCGGTCTGGGCTACCCGGTCGGGGCGGCGATCCTGATCTCGATCCTGCTGGCGATCTTCCTGGCGTGGAAGGCGAGCGGGATGACGTTCCAGATCCGCGACATCGTCACCTTCCGGGGCGAGGCCCTGTTCTGGTCGGCGATCCTCGTCTCCAACACGCTCGGCACATCGATGGGGGACTTCCTGTCCGACAGTTCCGGCCTCGGCTACGCGGGCGGCGCGCTCCTGGTCATCGGAGTGCTGGCCGTCCTCGTCGCGATGATGAAGGCCCCCGCAGTGCCGAACGTGCTGCTCTTCTGGATCGCCTTCGTCCTCACCCGGCCACTCGGCGCGACCGCGGGTGACTTCCTCACCAAGCCGGTCGCCAAGGGTGGCCTCGACCTGGGTACGGCGGGTTCGTCGGCTGTCCTGCTGGCGGTCCTGTTCGGGCTGATGGCCTACGCCCATGTGCAGGAGCGCCGGGCCACCGGCCCGCGGAGCGCGGAGCAGGAGCCGGTTACCCGGCGGGCAGGGTGACGGTGAACCGCGCCCCGGACGCGTACCCGGCGTCGTAGGACACCTCACCGCCCACGGAGCGGGCCAGACGGCGCGCGAGCGGCAGTCCGAGGCCCGCTCCGTGGTGACCGTCGCCGGGGTCGGCGCGCCGCCCCGGCTGGAAGAGCTCGCCGAGGAACGCCTCGGGTACGCCCGGGCCGTCGTCGGTGATGTCGATCGCTACGCCGCTGAGGGTGCGCCGCACGGACACGGTGACGGTGGAACGGGCGTAGCGGACGGCGTTGGCGAGCAGCGGGCTGACGACGCGTTCGAGGAAGGCCGGTGTCACTCCTGCCTCCAGTCCCGCGTCGTCGGCCGCCACCACGGCCTTCACCTGAGCCGATGTGTCCAGGCGTTGGGCCATGCGGCGCAGGGCGGGTACGACATCGGCCGTGCCGGGAGCTGTCGAGGCGTCGGCCGCGTTCTCGCGGGCTTCGTCGAGGAGCGTGTCGCAGATGGTGCGCATGGACCGGGCGGCCTCGTCGATCACCTCGTGGGTGGCGCGGGTCTCCGTGGCCGAGCGGGGCCGGGATCGCCACCAGTCGAGTTCGGCGATGATCCGGGTGAGCGGGGTCCGCAGCTCGTGGGACAGCTCGCCCGTCAGGTGCCGCTCATGCCGCAGCACGGCACGTATGCGGTCCAGCAGGGCGTCCAAGGAGACGCCCAGTCGGGCCAGTTCGGCCGGGCCTCCCCCGGTGCTGAAGCGTTCGTCGGAGGCCACGGCACTCCACTGGATGGCCTGGTCGGTCATCGTTCCCACCGGGCGCAGGGCCCGGCCGACCGCGAGACGTGTCAGCGCGTAGGCGCAGACGAGCATCGCCGCGTCCAGGATCAGCGATCCCAGCAGCAGGGTGTCGGCGGAACTCTGGTACGGAGTGAGGTCGAGCGCCGTGACGACGGTGGCGGCGGCACCACCTCCGGGTATGGGCCGGGCGCACAGCCGGACGGACCGGTGGTCCGCGGCGCGTACGGTCGCGCAGCCGGGCGTCCCCCGCGTGGCGATGCGGCCGGCGGTACGGGCCAGAGGACTGCCTCCTGTGGTGGCGGGTGGCTTTTCCAGCAGGCGCTTCCCGGCGTAGATCCACACGTTCGTGTCCAGCAGCTGATCGTTGGCGGTCTCCAGGACGCGCACCCGGGGGCCGCTGGTGTCGACGGTCGTGGCGACGGCGGTAGCCCGGGCCCGCAGTTCGTCGTCCGCCTGGTGCCGCAGGTGCCGTTCCACCACAGTGTTGAACACGAGGGTCAACGCGGTGATCAGTAGCGCGGCGGTGGTCAGCGCGACGAGGGAGAGCCGTCCGCGCAGGGTACGGGGGGCCAGGCGGCGGAGCACCGGCCGGTGCGGGGCGGATCTCATGATAGCCGGTGCCCGATCCCGCGCGCGGTGGCGATGGTCAGCTCGCTGCCCGTCTCGCGTAGTTTGCGGCGCAGCCGGGTCAGATACTGGTCCAGGGTGTTGTCACTGACCTGCCCGCCTTCAGGCCAGCCCGCCCTGACCAGGTCGCGGCGGCGCACCAGGTCCCCGTCCGCGGCAGCGAGCGTGGCCAGCAGCCGGAATTCCGTCGGGGACAGGGCGACACGAGTGCCTCGCACGGTCACGCTGTGCCGGATCGCGTCCAGGACCAGATCCCCGGCCGAGGCGACGGCCGGTGGCGCGGCCCGTTTGAGCGCCGCCCGCAGCCGGGCGGCGAGTTCGGCGAGGTGGAATGGCTTCGGCAGATAGTCGTCGCCCCCGGCCGAGAAGCCCGACAGCCGATCGGTGAGCTGGTGCCGTGCCGTCAGGAAGACGACCGGGGCGTGGAACCCGCCCGCGCGCATGGCCTGGCACACATCCCGTCCATCCGCGTCCGGCAGTCCGATGTCCAGGACGACCGCCGCGATGTCGGCGGTGACCAGGCGCAGGGCGGTGGCACCGTCGGCGGCCGGGACGGGGTCGAAGTCCTCGTCGTACAGGCCGCGGCGGAGCACGTCACGCAGGGCGTGGTCATCCTCGACGATCAGGATCTTGCGGCGCATGGTCCTCCGGCGGTCTCTCGGCCCTGGGGGCCGTATCGGCGGGGGTGAGGGAGAGTGCCGGCAGCCACCGGCCCGCGGCGTACAGGCACGCCCCCAGCCAGCCGACGGCGAACAACCAGCCGCCGAGAACGTCCGTGAACCAGTGCACCCCGAGATAGACACGGGTCAGCCCGACCAACACGCCCCAGCAGCCGATGACGACCCTGAACGATGTCGCTCCGCGCGGGGCGCGCAAGGTCAGCGCGACCATGAGCAGCCCGGCGGTCAGCGCTCCCGTGGTGGCGTGTCCCGACGGGAACGCCCAACCGCTCGCGTGCGCCGCCCACTCGCCCCGCGGGGGGCGGGAGCGGTGGACAAGTTCCATCACGCCGTACCGCAGCGCCTGCCCGGCGCCGAGACAAGCGAGGCAGAACGCGGCGGCGAACAGCCGGTGCCGCACGGCTCGTGCCGCCACGAAGCCGGCCAGTGCGGCGAGTACGTACGGGAGGCCACCGGACCCGGTGTCAGTCACTCCGCGGGCGAACGCCTGCGCCACGTCCGGGCGGTTGCCGACCGACCATCTGAGGAGGCCGTCGTCCAGCCACAGCGGAGCACCGGCGCCGCCCACGACGATCATGGTCAGCACCCCCAGCGCCCCCCACGCGCCCAGAGCGACGCCTCCGACCACTCCGGTGGCATCCCCGCAGTTCACGAGGTCACCAACCGACGTCGCGGTGGGGTGGCGATCAGGTACCGGGCCGACGTCTGCGGCCACCGCCGCACCACGAGCATCGACGCGAAGCCATCGATGGGCGCTCCGTCGAAGGACGGGATCATCTACCGGCCTCCTCGTCTTCCGCGTGCCTGCGTCTCCCATACAGCTCCGCGCCGAGTGGCATCAGCGACACCGCGGTGAGCCGCGACGGCGGCCATACGGGTGTGGTCATAGGTCTGGGTCCTTTCGCTGCGCACGATCGGACACACGACCCCGCGTCCTACTACAAGCGTGTAGGTGGTCTACGTTACTGTAGACGCTCGCGGGGGTGGGGATCGTTTCCAACGCACTGCCGATTCGCGCCGACGACCGGCGGGGGCACCGTGGTGATGGCGGCGGCTTCTCCGGGTGCTACGGTCGGCCCGCCGATGTCGCCTGTCCACGTGACGATGTCAGCTCGCGATCGGACGGTCGGTGCCGAGGCGCCTGGTCCTGCACGGCGGTGGGGTCCGATACGCCAGTTTTTGACCACCGCGACGCCAGCAGGCGGGTGATCATCGGCGTGACCAGGATGACCACCAGGAGCCGCAGGCTCTGCACGGTCGAGACCAGCGCGACGTCCGCGTGGGAGGAGACCGCGGTGGCGAGGACCGCGTTGATTCCTCCGGGGGTCGTGGCGAGGTAGGCGTCGGTGATCGGAGTGCCCGTCACCCCGGCGAAGACCCACGCCAGCCCGGCGCAGCCAAGGCAGACGACCGCCATGCAGACCAGAATCGGGGGCAGGAGACGCCGCACGCTGATGAGCGTCCGGCGGGTGAACCGTACGCCCACGTCGAGGCCGACGAGGACGAAGACGACGTTCTGGAGCACCCCGACGGGTGCGAAGCCGGGCACGGCGCCACTGAGCGTCGCGGCCAGGGCGACCAGCATCGGGCCCATCAGCAGCGGCGTGGGCACCCGCAGCCGCCGCCCGGCCCACGAGCCGGCGAAGGCGATGACGGCGAGCGTGAACAGGCCGGTGAGCTGGTTCGAACCGGCGACGACGTGGAAGAGGCCGGATCCGCCGCCGCCTGCGGCCGGGTGACCACCCGCCGCCGAGGAGCTGGAGCTCATCCAGTGGGCCGCGAGCGGAGCGGTGGTGGCGACGAGGCCGACGCGCAGGTACTGGGTGAAGGCGACGAGCCGCACATCGGCGTTCAGCTCGTCGGCGCAGGTGACGATCGCGGCCGAGCCGCCGGGCACCATGCCGAGGACGGCGCTGGGCCGGTCGATGCGGCCGCCGCGGGCCAGGAACCAGGCGGCGGCGAGACTCAGCGCGATGGTGGCCGCGGTGACCACGGTCAGCGGCAGCGCGACGGGAGCGGCGGAGAGGAGGGCGGACGGGGAGAGGTAGCTGCCCATGAGGGCGCCCACCAGGGCCTGTGAGGCCCGGTTGGCCGGTGCCGGGAGCCGGTCGCGGACCACTCCGCACAGCGCCAGGACGGCACCCACCAGCAGTGAGGACAACAGGTAGGGGGCGGGAACGCCGAAGGCGTCCGCCGCGAGACCCGCGGGCGTAACCCCCGGCGATGATCAGGGCCCAGAGTCCGGTGGGAGCTGGACGGGCGATGCGGGGCTCGGAGTTGCGCGGGGCGGGCTTCGGCGCGGTACTGGCGGTGGAGGACGGACGTCCGTCCGTGCGCCGCAGCGCGGAAGTCGGTGCCACGATGGCGCCTTTCGTCGAATGGTGCGGGTCCGTTTGACTCGATGCCTGTGCGAAGCGGGCACTCTCCACTGTGTCGGGTACGGCCTGTGCACACGCTGAGAGCGCTGAGTGAGCGCTGAGGAGGACCTGAGAGCACGCTGAGAGACGCGCGGCCGACCTGCGGTCCGGCCTCTAGACTCGCAACCGAGGGTCAGTCGTCCGGCCGAGCCGTCTGTACGGTCATGGGGTGATGTCGCGTGCGCGTACTGGTTGTCGAAGACGAGCAGAACATCGCCGCCGCCGTGGACCGCGGACTGCGCGCCGAGGGGTTCAGCGTGGACATCGCCGAGGACGGCGAGAAGGCCCTCGGCCTGATCAGGCACAACGGCTATGCGGTGATCGTGCTCGACCTGATGCTGCCGGGCCGCAACGGCTATGACGTCTGCCGGACCCTGCGCGCCGCGGGCATCACCACCCCCGTGCTCATCCTCACGGCCAAGGACGGGGAGTACGACGAGGCGGACGCTCTTGACTTCGGCGCGGATGACTATCTGACGAAGCCGTTCTCGTTCGTGGTGCTGCTGGCCCGGATCCGGGCGCTACTGCGCCGCAGCGCCCCGCAGCGGTCGCCGGTACTCCGCGCGGGTGATCTCTGGCTGGATCCGGCCGCCCACCGGTGCGGCCGGGGCGACGAGCGTCTGGACCTGACGCCGCGCGAGTTCGGGCTGCTGGAGTTCATGCTGCGCAACCCCGACACGGTGGTGAGCAAGACGGAACTGCTCGCCCAGGTCTGGGACGCCTGGTTCGAGGGCGACCCCAACATCGTCGAGGTCTACGTCGGCTACCTCCGGCGCAAGATCGACACTCCCTTCGGCCGGTCCGCGATCGAGACGGTGCGCGGCATCGGATACCGGCTGGACGCGAAGGGCGGCTGAATGTCCCGGCGCCTACCCATCGGGCGTCCGGCAGTCGGCCGGGTGCGGCGGCTGAGCCGGAAGCTGAGCCTGCGGACCCGGGTCACCCTGTGGGCCACGATGGTCCTCGCGATCGCGATGGTCGCGGCCGGTCTTGGACTGCTGCTCGGTCTCCAGCAGTCCATGTGGCGCGACCGGGACGGCACCGGCCGCCAGCGGCTGGCCGACGTCACCTCCCTCATCCAGCACGACCGGCTGGGTTCCCTCATCCCCTCCAACGGCGGGGACGCCGATGTCGTTGAAGTGCTCAACACGCACGGGAAGGTGCGGGCCAGCTCCGACTACGACACGCGCCCGGGCAGCCCCAGCGGCTTCCCGAACCCCTGTCTCTTATACCCATCTGACGCTGCCG
>NZ_JAEEAP010000387.1 GCF_016103465.1 Streptomyces sabulosicollis
GCTGTTTTTCTGCTTTGTCCTGGTCGTCGGATACGTTTTGTTTTTTTTTTTTTAGATGTGTATAAGTGACAGTCCCCGCCCCCTGCCGTTCCGCACCGGCGCCTGCCTAAGATCGCCCTGGTGACCCCCTCGTCAAGGCCCTCTGCAAGGAGCCGCTCGTGACATACGACATCACCGCCATCCGCGCACAGTTCCCCGCACTGAAGGCCGGGTCGGCCCACTTCGACGGCCCGGGAGGCACCCAGACCCCGCTCCCGGTCATCGAGGCCATCTCCGACGCGCTGGCCAACCCCCTGGCCAACCGCGGCCACCTCACCGCGGGGGAGCGCAACGCCGAGGCCCTCGTCCGGTCGGCCCGGCGGGCCATGGCGGATCTGCTCGGCGCCGACCCGGCCGGGATCGTCTTCGGGCGCAGCGCCACCGCCCTCATCTACGACTTCTCCCGCACCCTCGCCAAGACCTGGTCGCCGGGGGACGAGGTGGTGGTGTCCCGGCTGGACCACGACTCCAACATCCGCCCCTGGATCCAGGCGGCCGAAGCCGCCGGGGCCACCGTGCGCTGGGCCGACTTCGACCCCGCCACCGGCGAGCTGACCCCCGATGACATCAGCGCCCAGCTCGGCGACCGCACCCGGCTGGTGGCGGTCACCGCCGCCTCGAACCTGATCGGCACCCGTCCGGACATCCCGGAGATCTCCCGGCGGGTGCACGCGGCCGGGGCGCTGCTCCACGTCGACGGCGTGCACTACGCCGCCCACGCCCACGTCGACGTCCGGCGGCTCGGAGCGGACTTCTTCGTCTGCTCCCCCTACAAGTTCCTCGGCCCCCACCTCGGCGTCCTGGCGGGCGGCCCCGAGCTCCTGGAGACCCTGACCCCGGACAAGCTGCTCCCGTCGACGAACGCCGTCCCCGAGCGCTTCGAATTCGGCACCCTGCCCTATGAGTTCCTCGCCGGGACCCGCGCCGCCGTCGACTTCCTCGCCACCCTGGACCCCGGCGCGGAAGGCAGCCGCAGGGAGCGGCTGGCGTCGTCGTTCGCGGCCCTCGAAGAGCACGAGGCCACGCTGCGCGGACGCATCGACGAGGGCCTGGCCGCCCTCGAGCCGATCACCATCCACTCCCGGGCCGCGAATCGCACCCCGACCGTGCTGCTGACCATCGACGGCCGCGACACCGCCGACGCCTACCGCTATCTCGCGAGCCGTGGCGTCGACGCCCCCTCCGGCTCCTTCTACGCGGTGGAGGCGTCCCGCAGGCTGGGCCTGGGCGACACCGGCGGGCTGCGCATCGGCCTGGCCCCCTACACCAGCGCCGAGGACGTGGACCGGCTGCTGGAGGCGCTCTCGGACTTCCTGCGCGCTCCGGCCACGCGCGGCTGACCCGCCCGCCGCTCACCGGCCGGTCTCACGTCTCGGCGGCGTTCCCCGCGAGCAGCCCCGCCACGAGTCCGCGGGCGTGCGCGGCGTCGAGCCCGGCGGGGCGGAAGAGGATGCGGTACATCAAAGGTGCCACGACGTGGTCGACGACCGTCTCGACATCGGGGGTGCCCTCCCCGCGTTCGGCCGCACGGGTCAGGATGACGTCGATCTGGTCGGCGGCGTAGGCCGAGCACTGGCCGGCGTTGCTGCCGTCCGGGTCGCCGAGCAGGGCGTCGCGGATGTAGGCACGTCCGGCCGGGGAGGCCATCTCGTCGAGGAACTGCTCGGCCCAGGCCGTCAGGTCGGACGCCAGGCCGCCGTGGTCCCGGGGCGCGGTGTCGGGCCGCAGACGCTCGACCGCCACGTCCGACAGCAGCTGGGTGAGGTCTCCCCAGCGGCGGTAGATCGTGGACGGGGTGACGCCCGCACGCTGGGCGATCAGCGGCACCGTCAGACCGTCGCGGCCCACCTCCGCCTCGAGTTCCCGTACGGCGGTGTGCACCGCCGACTGGACCCGGGCGCTGCGCCCCCCGGGGCGCACCATCTGCCTGCTCATTCGTTCCACCTTAAAGCAAACCTGTTGCTTCTGGGGGAGCGGTGCGCCCCGGGAGCGCTCAGCGGGCCCCTCGGACCGCCGTCGCCGGCTCGCGGGCGGGCTGTGTCCGCTCATAGGCGTGACCGGCCCGCAGGAGCACGCTCTCCCCGAGCGGCCGCCCGAGCAGCTGCATGCCGATCGGCAGGCCCGCGGTGTCGTGGCCGACCGGGACGGACAGGGACGGCACTCCGGTGAGGTTGGCGGGGGCCGAGAGGCGCACATAGGCGTCGGAGACGGCTTCGACGGTGCCGTCCGGCCAGGTGATCGTCTCCTGGTCGGCCTTCACCGCGGTGGCCGGGACCGTGGGGGCGGCGATCACATCGACGTCCTCCAGCAGGCGCGCCCACTCGTGCCGCATCAGCGTCCGGGCGCGCTGGGCGCGCAGATAGTCCCCGGCGGGCATGAGCTCGCCGGCCTCCAGCAAGACGCGAACGTCCGCCTGGTACTGCTCAGGTGCCGTGCGCAGGGTGCGCTCGTGGTAGGCGGTGGCCTCCGGGACCATCAGGCCCCACTGGGTGGCCTGGATGTAGCGGGTCATGGGGATCTCGACCTCGACGAGGCGGGCGCCGAGGGCCTCGAGCCGGTCGATGGCCCGCCGGACCGCGGCTTCCACCTCCGGGTCGACGTGCTCGAAGTAGTAGTTGCGCGGCACCCCGACGCGCAGTCCCGTCAGATCCTCGGCCGCGCCCGGCCGGTAGTCCCGCGCGGGCACGGCCAGGGAGGCGGGGTCGCGGGGGTCGTGCCCGGCCAGCACCCCCAGGACCAGGGCCTGGTCCTCGACGGTGCGGGTGAGGGGGCCGACGTGGTCCAGCGACCACGACAGCGAGGTGACGCCGTGGCGGGGGACGAGACCGTACGTGGGCTTGAGGCCGACGACCCCGTTGAGCGCGGCGGGGACGCGGATGGATCCGCCGGTGTCGGTGCCCAGGGCGAAGGCCGCGGTGCCCGCGGCGACGGCCACGGCGGATCCGCCGCTCGAGCCGCCGGCGACCCGGCCGGTGTCCCAGGCGTTGTGGGTCTGCGGGGTGGTGAGCCCGTAGGCGAACTCATGGGTGTGGGTCTTGCCGACCAGGACCGCCCCGGACGCGCTCAGGCGGGCGGTGACCGTGCTGTCCGCCTCGGCGCGGTGGTCGGCGCGGACCCGGGAACCGGCGGCGGTGGCCACGCCCGCGACGTCGATCAGGTCCTTCAGGCCCATCGGGATGCCGTGCAGCGGGCCGCGGAGGCGCCCGGCCGCCGCGTCGTCCGCGGCCTCGCGCGCGGCCCGGCGCGCCTGCTCCGCCGTCACCGTGGCGTAGGCGTTCAGGTGGGGTTCCAGCTGCTCGACGCGGTCCAGGACGGAGTCCACCAGCTCGACGGGGGACAGCCGTCCGGTCCGGATCGCGTCGGCGGCCGCGGTGAGGGACAGTTCATACGGCCGCATCGTGCTGCTCCTCTCCGGCGCGGTAGGCGGAGGCGGGCGGGGTGTCACCGAAGTCCAGCTCGCGGAGGACCGCGACGACGGAATGGATGTGGTTGGCGGTGGCCGCCGCGGCGGCGTGGCGCTCGGCCGGCAGCGGCAGTCCGGCCCGTGCGGCCCAGCGGGCCGCCTCCGGAGGGGTGAGTTCGGCGGCGGACAAGGTGTCTCCCTCATCGAGATAAAAGCTAATCGTTTGCGTTAGTCGACTGTAGGTCCTACCGTGGCTTAAGGCAAACCAATTGCGTTTAGAGAGAGCGGGTCATGCACACACCCCAGGCCACCGACATCCCCTTCTGGACCGTGGGCGACATCGCCGTCCACCGCATCGACGAGGTGCTCCTGCCACCGCACACCGGGCCGTGGCTGCTGCCCGACGCCACCGCGGACGTGGTCTCGCGACAGGACTGGCTGCGCCCCGACTTCGCCGACCGGGACGGCACCCTGCGCATCGCCAGCCACAGCTTCGCCTTCGAGGTGGGCGGGGCGCGGGTCCTGGTCGACACCGGCATCGGCAACGGCAAGACGCGGGCCAACCCGGCCTGGCACGGTCTGCGGACCGACTACCTGGCGCGCCTGGCCGCCGCCGGGTTCCCCCGGGAATCCATCGACCTGGTGGTCCTCACCCATCTGCACACCGACCACGTCGGCTGGAACACCCAGGAGGTGGACGGCGCATGGGTGCCCACCTTTCCGCACGCGCGCTACCTCACCTCCCGCACCGAGCGGGAGTTCTGGGCGGCCTACGACATGGACGAACCGCGCGCACAGATGTTCCGCGACTCCGTGATCCCGGTCGAGGACGCGGGACGGCTCGACCTGGTCGACGTCCCGGACGAGGGCACCGAGATCGCCCCCGGACTGCGGCTGATCCCCACGCCCGGGCACACCCCCGGCCATATCGCCCTCCAGCTCGACAGCGGCGGCGAGCGGGCTCTGATCACCGGCGACTGCGTCCACCACCCCGTCCAGCTCGCCCACCCCGCCATCGGCTCGTGCGTCGACATCGCCCCCGAGCAGTCCGAGGCCACCCGCCACAAGCTCCTCGGCTCCCTCGCCGACACCGGCACCCTGCTGCTCGGCACCCACTTCCCGCCGCCCACCGCCGGTCATGTGACCAGCCACGAGGACGCCTACCGGCTCTCACCCGTGCCCCCGGCCGTGCGCTGACGCGCGTCCCTCCGCGAGTGGTGGTGTTCGCGTGGATGTTCCCGTAGGGGCGGTATTGGGGCCGGGGCGGTGCGACGGGCAGGCTCGTGGGTGCTGTGCCCACTTCGTCTGGGGAGGGGTCTCCTGTGGCCGGTGTGTTACCGCGCGGCGATCGGCTGCCGTCGTTGACGGGGCTTCGCTTTCTGCTGGCCGGTGTGGTGTTGGCGGGCCATGTGCTGACCCTGGGCCGATTCTTCGAGGACCAGGGGGTCTATCGGGCCGCCGACGCCTCGTCCATGGCGAGCGCGGCGGCGGTCTCCTCGTTCTTCCTGCTCAGTGGCTTCGTACTGGCGTGGAACGCCTCTCCGGCCGACACCGCCCTCCGGTTCTGGCGCCGCCGGCTGGTGAAGATCTTCCCCAACCACGTGGTGACCTGGACGCTGATGCTGGGCCTGCTCATGGTGACGGGCACCGCCGCGTTGCTCCCGGTGCCGGACCCGGGGCTGGGCGAAGCGGTCCGGAACCTGCTGCTGGTGCACGCCTGGGTGCCGGACATGGCCGACTTCAGCAGTGTCAACCCGGTGACGTGGTCCATCTCCTGTGAGGCGTTCTTCTATCTCCTCTTCCCCCTGCTGATCCGGCCGGTGCGCGCGCTCCCGGAGCGGCTGCTCCGGCCGGTGATCGCCCTCGTGGCGGGGCTCGTGGTGACGATGCCGGTGGTGGCGATGGCCGTCACCGACGAGGCGGCTCCCGGGAGTTGGTCGCCGCTGTCGACGGAGCGCTGGTGGCTGATCTACTTCTTCCCGCCGGTGCGGCTGCTGGAGTTCGTCCTCGGACTGGTGCTCGCCAGGGCGGTCCAGCTCGGCCGGTGGCCGGGACTGCGTCCGCGCTGGCCGCTGCTCGCCCTGGCGGGAGTCTTCGCGGCGCGGACGGAGCTGCCGGAGGAGTATCTGTGGGGAGCCGCGACCTGCCTTCCGGTGGCCGCCCTCATCCCGGCCATCGCCACCCGCGACCTCCAGGGGCGGCCGAGCTGGCTGGGGCGCCGTGGCCCCGTGCTGCTGGGCGAGGCGTCCTTCGCGCTGTACATGGTCCACTTCCCGCTGCTGTACGAGATCCGGGTGCTGCTGGACCGGCGGACGTTCGACACGGTGACCGCCGCGCTGTTGTCCGTGGTGGTGTCGGCGTTCTGCGTGGCGGTGTCGCTGCTGCTGTGGCGGGGGGTCGAGGTGCCGATGATGCGCCGCTTCGCCCGCCCCGGCGGCCGTCCCGTGCCCACCGCGTGCCCCGCGCCCGGCGACCACACCGAACCCCTGCGCCAGCAGGACCCCGCTCCCTGACGCGGGCGGCCCGTTCACACCGCTCAGCCCGGCGATGTGGCGACACGCACACGATGGCTCTCGCCGTCCGAGAGGAACGACGCCAGCTCCCGGGCCTCCTCTCCGACGGCGGTGCGGTCGGCCGAGGAGAGGCGGCCCAGTGGGGTGACGACCACGGTGGCCGCGTCGACCCGCCAGGTCGCGGCGACACGGCCGTCCACCAGCACCACGCGCTCCCCGGCGACCGACAGGCCGCGGTGGGCGTCGTCGATGATCCGGCCGCGGTCGTGGTAACCGAGGATCGCGTTGTCGAACGCGGGCAGGAACCGCACCGGCGCCGGTGTGCCGGGGTCGGGGCGCGGCGCGTCGGGGAGGTCGAACAGCTCCCGGCCGCGCTCATCGCGGAAGGTGACCAGCTCCTCCCGTAGCGCGGCCACCGCGGCCGGGAGCCCGGCGAGGCCGCACCAGGCGCGCAGGTCCGCCGAGGCCGCGGGGCCGTAGGCGGCCAGATAGCGCCGTACCAGCGCCTGGCCGACCGGATCGGAGCCGTCGGGGGCGGGCGGGTCCACCGGCCGGCCCAGCCAGGAGGAGAGCAGGACGTTGCGCACCCCTCCCCTGGAGCGCCACAGCCCGCGTGGCGGGGTCTGCGCCACCGGGACGAGGGCGGCGAACAGCATTTCGCCCAGTGCCCGAGGCGGGGCGGGCCAGCGGTCGGCGAGCGCCCGCACCAGCTCGGCCATCGAGCGGGGCTCGCCGTCGGCCATCACCGCCCGGCCCGCGGCGGCGAGTTCGTCGAGGTCCGTCCCCTCCAGCTCGCGGCGGTAGGTCCCGAGCACCCGCTGGCGCAGCATGGCGTCGTGGCGGGAGCGCCAGGCCACGACGTCGTCGGCGGTGACCAGGTGGACGGTGCGGCGCATGAGGTGGGTCCGCACCACGCTCCGCCCGGTCAGCAGGTCCGAGAGGACCGCCGGGTCGAACGCGCGCAGCCGCGACCAGAGCCCGGTGAACGGCTCCTGCGGCTCCTGCGCCTGCATACCGCACAGATGGGCGACGGCATCGCGGACCGGCAGGCCGGCGCGATCGAGCAGCAACTGCCGGGCGAGCGTCGCCCGGCCCAGCGCACGGTGGTCGAGAACGGTCATACCCGAATACGCCCCATCCTTCGGTCCGTTGGGTTCCGTCAGCGGCGCCGGTGACGGCCTCACCAGCGCCGCTGCGATGAAATCCGTCAGTGTCAGCCGGACTTCCGCCCGTCGAGCGACTCGCGGATGATGTCCGCGTGCCCGGCGTGCTGGGCGGTCTCGGCGATGACGTGCATCAGCACCCGGCGCACGCTGTGCGCCGCCCCCGGCTCGTGCCAGGGCGCCTCGGGCAGCGGGTGCGTCGCCGACAGGTCGGGGACGGTGGTGATGATCTCCTCGCTCCGGGCGGCGACCTCCTGGTAGCGCTGGAGGATCCCGGCCAGCGTCTCGCCGGGCAGCATCTGGAAGTTGTTCTGGTTGTCGATCGCCCACTGCGGGATCTCCCGTGCGGTACCGGCCGCCAGGTCGGCCCAGGTGACACCGTCGGGCAGGTCGTAACGCATCGCCGAAGGGCCTTCGAGGACGAAGCGCAGCCACCCTTCCTCGATGGCCGCGACGTGCTTGATCAGCCCGCCCAGGCACAGCGCGCTGACCGTGGGACGTTCGCCGGCCTGCTCGTCGCCGAGCCCGCTCACCGTCTTGGTCAGGGCGGATCGCGCGGCGGCGAGTTCGGCGAGCAGGTCGGCGCGCTCGCCGTCGACAGTGGTGGCGGGCGTGGTGGTGGCGGTCACGGTGATCGGGTCCTTTGGTCGTTCTCGTCGTCTGACGTGGAGAACCCTCGCAGGGGTAGCGGACAGGGAGTGTCCGCTACCCGGGGCAGAAT
Organism: Streptomyces sabulosicollis; assembly: GCF_016103465.1. Lineage (GTDB taxonomy): Bacteria > Actinomycetota > Actinomycetes > Streptomycetales > Streptomycetaceae > Streptomyces > Streptomyces sabulosicollis. Next base: position 7,840 of record NZ_JAEEAP010000387.1, read on the forward strand.
CGGTGTCATGCCGAAGACATCAGCGCGCCTGCTGTCACTGCTCTCCCTGCTCCAGGCGCGCCGGGACTGGCCGGGGCAGCTGCTGGCCGAGCGGCTGGAGGTCAGCCCGCGCACCGTGCGCCGCGATGTCGACCGCCTGCGCGAGCTCGGCTACCCCATCGTGGCCACCAAAGGCCCCGACGGGGGCTATCGGCTCGGCGCCGGTTCGGACCTGCCGCCGCTGCTGTTCGACGACGACCAGGCCGTGGCCCTCGCCGTGGCGCTGCGGACCGCCACCGTCACCGGGGCGGGGATCGAGGAGGCGGCCGCGCGGGCGCTGAGCACCGTCCGGCAGGTGATGCCCGCACGGCTGCGCCATCGCGTCGACGCTCTCGAGGTCACCGCCCTCGACGGCGCGGAGACCCGGCCGAACCCGCAGGTCGGGCCGCAGGTGCTCATGGCCCTCAGCGCGGCCGTCCGCGCCCGCGAAGTGCTGCGCTTCGACTACACCCCCGTATCCCCACCGGGCGCCGCCGACGCCGGCTCCGCCGCCGCCCCGCCGCGCCGGGTGGAACCACACCACCTCGTCACCCGGGGCGGGCGCTGGTATCTCGTCGCCTGGGACCTCGACCGCGACGACTGGCGCACCTTCCGCGTCGACCGGGTCGCCCCGCGCACCCCCACCG
>NZ_JAEEAP010000388.1 GCF_016103465.1 Streptomyces sabulosicollis
CCCATCCCCCTCCCCTCATCACTCGCCCCCTTCGGGCCACGTCCGGCTCATCCACCTCGGTGTCGCCCCGCGCGGGCACATCCCTCGAACACCCCGTGGAGCGACAGTGAAAACAGGCGACCAGATCGTCCAGGACCTCCCGTGGAGATGGGGGGTCCAGGGCAGGATCTTCATCATCGGCGGCCTCGGCTACCTCTTCGACGCCTATGACATCGCCCTCAATGGCTTCCTGATGCCGCTGCTGGGCGGCCACTTCGACCTCTCCCTCTCCCAGCGGGGCCTGGTGGCCACCGCCAATCTGGTCGGCATGGCCGTGGGCGCGGTGACCTGGGGCGCGATCGCCGACCGCATCGGACGCAAGAAGTCCTTCAGCGTCACCTTGCTGATCTTCGCGCTGTTCTCGGTGGCCGGTGCCCTGGCCCCGAACTACCCGGTCTTCCTCGCCCTGCGCTTCATCGCGGGTGTCGGACTGGGCGGTTGCGTTCCCGTCGACTACGCCCTGGTGGCGGAGTTCTCCCCGACGAAGTACCGGGGGCGCGTACTGACCGCGCTGGACGCCTGGTGGCCGATCGGTGTCACCCTGTGCGGTCTGGTCTCGACGGCCATGCTGTCCCTCGACGGCAACTGGCGGTGGATGCTCAGCGTGATGAGCATTCCGGCGCTGCTGCTGTTCTGGGTGCGGAGGGGGGTGCCGGAGTCGCCCGTCTACCTCAGCAAGAAGGGCAGGGAGGCCGAGGCGCGGGCCGTCATCGACGATCTGGTCGCCCGTACCGGTGCGCCCGTCGAGCCGTACGTCATTCCCGCCCCGGTGCACGAGGCCCGGGGGAACGGCCCCCGCGCCGCGCTCGAACAGCTGCGTGCGGTCTGGCGGTTCAGCCCGCGCATCACCTCCGCCGCCTGGCTGCTGTTCGCCACCGTCATGCTGGTGTACTACGCGGCCCTGAGCTGGCTGCCGTCCATTCTCAAGGAGGAGGGCCTCGGCGACACGGCCGCCTTCATGAGCACCACGCTGATGAGCGCGGTCGGCATCCTCGGCGTCCTGACCTCCACGGTGCTGGTGGACGCGGTCGGCCGGAAGTGGCTCATAGGGGTCTCGGCCCCGGTCGCCTCGCTCGCACTGGTGGTGTTCGCGCTGGTGATGCGCATGCCGACGGGTTCCATCGTGGCCATCGCCGTCTTCGGCTTCCTGATGCAGCTGACCATCCCCGCCATGTACGCCTACGTCTCCGAGCTGTACCCGACCACACTGCGTGCCAGCGGCTTCGGCTGGGCGTCCTCGTTCAGCCGGGCGCTCACCGGCTTCGCCCCGATGCTGTTCGGCTCGGTGATGTGGCCGCTGCTGGGGCTGCCGCTGACCTTCGGGGTACTGGCCGTGGCCGTCCTGGGGGCCGTCGTCTGGACGGCGTTCGCGGCGCCCGAGACAAAGGGACGCGACCTCGACGAGGACGACCCGACCGCCGTGCCCGCCCTTGCGTCCCCGGAGCCGGCCGTCGGTCAGCCGGTGCGCTGAAGGGCGGCCCGCCCCGACCGGGCCGCCCGGGTCGGCCTTCGAAAGCGACAGGAGAAACATGAAACCCGCTCCCTTCCGGTACCACCGAGCGCGCGATGTCGAGGGCGCCACGGCACTCCTGGCCGAACTGTCCGACGAGGCCAAGGTCATCGCCGGCGGCCAGAGTCTGGTCGCGATGATGAACTTCCGGCTGGCCCGGCCGGGGCACCTGGTCGACATCGCCGGCCTGCGCGAGCTCGACCACCTCGGGGTCGAGGCCGACGGAGGGCTGCACATCGGGGCGCTCACCACCCATCACACGGTGGAGACCGCGCCCGCGGACCGGCTCGGGGCGGGCTATGAGGTCATCCGCGACGCCATGCGGTGGATCGGCCATCTGCCGATCCGGACCCGTGGCACCGTGGGCGGCAGTATCGCGCACGCCGACGCGACCGCCGAGTGGTGCCTGCTGGCCGTGCTGCTCGACGCCGAGTTGGTGGCCCACAGCCCGCGCGGGCGGCGCCGGATCCCGGCCGGTGAGTTCTTCTTCGGCTACTACACCACCGCCCTGGACCCCGACGAGATCCTCCTGGAGGTCGTCTTCCCCCGCCCCGCGCCGCACGCGGCGCTCACCGAGTTCGCCGAGCGCCGCGGAGACTTCGCCATCGTCTCCGCCGCGGTCGATCTGGCAACCGACGGCGAGGACGTCCGCGGCGGCCGGGTGGCTCTGGGCGGTGTCGCCGCGATGCCGGTCCGCGTGCCCGAGGCGGAGGCCGTGCTGGCGGCCGGCGGCTCGTTCCGGGACTGCGCGGAGGCGGCGGCCTCCGCCGTGGATCCGCCGAGTGACGCAGGCGGCAGCGGCGACTACCGCAAGCACCTCATCCGCGACCTGATCGAGCGAGCCTGTGAGGAGGCGATGTCACGATGACGTCCGCCAAGGACGACCGGCTGGTCGGCAGGTCGGTGGCGCGCCGGGAGGACCCCCGGCTGCTGTCCGGACGGGGCCGTTTCGTCGACGACATCGAGCTGCCCGGCATGCTGCACGCGCAGTTCGTCCGCAGCACGGTCGCCCACGGGACGATCACGGAGATCGATCTGTCGCGGGTGCGTCAGGTCCCCGGTGTCCTCGCCGCGTTCACCGCCGCCGACCTGGAGCTGGGTGACATCACCGCCCAGCTCGGCCGCCCGCTGTCGGAGTTCGTGCCGACCGCCATGCCCATCCTCGCCCGCGACCGGGTCCGCTACGTCGGCGAGCCCGTCGCCGTGGTCGTCGCCCGCGACCCCTACCTCGCCGAGGACGGCCTGGAGGCCGCCAGGGTGACGTACGCGCCCCTCCCGCCCATCACCTGCGAGGAACAGGCCCTCGCCCCCGACGCTCCGCGGGTGCACGCGGAGGCCGCCAGGAACACCCTGGTCGACGTCGGCCTGTTCGCCACCGAGGGCATCGACGAGATCTTCGACCGGGCCCCCTGCGTGGTCCACGTCGATGTGCGGACCGGCCGGCAGAACGCCCTGCCGCTGGAGACGCGCGGCGCGGTGGCGCGGTGGGACGACCGGGAGGAGCAACTCGTCCTGCACACCTGCACCCAGACCCCGCATCAGGTACGGACCGTGGCCGCGCGCTGCCTGCGCCTGGACGAGCGGGCGGTGCGCGTGATCGTCCCGGACATGGGGGGCGGCTTCGGCCTCAAGTGCGTGGTCGGCCGCGAGGAGATCGCCACCGCGGCGGCCGCGCTGCGGCTCGGCCGGCCCGTCAAGTGGATCGAGGACCGCAAGGACGCCCTGTCCGCCTCGTTCCTCGCCCGCGAGCAGCACTACACCGCACGCGCCGCCTTCGACGCCGACGGCCGGATCCTCGGCCTGGACGCGGACGTGGTGTGCGACATGGGCGCCTACTCCTGCTATCCGTTCACCGCCGGCATCGAACCGCTGATGGCCTCCGCCGAGATGCCGGGCGTCTACAAGGTCCCCGCCTACCGGGTGCGCGGCCGGGCCATCACCACCAACAAGGCGCCCACCGCCCCCTACCGGGGCGTGAGCCGCCCGCAGTACGTCATGGCCGTCGAGCGGCTCATGGAACGCGCCGCCCGCGAACTGCGCCTGGACCCGGTGGAGATCCGGCGCCGCAACGTCATCACCGACTTCCCGTACACCGGCGTCAACAACATCACCTACGACCCCGGCTCCTATCTGGAATCCCTCGACCTGTGCGAGCGGGCAGTGCGCGAGGCGGGCTGGTACGACCGCCAGGCCGCGGCCCGCGCCGAGGGGCGGCACATCGGGATCGGCTACAGCTGCTTCAGCGAGCGCACCGGCTACGGCTCCGCCGCCTTCGCCCAGCGCAAGATGGAGGTCGTGCCCGGGTTCGACCTCGCCGAGGTCCGCATGGACACCAGCGGCGCGGTCACCGCCACCACCGGCACCATCAGCCACGGGCAGAGCCATGAGACGACCATGGCGCAGATCGTCGCCGATACGCTCGGCCTCGACATCGCCAAGGTCAAACTCCACCAGGGCGACACCGACCGCATCACCTACGGCTGGGGCACCTTCGCCAGCCGCTCGATCGCGGTCGGCGGCAGCGCCGTACGCCTGGCGGCGGGCAAGCTCGGCGACAAACTCCGCGCCATCGCCGCCGCCGAGTGGGGGATCCCCCCGGAGGAGACCGAACTGGACCGGGGCCGGGTCCGCCGACGCGACGACCCGGATGCCGCACTCACCTACGAGCACCTGGCCGACACCGCCTATCTCACGTCGCATCTGCTGCCCAAGGACATCGACCCGGGCCTCACCGCCACCGCCGTCTTCGACGTCCACAACGACGGCACGTTCTCCAACGCCACCCACGGGGTGGTGGTGGAACTGCACGAGGGCACCGGACAGGTGGAGATCCTCGCCTACTTCTGCGTCGAGGACTGTGGTGTCGCCGTCAACCCGCAGGTGGTGGAGGGGCAGTGCCGGGGCGGCATCGCGCAGGGCATCTCTGGGGCGCTCTTCGAGCAGATCACCTACGACGCCCAGGGCGAGCCGTCGGCCACCAGCTTCATGGACTACAAGGTGCCCACCGCGCAGGAGATCCCGGAGGTGGTGATCCACCATCTGGAGACCCCTTGCGCCTTCACCGCGACGGGAGCCAAAGGCGCCGGGGAGGGCGGCACCATCGGGGCTCCCGCCGCCGTGCTCAACGCCGTCAACGACGCGCTGCGCCCCACCGGCGTCGAACTGGACCACACGCCCATCACACCGGAGACGGTCCACCGTGCCCTGACCCCCCGCACACCGGAGCAGACACCATGAACGACACCACCGGCCCGGGCGACGACGTCCAGCTCATCACGCTCGACGTCAACGGCACGTCCCACGAGGTGATCACGGCGCCGCGCCGCACCCTGGTGGATGTGCTCCGCCACGATCTGCGGCTGACCGGCACCCACGTCGGCTGCGAGCACGGGATCTGCGGCGCCTGCACCGTGCTCGTCGACGGGCTCCCGGTCCGGGCCTGTCTGATGTTCGCCGCCCAGGCGGAGGGAGCGCGGATCACCACCGTCGAATCCCTCGCCGACCCCGCCACCGGCGAGCTCGGCGATCTCCAGCGGGCCTTCACCGCCCACCACGGCCTGCAGTGCGGCTTCTGCACCCCCGGCTTCCTGATGCTGGCCCAGGGCTTCCTCGCGGAGCGGCCGGAGGCGACCAAGGAGGACATCCGGGAGGTCGTCGCCGCCAACCTGTGCCGGTGCACCGGCTACCAGACCATCGTCGAGGCGATCGACGCCTGCGCGACCGCCCGGCGCTCCCAGCGGGCCACGGGCGCCGAGGAGGAATCATGCAACTGATCCATACCGTATCCGTCAAAGCCGCCCCCGACGCGGTGTTCGCCCTGCTCAGCGACGTCCGAAGAGTGGCGTCCTGTATGCCCGGCGCCGCTCTTGAAGGCCGTGACGGCGATGCCTGGCGTGGTGCGGTCAAGATCAAGGTGGGCCCGATCTCGGCGGCCTACGCCGGCACCGTGCGCTTCCTCGAGGTCGACGCCGAAAAGCGGCGGCTGCGTGTCCAGGCCAGCGGTGCCGACACCCACGGCAGCGGCGACGCCGAGGCCGAGGTTTCCCTGGAGGTCGTCCCGGCGCAGGACGGCGCCCAGCTGAACCTCTCCACCGACCTGGTGATCCGGGGCAAGATCGCCCAGTTCGGCAAGGGAGCCATCGGGGCGGTGTCCGACAAGATCCTCCAGCAGTTCGCCCAGAACCTCGGCGACCTCCTGCTCCAGCAGAACGGCGCGGAAGCGTCCCCCACCGCCGGCGCGGCGCCCGCCGCGTCCACCCCGGCGGCCGGCGCACCCGCCGAGGCGGACGGTGAACTGAACGGGATGGCGCTGATCGCGGGCCCGCTGCTGAAGAAGTACGGCCCGATCGCGGCCGCGTTCGCGCTCGGGCTCGTTCCGGGCTGGCTGCTGGGGAGGCGCCGATGAGCGGCGGACCGTACGGAGTCGCCACCCACCGCACCTACCAGCGGGCCGGCTTCGGCGCCGCGGTGCGGCGCGGCAGCCGTCCGGCGATCGTCGTGGTGGATCTGACCCGGGGTTTCACCGAGGACTCGTACCCCTCGGGTGCCGACCTCTCCGAGGTCGTGGCCGCCACCACGCGCCTGATCGAGGCGGCCCGGCCGGTGGACGTGCCGGTGATCTTCACCGCGATCGCCTACACCGAGGCCGAGGCGTCCGGTGACGCGATCGCCTGGCTGCGCAAGGCTCCCGGCCTGCGCGCCCTGGTCGAGGGCAGTGCGGCCGTGGCCGTCGACCCCCGGCTGCCCATGCGGCCGGGACACGATCAGCTGGTGGTGAAGAAGGGGGCCTCGGCCTTCTTCGGCACGAGTCTCGCCGCCACCCTGACCGCTCTGGGCCGCGACACCGTCGTGGTGTGCGGCGCCACCACGAGCGGCTGTGTGCGGGCCACCGTGGTCGACGCCGTCCAGTCGGGCTTCCCGGTGCTGGTGCCCCGTGCCTGCGTGGGCGACCGGGCCGAGGGACCGGCGGACGCGGCGCTCTTCGACATCCAGGCCAAGTACGGCGACGTCGTCACCCTCGAGGACGCCGTCGGCTACATCGGCTCCGCTCCCGCCCCGGCGGCTCCTGACGCGGCCCGGCGTTCCCACCGACGAGGAGACAGCACATGACACGGCGTTCGGTCCTTCAGAGCGCGCTCGCCGATCTGGCCGATGTACCGGCCACGAGCCGGTGGGTGCGCTCCGGAGAGGTACGGCTGCACGCCCTCGACTACGGCGGCGAGCTGCCGCCGCTGGTCGTCCTGCCCGGTATCACCAGTCCCGCGGTCACCATGGACTTCGTGGCACGCGAACTGACCGGCCTGGTCAGGCCGGTGGTGCTGGACGTGCGCGGCCGGGGTTTGTCGGACGAGGGCGACGGCTACGGGCTGGAGGAGTACGCCGAGGACACCGAGGCCCTCATCAGCCGCCTCGGCCTCGACCGTCCGCTGCTCCTCGGTCACTCCATGGGCGCGCGGATCGCGGCGGCCGTCGCGGTGCGCGCCAAGGTGGGCCTGCGCGGCACCGTGCTGGCCGATCCGCCGATGAGCGGCCCGGGCCGCGGCCCCTACCCCACCACCCGGGAGGTGTTCCTGCGGCAGCTCTCCGAGGCGCGGCGCGGAACGGACGCCGACGAGGTGGCCGCATCCTGGCCCACCTGGCCGCGGCGGGAACAGGAACTGCGGGCCCGCTGGCTGTCCAGTTGCGCCGAGGAGGCCATCGTGGCCACACACCACGGCTTCGAACACGAGGACTTCTTCGACTGGTGGCCCCGGGTGCCCGGACCGGCCCACATGCTCTACGGAGCCGACAGCCCCGTGGTGACGGCGGAAGGGGCGCGGGAGGCCGCCGAGCGCAATCCGGCGGCGCCGCTGCACAAGATCCCCGGCGCCGGCCACATGATCTTCTGGGACGCCCCGGCCGTCGCCACCGCGACGCTCCGCGAGGCGCTGACGACCATCCTCTCCCCGGCCGCCTGACCGGTGCCCGCCGCCCCCTTTCGGAGGACCAACCCCATGGCAGACCATCACATCGGGCTGATCGTGCCCAGCTCCAACCTGACGATGGAGACCGAGCTTCCCCGGATGCTCCAGGCGCGGGAGTCCCTCGCGTCCGACGACCACTTCGTCTTCCACAGCAGCCGGTTGCGGATGAGGCACGTCACCCCGGACGAGCTGCGCGACATGAACGCGCAGACCGAGCGGGCCGCCCTCGAACTGGCCGACGCGCGGCCCGACGTCGTCGCCACCGCCTGCCTGGTGGCCATCATGGCGCAGGGGCCGGGTCACCACTGTGTGGCCGAGGCCGGCATCGCCTCCGCGCTGCGGGCCGAGGGCGCCCGGGCCCCCGTGGTGTCCAGCGCCGGTGCCCTGCTCAGCGGCGTCGAGGCGCTCGGCGCCCGCCGGGTCGCGATCATCACGCCGTATATGAAGGAACTCACCACCAAGGTGGTCGACTACATCGAGGACGCCGGGATCGAGGTGGTCGACGCGCTCAGTCTCGAAGTTCCGGACAACCTGGCCGTGGCCCGTCTGGACCCCGCCGATCTGCGGGAGCACTGGCGCCGCCTGAACCTGGGCCGGGCCGACGCGCTGGTGCTGTCGGCCTGTGTGCAGATGCCGTCGCTGGCGTCGATCCAGCCCGTCGAGGACGAGGCGGGGCTGCCCGTGCTGTCAGCGGCCACCTCCACCGCGTTCCGCATCCTGACGGAGCTCGGGCTGCCGCCGGTCGTGCCCGGCGCCGGGAGCCTGCTCGGCGGCCAGGTCGCCGGCCCTGCCGGGAGCGGCGCCGGAACGATGGCCGGTCGGAGCTGACGGGAGGCGTCCGTACGCGATGTGCCGGAGGTCGCTCCGCACCTGCCCGACGCCGGTGAGCTCGGCGCCCGCCCCGCTGTCCCTCGGCGTCAACCGTGCGTGCTTAAGTAGGTTCCATGACTGATCCCACCCCGCC
>NZ_JAEEAP010000389.1 GCF_016103465.1 Streptomyces sabulosicollis
GGTACGGGGTGAGGGTTCGGGGGGTCAGGGGACCTTGGTGGGCTCCGCGGTCTCGATCTCGGCGGGCGCGGCCTCCGGCTCCGGCGCCGGTGCGGGCTTCCCGGCCCGGGACGCGCCGCCGCGCAGCAGCACCAGCCGCGGGGCGACCGAGGAGCGGCCGCGGTGCGACAGGCCGCGGGCGGCGAGGTCACCCGCGAACTGGATGACGGAGATGACCACCGCGAGGATGGCGACGGTGATCCACATCAGCTTGGTCTCGAACCGCAGGTAGCCGTAGCGGACCGCCAGGTCACCGAGGCCACCGGCGCCGACCGTGCCGGCCATCGCGGAGTAGCCGATGAGCGCGACGACCGTGGTGGTCGCACTCGAGATCAGCGCGGGCAGCGACTCGGGCAGCAGCACCTTGCGGACGACGGTCCAGGTGGAGCCGCCCATCGACTGCACGGCCTCCACCAGCCCGCCGTCCACCTCGCGCACCGAGGTCTCCACGAGCCGGGCGTAGAAGGGGATGGCGCCGACGGCCAGGGGCACGATGGCGGCCTCGGGGCCGATGGTGGTGCCCACGAGCGCGCGGGTGAAGGAGATCAGGGCGACCATCAGGATGATGAACGGCATCGAGCGGGCGATGTTGACGATCTGCCCGACGACCTTGTTCACCACGACGTTCTGGAGCACTCCGCCGCGGTCGGTGAGGACCAGCAGCACGCCGAGCGGCAGTCCGCCGACGACGGCGATCAGCGCCGACCAGCCGACCATGTAGAGCGTGTCCCAGCACGCCTGCTCCAGCAGGGGCTCCATCTCGGACCAGGTCACTTGGCGCCCTCCTTGAGCAGCGGGGTCGGGTTCGCGCGCGGGCCGTCGGCGACGGCGGCCACATCGACCTGGAGGCCCTGCTCCCGCAGGAAGCCGATCGGGACGACGTTCTCCTCGAACCGGCCGGGCAGTTCGATCCGCATCCGCCCGACCTGATGGCCGCCGACGGTGTCCATGGCGGCGCCGAGGATCGAGATGTCGATGTTGTACGTACGGGACAGCTGGGAGATGACCGGCTTGGTGGCCGCCTCGCCCTGGAAGGTGACGTCCACGACCGTGCGGTCCTCGCCCGAGGGCACCCCGCCGACCGGGAAGAGCTCCTGGGCCAGCTCGGAGCCGGGCGTGGCCAGCAGCTCGCTGACCTTGCCGGACTCCACGATCCGCCCGTCGCGCATCAGCGCGGCCGAGTCGCAGATCGTCTTGACGACGTCCATCTCGTGGGTGATGAGCAGCACGGTCAGGCCCAGCTGCTCATTGAGGTCGCGCAGCAGCTGGAGGATCGAGCGGGTGGTCTCGGGGTCGAGCGCGGAGGTCGCCTCGTCCGAGAGCAGCACCTTGGGGTCTCCCGCGAGCGCGCGGGCGATGCCGACGCGCTGCTTCTGGCCGCCGGAGAGCTGTGCGGGGTACGCCTTCGCCTTGTCGGAGAGGCCCACCAGCTCCAGCAGCTCCAGGGCCTTGCGGGTGCGCTCCTTGCCGGAGACGCCGAGGATCTCCAGCGGCAGCTCGACGTTGTCCCGCACGGTGCGCGAGGAGAGCAGGTTGAAGTGCTGGAACACCATGCCGATGCGGCTGCGGGCCCGGCGCAGCGCGGACCCCGCGCCCTGGCCTCGGCCAGCCAGCGCGGTGAGGTCCTGGCCGGCCACGCTGACCGTGCCGGAGGTGGGGCGCTCCAGGAGGTTGACGCAGCGGATGAGGGTGGACTTCCCGGCGCCGCTCTGGCCGACGACGCCGTACACCTCTCCCTCGCGGACATGCAGATCGACGCCGTCGAGGGCGGTGACCTCGCGGCCTCGTGAGCGGTAGACCTTGGTCAGGTCCGTGGTGGTGATCACAGGGTTTCCGTCACTGTTGAGTGCACGGCGGTTGGTGCCGCCGGGCACGGCTCGTTCATTGCGGAACGCGGCAGGAGGCGCCCGAGGACGCGCGGGTGTGGGCGCGGTTCGGGGTCCGGTGACGCGGGGCGGCGCGGTCCGGCGCGATGGGCGCAACGGTCCGGCGGGTCTCGCTTCGGGGCGCGAGGCTCAGACGGGGGCCCTCAGCAGTCACACATTCGACACCGACAACGAGCACCGGGCGTGGGGATCGCCTCGGTCGCAGGGATGCGGCAGCTCGTCGTGGTCATGGCTGCAAGTAAAGCAGACACCGGCGCGGACCCCTCAAGCATGTCCGCATAACGGACAGCGCCGCTCGGTCCGTGGACAGTCGGCGGGGGTGGCCGGGCCCCGGTCAGACCCGGCAGGTGATCTCCACTCCCCCGTCAAAGACCTGTGCGGACACGGCCGACAGGTCCTCCACCACCACGTCGGCGATCAGCTCGGCCCGGTCGGTCGTTGTGGCCAATGCCACGGTCCGCATCCCGGCCGCGCGGCCCGCCGCGAGCCCGGCCGGAGCGTCCTCGAAGACCACACAGCGTGCCGGGTCGACTCCGAGCCGCTCGGCGGCCAGCAGGAACGGCTCCGGGTGCGGCTTGCCGCGGGTGATGTCATCGGCGCTGATCAGCGTCCCCGGGCGGATCGCCACCTCGGCGAGGCGGGCCTCGGCCAGCTCGCGGTTGGCCGAGGTGACCACCGCCCACCGTCCGGCGGGCAGCCCCGCCAGCAGCTCGGCGGCGCCGGGGAGCAGCTTCACCCCACCCGGTACGTCCTCCAGCTCCAGCTCGTCTATGCGCGCCCGGGCCCGCGGGGCGCGGTCGGCGGGGAGCAGGTCGGCGATGATGTCGTCGGCCGGGCGGCCGTGCAGCTCGACCCGGGCGAAGTCCGCCGCCGCGATCCCCTGCTCCTCGGCCCAGCGGGTCCAGCAGCGCAGGACCGAGTCCAGGGACGAGACGAGGGTTCCGTCGTTGTCGAACAACAGCGCGTCAGCGGAGATCTTCATGGGCCGCAGCGTACGTGGGGGCGTCGGAGGCCCTCGGGCGCGGGGCCGAGCGCGGTGCGCCGGGCCGGGCCGATTACCCTCGTCCCATGCTTGTCACTCCCTGTGTGCGCCGCCTTCGGGTGCGCCGCCGCACCGCGCGGAGGTCCCGTTGATCGACGCGCTGACGGTCGCGCTCGGTGTGACCGCGCTCCTCCTCGCCGCGTGGTGCGGCTTCGCCGCCTACCGGGACCAGCCGACCAAGGACTGGCACTTCATCGGCATGGCCGTGGTGGCCCTGCTGGCGATCGTGCAGCTGGTCATAGGGGTGGTGCGGCTGGCGGGCGGGGCCGACCCCCACCAGGGGGTGGCCATCTTCGTGGCGTATCTCATCGGCTCGGCGCTCGCGGTGCCGATCGCGGCGTTCATGTCGCTCACCGAGCGGACCCGCTGGGGGTCCGCGACGGTCTCCGCGGCGGCCGTGGTGCTGGCCGTGCTCGAGGTGCGGCTCTACGACATCTGGGGAGGCGTCGGTGGCTGAATCACGGGAGGCGTCGATGACCGAGGACTCGGCGGCCGGGAAAGCGGCCGGGAAACCGGAGCCCACCGCGCGCACCGGGCTCGGTCAGGGCCCGGGGCGGCTGCTGGTGATGCTCTACGGGGTCTTCACCGTGGCCGCCGCGTCCCGCTCGGTCTACCAGCTGATCGCCCAGTACCAGGAGGCCCCGCTCGCCTACATCCTCTCGGCGGTCTCCGCCGCGGTGTACGCGTTCATCACGGTCTCGCTGGTGCGCGGCGGCGAGGGCGCCCGCAAGGCGGCGTTCACCTGCTGTGCGGCGGAGCTGGTGGGGGTGGTGACGGTGGGCACCTGGACCCTTGCCGACCCCTCGGCCTTCCCGGACCAGACGGTGTGGTCCGACTACGGGATGGGCTATCTGTTCATCCCGGTCTTCCTGCCGGTCACGGGCCTGCTGTGGCTCCGCAAGGCCCGCCGGGGCTGACCCCCGGCGGGCCCGGATCCCGCTCCCCGCGTCAGGCGCTGGCGGCGTACGCGGTGGCCGTGGCGTCCTTCTCCAGGGTGACCAGGCTCAGCCGCCGGTTGACCTCCTCGGTGCCCACCTGGGCGTAGCCGTAGCGGCGGTACAGCCGCAGATTGCCGTCGCTGCGGTGGCCGGTGAACAGGCGGTACCGCTTGGCGGCCCGCTCCTCGGAGAGCCGCTCCTCGATCGCCGCCAGCAGCCGTCCGCCCAGGCCGTGCCGCTGCATCCGGGGATGGACGATCAGCTTGCCGATGGCGGCGGTCCCCTTGTCGTCGACGACCCCGCGGACCGAGCCGACGACCTCCGCGCCGAGCCGGGCGACGAGCACACAGCCCTCGCTCAGTTCGGCGCGCAGGTCGTCGAGCGACTGCGTCAGCGGTTCGATCGAGTAGTCGCCGTAGAGCTCGGCCTCGCCCTGGTAGCACAGGTACTGCAGCTTCAGGATCTGCTCGGCGTCGTCCGCGGTCGCCGCGGAGATGGTCACGCTCATGCCCATGTGCGCATGCCTCCCCTTTTCGTCAGTCCACCGGCCGCGGTGAGGGTAGGAGTGCGACCGGGGGTTCATGGCCTGGGTGGAGGCGCCGCGTGGTCGGCGTCCGCCTCCGAGGCGCCGGTTGTCTATCGCTCCTTTCCCCACGGTTCAGGAGCCGCAACCTCCGCCGTGAGCATTCTGCGCAGGCAACCCAGACATCGGGAACGTACCGGCCCCAGACTGCCCTGTGACATTCCCAACTGACCGGCGATTTCGCGATACGTGGGATCGGCGCGGGAGAGCATCGCCGCGAGCAGCGCGGGGCAGCGCCCGGGCAGCCGCCGCACCGCCGCGCGCAGCGTCCGGCGGGTCTCCGCGGCCAGTACGGCGTGTTCGGCCGGATGGCGCTCGGGGCCGCCGGGCGGGCCGCCGGCCACCGGGTCGTACGGCACCTCGCGGCGCGCCCGGCGCCTGGCCCCGCGCACCTCGGCCCGTACGGCGCGGCGCAGCCAGCGGGCGGGGTGGGGCGGCGGTCCGGTGTCCCTGGTGCGTTCCAGCAGCCGTAGCCAGACGGCCTGTTCGAGTTCGGCGGGCTCGACGCCGACGCCGTGCGCCTCGGCCGCCGCTTCGGCGGCCAGCAACGGGCCCAGCTGCTTCACAAGGTCCATGCCGGGCGGGACGAGGGCCGGTCGTGGGGTGGTTGCCGGGTGACCGCGGTCTCACCCGACCGGGGAAGCGGCGGGGCAGCGCCTTGACGCTCGCACGGCCCCGCCGTCGCCCCTCATGGGCCGATCACTCGCGGAAGTCCGCCGCCGCGAGGAGCGCGGTGTCCGCGTTGTCGGAGAAGATTCCGTCGATCCCGGTCGCGAAGTATGCCTTGAACGCTCCGAAAGCGTCACCGTAGGCGTTGGGGTCGCTGCCGCGGCGGAAGTCGGCCGGGAGGAAGGTGTTCTCGTTGCGCATCGTGTACGGGTGCAGGATCAGCCCCGCCGCGTGCGCGTCCTTCACCACGCTGGTCGGCGTCCCCAGCTTGCCGTCCGGCGTCCGGGGGATGATGACCGACAGATCGGGGCCGATGCCCTGGGCGTAGCTCGCGATCCACTTGAGCCCCTCGGGCTTGACCAGGTCCGCGACCGTCCGCGGGTCGTTCGCCTCCACGAAGTCCCAGGGCCGGCTGTCGACCGTGGACAGCAGCACGACGCCCGGGGTGTCCACCAGCTTGCGCAGCCGCTGGATGCTGCTGGGCTCGAAGGACTGGAGGAACAGCGCCGAGTCCTTGCGGTGGCGGCCGTACCGGCGCAGCAGCTTGGCCAGCCGCTCCTCAAGGCCGAGGCCGAGCTTGCGGAAGTAGGTGGGGTGCTTGGTCTCCACGTACAGCCAGACCCGGCGGCCGCGCCTGCGGCCCTCGCGCTCGGCCCACTGGAGCACCTCCTCGAAGGTGGGCACCTCCCAGCGGCCGTCGTAGAGGGTGTTGCGCTGGCGGTTGCCCGGGATGCGCTCCTTGGCGCGCAGCGTCTTCAGCTCGGCGAGGGTGAAGTCCTCGGTGAACCAGCCGGTGAGCTTGGTGCCGTCGACCGTCTTGGTGGTCTTGCGGTCGGCGAACTCCGGGTGGGCGGAGACGTCCGTGGTGGCCGTGATGTCGTTCTCGTGGCGGCAGACCAGGTGGCCGTCCTTGGTGGGGACCAGGTCCTGCTCGACGATGTCGGCGCCCATGTCCAGGGCGAGCTGGTACGAGCCGAAAGTGTGCTCGGGCCGGTAACCGCTGGCGCCGCGGTGGCCGATCACGGTGGGGACCGGGAGCTCATGGCCCCGGCCGGACGTCCCCGCGGCCGCGCCCGGCGCGGTCCGCGGCTCCGCGGCCGTGGCCGTGCCCGCGCCGCTCAGCGCCATCGCGCCCGCGCCGAGGGCCGCGGCCCCCAGCAGGGCGCGCCGTCCGGGCTGTTGCTCCCGCTCCATGCAGCACTCCTTGATGTGGTGTTCAACACCTGTCAAAACCCGTCAGAGAACGGCCTGATGGTAGGCGTGGGCGGCTTTCCTGCGGGAGACGTCGGACGAAACGCGTGGGGAACGGGGGTCAACACTGCGTATCAGGTGGGTGAACCTGGTGTGCGCCGGGGCGCGACCGGCGAGTATCGTCCTCATCGGCGCCCGGGTGCGGTACGAGGTTGACGGACCGTACACGGTCGCGTCCCAGACCTTGACCCCGACCGGAGGGCCCGTGTCCCGATTCGCGTTTCTGAAGGCAGTACTCGGTCCGCTGATGCGCCTGATGTTCCGCCCACGGGTCGAGGGGGCCGAGGGCATTCCGGGCTCGGGCCCGGTGATCCTCGCCGGGAACCATCTCACCTTCATCGACTCGATGATCCTGCCGCTGGTCTGTGACCGTCAGGTCTTCTTCATCGGCAAGGACGAGTACGTCACGGGCAAGGGCCTCAAGGGCCGGCTGATGGCCTGGTTCTTCACCGGCGTCGGCATGATCCCGGTGGACCGGGACGGCGGGCGCGGCGGCGTCGCGGCGCTGATGACGGGGCGCCGGGTGCTGGAGGAGGGCAAGGTCTTCGGCATCTACCCCGAGGGCACCCGCTCCCCCGACGGCCGCCTCTACCGCGGCCGTACCGGTATCGCCCGCCTCGCGCTGATGACCGGCGCGCCGGTGGTGCCGTTCGCGATGATCGGGACCGACCGGATCCAGCCGGGCGGCAAGGGGCTGCCGCGGCCGGGCAAGGTCGGGGTCCGCTTCGGCGAGCCGCTGGAGTTCACCCGCTACGAGGGCATGGACCGCGACCGCTACGTGCTGCGGGCCGTGACCGACGAGGTGATGAGCGAGGTCATGCGGCTGTCGGGGCAGGAGTACGTGGACATCTACGCCACGAAGGCGAAGTCGGCCGCGTGACGGCTGACGCCTGAGGTGCCGCGTGGCGGCTGACGCCTGAGTTTCGGGCGAACCGGCGGCGGGCCCGGCTTTCCCGGGCCGCCGGGGTGGTGCGTCCGGGCCGCCGCGGCGTTTGTCCGCGCCACCGCGATGGTGGATCCCCGCCGTGGCGGTTCTGTGCGGGCCGCACTTGTGTATCCGGTCCCCGCCGCCGTGGTCCGTCCGCGCCGCCGCCGTCGACGGGCACGTTTGCGGAAGATCTAATTCCGCTACCCGCTGGTCACCACCCGGCCCGGCCACTATGGTGCCGCGGGTGACCACGATGACCGTGCCCTCCCCCGACTTCGTGACGCTGCGCGGTCGGCGGTTCGCCGTGACCGATTTCGGCGGACCGGGCCGCCCGGTCCTGGCCCTGCACGGCCACTTCGGCCGGGGCAGGATGTACGCGCCCCTGGCCGCCGCCCTCGCCCCCGAACGCCGGGTGATCGCCCTCGATCAGCGGGGGCACGGGCTGACCGGCGGCGGTGGCCCCTTCACCCTGGACGAGTACGTGGCCGACGCCGCCGCGCTGCTGTGGGAGCTGCGGCTGGGCCCGGTCCCGGTCGTCGCCCACTCCACCGGCGCGGTCGGCGCGTACGCGCTGGCCGCCCGCCACCCGGACCTGGTGAGCGCGCTCGTCGTCGAGGACATCGGCGCGGTGACGGACCGTCCGGTGGTCAGCCATCCGGTGCTCGATGTCTCCGGGTGGCCGACCTGGGCCGTGGACCGGGAGAAGCTGCGCGCCGCCATAGAGTCCCGCGGCATCCCGGACGCCTCGTACTTCCTGGACAGCGCCGAGCCGGACCCCCAAACGGGCGGCTGGCGGCTGCTGTTCGAGCCCAGCCACATGATGGCGTCCCAGCAGGCCATGTGCGGTGACTTCTGGGACGACTGGCTGGGCTCCTCCTGCCCCGCGCTGCTGATGCGCGGCGAGCACAGCTCGCTGCTGCCGCCGGGCCACGCCCACGAGATGGCCACCCGCCGCCCCAACACGCGGCTCCGCGAGTTCGGCGGCTGCGGTCACTGGATCCACGACGACGCGCCCGGGCCGTACGCCCGCGCGGTCCGTTCGTTCCTGAGCCTGCTCTAGGGCGTGTCCGGCGGTACGCGTACGCCTGCGGCAGGCTTGTTCCCCTCCCCGCCCC
>NZ_JAEEAP010000038.1 GCF_016103465.1 Streptomyces sabulosicollis
AGATGGGTATAAGAGACAGGGCCGGGATGGCCGTACGGCGAGGGCGAGGGGCCCGGCCGTACGGCGCGGCGGGTCATTCGTCCCCGGGCCGCTCCCGCCGCGCCTCGAGCCGTTCCCGCTGGGGCAGGACCGTGTACTTCGGGTCCTCCGCCGACCGCATCCCGGCGTGGAACACCCCGAAGCGGGTGCACGCGGAGGCCGCCAGCAGTGCGGCGCCGCTGAGGGCCGCGGCGGGTCGGCTGCGGCGGCCGAGCAGGGCGCCGCCGAGCGCGCCCGCCGCCGACAGCGCCTCGGCGGCGCGCATCAGCTTGCCCGCCCGGCCCTCACGGTAGGTTTCGGCGACCACCCCGAGCCGCCGTTCCATGGCCTTGACGGCGGCAATCTCCACCGCCGTGCCGAGCAGCGCGACGCCGCGCGCCGGGGCGTTCTCGGCGACCGGCGAGGTCAGCAGGGCCATACCGCCCGCCGCCATGGCTGCCGAGCCGACGAAGAGATACGGCAGTTCGCGGTAGCCGTCGTGCCATGCCGGGACGGCGGTGTCCGCGGCCAGCACCGCCGTGTACGAGGCCACCGCCGGGCCCAGCAGCGCCGCCCCCACCGTGGCCGCCCGGCCGATGCGCGGCAGCCGCCCGGCCAGGTCCGAGGCGGCGGCCGCCCCGGCCACCGGGCCGTAGGCCGCCAGCAGCCATGAGCCGACGCTCATCGGCGAGGTGGGCTTGAAGACCCGCAGCATATGGGCGAACCGCCCGGGGCGTCCGAGGTCGTGGATCAGCGCGGCGGTGGAGCCGGTCAGGGCGGCCAGCGAGGACACCTTGAGCGCGCGGGCCATCGCCGGACGGCCGGTCAGCTCGGCGCCCGCCGCGAGCACCGACCCGGCGCCCGCCAGCCCGCCGAGGAAGAAGTAGCCCGCGATGTCCCGGGAGCGCCAGGTGGGCGGATTGAGCACCGGCCGTCCGTAGTAGGAGGTGAACTCCGCCCGGGGGACCATCGACTGCTCGCCCCTGCGGCCCTTCCCGCCCTTGCGGCCGCGCCGCTTGCCGTCCCCCATACCCTTGCCGACCTGCGCGTCCCGGCCCGGCCGGGCGCCGCGGACGCCGCCGCGGGTGACGTCCGACTCGCTCATCAGCGCCTCCTTCCGGTACGGCGCCCGCTCACGCCGGCCTGGGCCGCGAACACGGCGGCCACGCCGCCGAGCAGGGTCAGGGCCGCGGCCCCCGCGTGCCGCCACATCGAGGGCAGGTCCCGGGTGGTGACGACCGGGTCCGGCGGCAGCCCGTACACCTCCGGCTCGTCCAGCAGCAGGAAGAAGGCGCCGTCGCCGCCGACGCCGTCCTCCGGGTCGTGTCCGTACAGCCGGGCGTCCTCGACCCCCACCCGGTGCAGCTCCTCGACCCGGGCGGCGGCGCGCTCGCGCAGCCCGTCCAGGGGGCCGAACTGGATGGAGTCGGTGGGGCACGCCTTGGCGCACGCGGGTTCCTGGCCGGCGCCCAGCCGGTCGTAGCACAGGGTGCACTTGTGGGCCCCGCCGTCCTCGGGCCGTACGTCGATGACCCCGTACGGACAGGCGGGCACGCAGTAGCCGCAGCCGTTGCAGACGTCGTCCTGGACCACCACGGTCCCGAACTCGGTACGGAACAGGGCGCCGGTCGGGCACACGTCCAGGCACGCCGCGTGGGTGCAGTGCTTGCACACGTCCGAGGACATCAGCCACCGCAGCCCGTTCTGCCCGTCGGCGGACGGGGACGCCGGGGAGGTCGGGGTGATCGCCGCCTCCTGGACCGGGGTCCCGGAGCCCTGCGCCGCGAGGGCCAGCACGTCGACATCACCGTGGTCGACCCCGGTCTCGGCCCGGCCCAGCGGCTTGTTCTGCTCGATGAAGGCCACATGGCGCCAGGTGGAGGCGGAGAGGCCCTGGGTGTTGTCGAAGGACATGCCGGTGAAGTCCAGCCCGTCCTCGGGGATGGCGTTCCACTCCTTGCACGCCACCTCGCACGCCTTGCAGCCGATGCACACCGAGGTGTCGGTGAAGAAGCCGACCCGCGGCGGATGGTCCTCGTGCCCGGCGTCGCCCGCGACATCCGGTTCCGCCCCGGCCAGCAGATTGCGGCCGATCAGCGAGGGGCGCTTCGAGGTGTCGGTCATCCCCGCACCTCCGTTCCGGTCCGCGGCGTGATGCCGGCGCGCCGCCGGTAGTCTTCGAGCAGTGCCGTCAGCTTTGGGCCGCGGGGGCGGCGGCCGGGACGGATGTCGGCGCTCAGCGCCTTCACCTCCTGGATGTGGACATTCGGGTCGAGGGCGATGGCGGACAGTTCATTGGCGGCGTCCCCACGGGTGTAGCCATTGGGGCCCCAGTGGTACGGCAGCCCGATCTGATGCACCGTGCGGCCCCCGGCCCTGATCGGGGACATCCGCTCGGTGACCATCACCCGGGCCTCGATCACCCCCCGCGCGCTGACCAGCGTCGCCCAGCCGGTGTGCTCCAGATGCCGCTCGGCGGCCAGCTCGGGGGAGACCTCGCAGAAGAACTCCGGCTGCAGTTCGGCCAGATACGGTGTCCAGCGGCTCATCCCGCCCGCCGTGAAGTGCTCGGTGAGCCGATAGGTGGTGATCATGTATGGGAACACCTCGCTGCCCGGCTCGCCCCCGCTGGGGTGGAAGGCGTTGTGCTCATCGCTGATCACCTCCCGGACCGGGTTGCGCTGCTGCTCCGGGTGGAGGGGGTTGCGCACCGGCGAGTCCTGCGGCTCGTAGTGGGTGGGCATCGGGCCGTCCACCAGCCCGGCCGGGGCGTACAGCCATCCCTTGCCGTCGGCCTGCATGATGAACGGATCCACTCCGCTGAGCGCGTCCGGGCCCCGGGCGTCCTCGGGCGGCCGGTAGGAGGGCGCCCGGTCGGGGATGAAGTCCGGGACGTCGTGGCCGGTCCACCGCTCCTGGTCGGCATCCCACCACACCAGCGCCTTGCGCTCGCTCCACGGCTTGCCGTCGGGGTCGGCCGAGGCGCGGTTGTAGAGGATGCGGCGGTTGGCGGGCCAGGCCCAGGCCCATTCGGCGGCGACCCAGTCCTGCTCGGTGTGCGGCTTGCGGCGGGCGGCCTGGTTGACGCCGTCGGCGTACACCCCGCAGTAGATCCAGCAGCCGCAGGAGGTGGAGCCGTCGTCCTTGAGCTGGGTGTACGCGCTGAGCGGCGCGCCCCGCGCGTCACGGCCGTTGATCTCGGCCAGGATCGCCTCGGCGCTGGGCTCGTCCAGCGGCCCCTCGGTGGGGTAGGACCAGGCCAGGTCCTGGACGGGCCGGTCCATGGGGTCGGTGGAGTCCTTCAGCCGCTCCTTGATCCGCCGCCCCAGGTGGTACATGAACCACAGATCGCTGCGGGCCTCGCCGTCCGGCTCCTTGGCGGCGAAATGCCACTGCAGCATCCGGTTGGTGTTGGTGAAGGAGCCGGACTTCTCGGTGTGGGCGGCGGCGGGGAAGAAGAACACCTCGGTGGCGATGTCCTCGGTGCGCAGCTCACCGGTCTCGATCTCCGGGCCGTCCTGCCACCAGGTGGCGGACTCGATGAGGGAGAAGTCGCGGACCACGAGCCAGTCCAGGTTGGCCATGCCCAGCCGCTGCATCTTGGTGTTGGCCGAGCCCACGGCGGGGTTCTCGCCCATCAGGAAGTAGCCCTTGCAGACTCCGTCCAGCATCTCCTTCACCGTGTGGTAGGTGCTGTGGGAGCCGGTCAGCCGGGGCAGATGGCCGAAGCAGTAGTCGTTGTCGGCGCGCGCGGCGTCGCCGAAGTACGCCTTGAGCAGGCTGACGACATACGAGCGCATCTCGCCCCAGAAGCCCTTGTCGGTCTTCATGGCCTCGACGAAGGTGTCCAGGTCCTCGTGGGCGTGGGCGTGCGGCATGGGGATGTAGCCGGGGAGCACGTTGAACAGGGTCGGGATGTCGCTTGAGCCCTGGATGCTGGCGTGGCCGCGCAGCGCCTGGATGCCGCCGCCGGGGCGGCCGATGTTGCCGAGCAGCAGCTGGAGGATGCTCGCGGTGCGGATGTACTGGGCGCCCACCGTGTGCTGGGTCCAGCCGACGGCGTACACGAACTCCGAGGTGCGGTCCGGTCCGGAGTTCTCCACCAGCGCGTGGCACACCTCCAGGAAGGTGTCCTGGGGAATCCCGCAGGTCTCCTCGACCATCTCGGGTGTGTAGCGGGAGAAGTGGCGCTTGAGGATCTGATAGACGCAGCGCGGGTGTCGCAGGGTGCGGTCGGTGGGGACCTGCGCGGAGGTGGGCGCGCCGCCCGAGCCGTGCGACTCCGAGGAGGCGGCGCTCGACAGGGACGCGTCACGCCGGGTGCGATCCTCGTACAGCTCGTCGGGCGTGCCCTGGGGCGCCTGGACCTCGCCGCCCTCGTAAGCCCAGGTGGAGATGGAGTAGTGGCCGGTCTCCGGGTCGAGACCGGAGAAGATCCCCGCCAGGTCCTCGGTGTCCTCGAAATCCTCGCCGACGATGGTGGCCGCGTTGGTGTACTCCAGGACGTAATCGCGGAAGTCGTGGCCGCCGGTCAGGACGTGGTTGATGATGCCGCCGAGGAAGGCGATGTCGGTGCCGGCCCGGATCGGTACGTACAGATCGGCCAGCGCGCTGGTGCGGCTGAAGCGCGGATCGACATGGATGACCTTCGCGCCGCGCGCCTTGGCCTCCATCACCCACTGGAAGCCCACGGGGTGGGCCTCGGCGAAGTTGGAGCCCTCGATCACGATGCAGTCCGCGTTCTGCAGGTCCTGCAGGAAGGTGGTGGCGCCACCGCGGCCGAAGGAGGTTCCGAGCCCGGCGACGGTCGAGGAGTGGCAGACCCGGGCCTGGTTCTCCACCTGGATCACCCCGAGCCCGGTCAGCAACTTCTTGATGAGGTAGTTCTCCTCGTTGTCCAAGGTGGCGCCGCCGAGGCTGGCGATCCCCAGGGTGCGGTTGACGCTGACCCCGTCCCGTTCCCACTGCCAGCCCTCGCGGCGGGTGCGGATCACCCGCTCGACGACCATGTCCATCGCGGTGTCCAGGTCCAGCCGCTCCCATTCGGTGCCGTACGGGCGGCGGTAGAGGACCTCGTGGCGCCGGGACTCGCCGGTGGTCAGCTGGAGGGAGGCCGAACCCTTGGGGCACAGCCGGCCGCGGCTGACCGGTGAGTCGGGGTCGCCCTCGATCTGCACCACCCGGTCGTCCTTCACATAGACGTTCTGGGCGCACCCCACCGCGCAGTAGGGGCACACCGACTTGACCACCTTGTCGGCCGTGACGGTGCGGGGGCGCTGCTCACGGGTGGCGGCCGAGGTGGTGGCGGCGCCGCGGCCGAGCGGGTCGCTCCCGGTCAGCTGGCGGTAGACAGGCCATTCCTGGATCCACGTACGTACGCCCATCGCCGTCCTTTCGTGCCGTTCGGCCCCGTACCGGCCCATCCGCATGGTCGGATACGGCGCATGGGTTCCCGTCGCGATGGTTTTCACACTCCGCCCGCGCCCGGATGCGCCGAATCACCCGTCGTGGGGGTGGACGCCTGCCGCACCGGCTGGGTGGCCGTCACCCTGGGCGAGGAGGGCCGCTTCGCCGGGGCCGACACCGCCGGGGCGCTGGTCGAACTGCTCGGCCGGATCCCGGACGCCGCCGTGGTGGCGGTCGACATGCCGCTGGGGCTGCTGCCGGAAGGGTGGCGCGAGGCCGACGCCCTGGCCACCGCGATGGTGGCCCCGCACCGCTCCCGGGTCTTCTCCGTGCCGCCGCGCGAGGTCTGGGAGGCGGACGGCTACGACGACGCCAACGCGGTCTGCCGACGGCTGACCGGTCAGGGGCTGAGCCGTCAGTCGTGGGGGCTGGCCGCGAAGCTGCGGGAGGCCAACGCCTGCCGCGACGGGGGCGATCACCGGCTGTACGAGGTCCATCCCGAGGTCTCCTTCACCGCCCTCGACGAGGGGCGGCCCGTGCGCTGGAGCAAGAAGAGCTGGAACGGCCAGGCGGTGCGCCGCCGGTTGCTGGAGGACCGGGGCATCGTCCTGCCCGACGACCTCGGACCGGCCGGGCGGGTGCCGCCCGACGACGTCCTGGACGCCGCGGCGGCGGCCTGGAGCGCGCGGCGCATCGCGCTCCGGGCCGCCCGGAGCCTTCCCGATCCGCCCCAGAAGACGGCCACCGGGCTGCCCGTCGCGATCTGGTACTGACCGGTCCCCGCGCGGATGGCGGGAGGCCGCCCGAGCCGTGCCCCGGGCGGCCTCCCCTTCCCCCACCCCTCGCCAGATGGACCGTGCGGACGCCGTGCGTCCGGAGTGAGGCGTCAGACGCTGACGCCGTGGGAGCGCAGATAGGCGAGCGGGTCGATGTCGGACCCGTAGCGCGGGCCGGTGCGGACCTCGAAGTGGAGATGCGGTCCGGTGGCGTTCCCGGTGCTGCCGGACCTGGCGATCCGGCGGCCCGCCTCGACCGACTGCCCGCCGCGTACCGTCAGCGCCGACAGGTGTGCGTAGTGGGTGTAGAGGCCGTCGGCGTGGCGGATGATCACCTGGTAGCCGAAGGCGCCGCCCCACCCGGCCGCCACCACGGTGCCCGGCGCGGCCGCGCGCACGGAGGTGCCGATGGGCACCGCGAAGTCCACACCGGTGTGATGGCCGCTCGCCCACCGCGCGCCGCGGATGCCGTACCCCGCGCTGACCGGCCCGCTGACCGGGGCCACATGGGGGCGGGCGGCCGTCTTGCGGACCACCGTGTGGCTCGAGACCGCCGAGGCGCGGTGGCGCGGTGCCGCCTTGTGCGGACGCCGGGAGCCCTTGGGCAGGGTCAGCCGCTGCCCCGGGTGGATCAGGTGCGGGTTCGGGCCGACGGTCCCGCGGTTGGCGTGGTACAGCGCCTTCCAGCCACCGTGGACGGACGCCCGCGTGGCGATGCGGGACAGGGTGTCGCCGCGGACGACCGCGTAGGAGCCGGACGCCGCCGCCCGCCGGGCGGTGTGCTGCCGGGCCCGGGACTTGGCGGCGGACTTGGCCGACTTCTTGGGCTTGGCCGGGTGCTGGGCGCGGGGGTGGGTGTTCTGGCTCGCCACTCCGGCGGGCGGCCCGGACCGGGTCAGCCGGCTGCGGACGGAGCAGACCGGCCACGCGCCGGGGCCCTGTTTGCGCAGTACCGCCTCCGCCACGGTGATCTGCTGGGCCTTGGTGGCCAGATCGGCGCGCGGGGCGTAGGCGGTGCCGCCGAACGCCGCCCAGGTGTGCTGGGAGAACTGCAGCCCGCCGTAGTAGCCGTTGCCGGTGTTGATGTGCCAGTTGCCCCCGCTCTCGCACTTGGCGACCCGGTTCCAGGTGTCGACCGAGGCCGCGTGGGCGGCGCCGGTGCCGAGGAACGGCAGGACGATGCCGACACCGCCGGCGGTGAGCGCCGCGCACAGCGGGGAGACCCGGCTGGGCGATGCGGGGCGTCGGTGACTTCCTCGTACGGCCATGAGGCTGGTTCCTCTCCACAGCGGCTCTCGACGTCGCCCTCCGGAGGACCCGGCGGGCTGTACGAGTACCGCAGCCCGGCCCGGCCGGTCACAAGGCGCAGGGGGCCTCATGGAACGCCGCGCGCCGCCCGGTGCCACCCCGGAACCGGCTGACGCTCCCTCAGCTGAGCGGTGGGAGGCGCACGGAGGGCCGGGGGCGCACGGCCGCCGGCCGGGCGGGAGCGGCGGACGGGGGCGGACGCGGGCGATCATGCGCCGCCGGACGTCCTCGTACGGCGGGAAATGATTCTCCTGGGCGCCGGACGGGGCGGACGCTATTCCGCCGGATTGGTTTCCGGGTGGTCGGTGACCGATCTCGGGCGGCGGTCCGGGGTGAATTGCCGCCGGGGCGCGGAAGGTTGAAGCGCGGACGAGCGGTGGGCGGCCCAATACGGCGTCCGGTGCGGGCCGGGCGCGCGGCACGGGATCTTCCCCGGCGCTATTGCGTCACCGTCCGGACAAGATCGGTCGCTTGGCGGCCGGGCCGGAGCGGACGGGCGTAACCGCGCGGCACCGCGCTGGAACCGGCCGTTCCGGTCCCCTCCCCGGCATCCGGGGAATGCCGGGGAGGGGGAGGAGAGGAAGGAGGGAGCGGGAGACTGCGGGAGGGACGGGAAATAGGACGGCCTTGCGGTCGGGCGGGGAAGAGGGGGACGCATGGGCGAACGCCCCCAGGGCCGACCCGGCGGGGTTCCCGGGGCGTGTCGGGGGACTGAAACGTATCGACGGGCCCGCCGCCGACCGTGGCGTTCACCGGACCGGACCGGCGGGGAGCGGGCGCGGCCCCGGTCGGGGACTCGGTGGGGAGGCGGCGGGTCGACGGTGCGGCGACCGAGAGCGCCGGGCGCGGAACCCAGGCCCCGACTCGTATGCCCGCTCGCCCCGGTATGGCCCGCGGAACGGGAGAGCGGCTTGGCCCTGACCCAACTCATCGGTCTCCGAACGGACTTGACGCGGCGTTTACCGTATCTCTTGTCGCGGGTCGCCTCCCCGACCGCCCGTACGCCACGGCAGTTCCCGGAAAAGAGCCGGTCGTGATGGCGGCGGGGAACTGGCGGAGAATCACGCCGCCCGTGTATAGCGGGAAGCGCGCCGCCGCGCATATCATTGCCCCACATCGACTTCCTCCCTTCCCGCCGCTCGCAGGAGCGGCCCCGGAATAGTCACCCTTCACCCCGCCTGTCCGGGACCCCGGGCGGCGCCGGGGGCCGCGCATTTCCCGCGGCCCGTCCGCCGCTCCCCGGAAACCGGTTCGTTTTGGGTTCCCGTCGGCGGGAGGCGCAGCGCGTCTACGGCGCATGCCGGGGGCACCGACCGTGCTCGGTGGATCATTCGGCGTACTCGGTGCTACGTCCTGCCGCTGGACGCCGGGCCGGGGGCGCATGGCGGAGCCGGGCCGTGCCATGAAACGCCGGTCGGGCACCGGGCCATGGGGGACGGGCGCCCCGACCGGCCGCTCGGAGGTGCCGCCACCCCTGGGGTAGGGTTCCCGCGTGGCCACTGTTGTCGAGCTGACCTGCTATCCCATCAAGGGCTGCGCGGGCGTTCCCCTGTCCGAGGCGCTGCTGACGGAGGCGGGTCTGCGACACGACCGCGGCTTCATGGTCATCGGCGAGGACGGAGAGTGCCGCACTCAGCGGCGGGATCCCCGGCTCGCCGTCATCCGCCCCGCCATCGATCCGCACGGCACCCGGCTCACCCTGTCCGCACCCGGTGAGGACGAGGTGGCCATCGACGTCGACACCACCTCCGCCCGGCGCGAGGTCACCGTGTTCGACACCCCCTACCTCGGCATCGACCAGGGTGAGGACGCCGCCACGTGGCTTTCGCGGTTTCTGGGCGCGCCGAGCCGGCTGGTGCGGGTGCCCCCGGAGCACCACCGGGTGACCGACGGATGGACCCCCGGCACCTGTGGCTACGCCGACAGCGCCGCGGTGCACCTCGTCTCCCGGGCCAGCCTGGACGGGCTGAACGAGCGGATCGCCGAGGCGGGCGGCGCGGCGCTGCCGATGAACCGCTTCCGCCCCGGCATCGTGATCGGCGGATGGGACGAACCCCATCGGGAGGACCGGATTCGCAGGGTCGCCATCGGCGGCGCCGAGCTGGGCTTCGCCAAGCACACCGCGCGGTGCGCCGTGACGACGGTCGATCAGAGCGAGGGCGTCAAGGCGGGCCCCGAGCCACTGCGCACCATGGCCGGCTACCGGCGCGGCCCCGGCGGCGCCACCCTGTTCGGCTGCCAGTTCTCCGTGACCCGCGCCGGAAGGCTGGCCGTGGGCGACGAGGTGGACGTCATCGAGTGGGACGGGCCGCCGCCGGGGGAGTGACCGGAAGCGCTCAGACCGACGCCAGCACCTTGGCGAAGGCGTCCAGCAGCTGGGCGGCGCCCTCCTCGGCCTGTGCGCACTGCTCCCGCGGCGGAGCCGGCTGCCGGAGCACCACCCGGGTCCGGCGTACCGCGCGGAACTCATCGGTCCTGGCTCAGCAGCCTTCCGTCCTCGCGGCCGATCCAGTACCGGCGCAGCACATCGAGGACCACCGACACCTCGCAGGCGGTGATGCCGGGAAGCGTGGCCAGATCGCGGGTGAGCAGCTCGGCCAGGCCGTCCTCGTCCCGGAACACCCCGTGGTGGATCACCGAGGAGGTGCCCGCCACGATCGAGACGTAGCGTGCCGAGGGATGCCGGGCCAGCGCGTCGGCCACTTCCTGGATGGCCCCGGGGGCGGCATGGAGCTCGATGACGACCTCCAGCGGATGGCCGAGCAGCGCCGGTTCGATCTCCACGCGCGGCCGCACCAGACCGCGCTGGAGCAGTGACTGGGTCAGCCGGTAGGCGGTGGACCGGCTGATGCCGAGCCCGCGCGCCACATCGGCGGCGCTCGCCCGGCCGTCCTGGCGCAGCAGCTCCACCGCCCGCAGCTCGTCGTCGCTGAACTCGGTGACGGCGGTGGGCTCCGCCACCGGATCGGCGACCTCCCGCAGTGCCCGCACCTGGGCGGCGTCCAGCCGCCGCAGCCGCCAGGAGTGGGACTTCGCCGTCGCCCGCAGCACCAGTTCGGTATGGGCCGACCGCACGCCGGGGACGGACGGGATCCGTGTCATCAGCAGCTCACGCGCCCGGTCGCGCCGGGTGGCGTGCAGGGAGCAGTAGACATCGGTGCGGCCCGTGGTCGTGGCGACGAACGGGATCTCGGGCAGCTCGGACAGCTGCCGGGCCACCTCCCACGCCCGCCCCGGCGCCGTGGCCACCCACACGTGCATGGGGTTGCCCTCGGCCAGCATCGGCCACTCCACCTGCCCGATCACCCGCAGCAGCCGCTCCTCCGCGAGCCGGGTCAGCCGGCGGCCGACGGTGCTGGCCGAGCTGCCGAGCACCTCGGCCAGCGCGCTCAGCGGCGCCCTCGGCGCCACCTGCAGGGCGGCCACCAGATCGAGGTCGGGGTCGTCGAGGACCGGTGGCGTGGGGGGAACGGCTGTCATGGATACGAATCTATCGTGCGATTGGTACTCCATGTGTGAATCATTCTTGCGTAACGAGTCTTTTACTTGCCTCATTCCGTCATGCCTTCTCTAATGGACGACCACTACTGCGTCGTCGACGAAGGAGTGCGGACCGTGAGTTCCAACGACACCACGACCACGCCCGACAACACCCCCGGCAAGCCGCCTCCCGACGCGCCCGGGGACTCCTCGGCGGCGCTGTCCGCGCTGCTCCGGGTGCTCGGCGCCGTCGAGCGCGCGGGCAACAAACTCCCCCATCCGTTCTGGCTGTTCGCGATCCTCAGTGCCTTCCTCGCGCTGATCAGCTGGGGGCTGGCCACGGCGGACGTCTCCGCGGTGGATCCGGCGGGGGGCAAGACGGTGGCGGTGCGCAGCCTGATCTCGGTCGACGGGGTGCGGTCGATGATCAACGACGCGATCACCAACTACGCCACCTTCCCCCCGCTCGGCACCATCCTGGTCGTCATGCTCGGAGTCGCCGTCGCCGACCGCTCGGGGCTGCTCGCGGCGATGCTGCGGGCCGGTGTCGCCAAGGTCCCGGCGCGCTGGATGACCTTCGCCCTGGCCTTCACCGCGATGGTCGCCCACATAGCGTCCGACGCCGCCTATGTGGCGCTGGTGCCCCTGGGCGGGCTGGCCTTCCGGGCCGTCGGGCGCAGTCCGCTGCTGGGGATCGTGGTGGCCTTCGTGGGCGTGTCGGCGGGCTATGACGCCAGTCCGCTGATCACCCCGATGGACGCCGTACTGTCCGGGCTGACCACGGCCGCCGCGCACACCGTGGACCCCGGCTATGTCGTGACCCCGCTGTCCAACTACTTCTTCTCGCTGGCCTCCTCGGTGGTGCTGGCCGCCGTGATCACCTTCGTCACCGAGAGGGTGCTGGTGAAGCGGGTGGCGGCGCTTCCGCCCGAGCCCGGGGAGACGGACGGGGAGACGGACGGGGGGACCGCGCACGCGGCCGGGGACACCCCGGAGGTCGAGCTCGCCCTCGCCCCCGAGGAGCGCCGCGGGCTGCGCCGCGCCGGTGTCACCCTCGCCGTCTACCTCGCGGTGATCGTGGTGGCGATGATCCCCGCCGGGTCGCCGCTGCGCGGTGAGGGCGGCAGCATCGTCGAATCGCCCGTGCTCTCCGGTATCGCCGTGGTGCTCGGACTGCTCTTCGCCCTCCTCGGCGCGGTCTACGGGCGTGCGGCCGGCACCGTGCGCGGCGGCCGTGACATCCCGGACTTCATGGCGCAGGGCATGCGGGAGATGGCCCCGATCCTGGTGCTGTTCTTCGCCATCTCCCAGTTCCTCGCCTACTTCAAGTGGACCGGCGTCGGCCAGGTGCTCGCCATCCGCGGCGCCGATCTGCTCAAGGACCTCGGGGTCACCGGCCCGGTCGCCTTCCTCGGCATCGTGGTGGTGTGCACGGTGATCAATCTGGCGATGACCAGCGGCTCGGCCATGTGGGCGCTGGTGGCCCCGGTCTTCGTCCCGATGCTGATGCTGCTGCACATTCCCCCGGAGGCCACCCAGGCCGTCTACCGGATCGCCGACTCGTGCACCAACGCCATCACCCCGATGAGCGCCTACTTCGTCATGGCGCTCGGCTTCCTCCAGCGCTACCGGCGCTCCGCCGGGATCGGCACCCTCGCCTCACTGACCCTGCCGCTGTCCGTGGCCATGCTGGTGGCCTGGACCCTGCTCTTCTACGTCTGGTGGGCGCTGGGCATTCCGCTCGGCCCCGGCGCGCCCGTCCGCTGATCCCAGCCCCTCCCTCACCCGAGCCACCTCCGGAAGGACCCCCATCGCATGACCCCCTCCGACCTCGCCGCCGCCACCGCCCAGGCGCTGCCCGAGATGATCGAAGACCTACGGACGCTGGTGGAGCTGGAGACGCCGAGCAATGACAAGCGGCTGCTGGACGCCGGGCTCGCCACGATCAGCGGCTGGATCGCCGACCGGCTCGGCGAGCCGGACGGAACCGAGCGCCACGACTGCGGAGCACACGGCGATGTGCTGGTCCTGACCTATCGCGGCACGGCCCCCGGCACCGTGCTGATGCTGTGCCACTACGACACGGTCTGGCCGGCCGGAACGCTCGCCGAATGGCCCTTCGAGGTCGAGGACGGCCGGGCGAGCGGCCCCGGTGTCTTCGACATGAAGACCGGTCTGGTGCAGGCCGTCTGGACCCTGCGGCTGCTGCGCGAGCTGGAGCTTCCCCACCCCTCGGTGCGGCTGCTGCTCAACGGCGACGAGGAGATCGGCAGTCCCGCCTCCCGCCGCCACATCGAGCGGCTCAGCGAGGACGTCCTGGCCACGCTGGTCTTCGAGGCATCGCTGGACGGGGCGCTCAAGACCTCCCGCAAGGGCGTCGGGCTGTTCGACGTGACGGCCCACGGCATCGAATCGCACGCGGGGCTCGACCCGTTCGCGGGCGCGAGCGCCATCCACGCGCTGGCCGAGGTGGTCCCGCAGATCGCCGCGCTCAGCGCCCCGGAGCGGGGGACCACGGTGAACGTGGGGCTGATCAGCGGCGGCACGGGGCGCAATGTGATCGCCGCACAGGCGAGTTGCGGTATCGACATCCGGATCGCCGAACCGGGGGAGATGAAGCGGATCGACGCCGCGCTGCACGCCCTCGCCCCCTCCGACCAGCGGGTGCGGCTGACGGTCACCGGCGAGTGGAACCGTCCGCCGATGGTCCCGGGCGAGGCGTCCCGCCGACTGTTCGAGCGGGCCCACGCGATCGCCGCGGAACACGGCTGGGAACTGGAGGAGACCGCGGTCGGCGGTGCCAGCGACGGCAACTTCGTCTCGGCGCTGGGCCGTCCGGTCCTCGACGGGCTCGGTGCCCTCGGCTCCGGCGCCCACGCCCGCCACGAACACACCGTGCTCTCCCCGATCCCGGCCCGCACCGCGCTGACCGTCGGCCTGCTGCGGGCACTGGCGGCGGACGCCGCGTAAGGCACCGGCCGCGCGCCGGCGCCGACGGCCACCTGCCGTCGGCGCCGGCCCACGGGGGCGGTTCAGCAGACGAGGAAGTCCGCCTCGCCCGCCTTGGCGCCCTGGATGAACGCCATGATCTCGCTGCGGGTGTAGATCAGCGCCGGACCGTCCGGATCGGTCGACTGACGGATCGCGACCCGGCCGTCGTCCAGCTTCATGGCTTCGACGCAGTTGCCGCCGTTGCCACCGCTCCACGGCTTGTGCCAGCCCTCGCTGCCGAGGTCGCTCGCGCGCATGCCGTTGTGAATGCGATCCATTCCGATCAGAGCTCCTTGCGGAAATCCCGGAGGATTTCCTTTGTGCGTCGTGCGGTTGCCGCCTGGGCCGCCATGCGGTCCATGGCCTCCAGGTGGGAGGCCACCTCGATGCGCTCATCCAGGTAGACGGCGCCGGTCAGGTACTCGACGTAGACCATGTCCGGCAGTTCGGGGACAGCGAAGCGGAAGAGGACGAAGGGCCCATAGGTGCCCGGATGGTGTCCGGAGGTGAACTCCGAGACCTGCAGCGTGATGTGCGGCATCTCCACGGCCTCCAGCAGCCGGTCGACCTGGTGGCGCATCACCGCCGCCGAACCCACCTGCCGGCGCAGCACCGTCTCGTCCATCACCACCCACAGCCGGGGCGGGTCCCGCCGGGTGAGCAGGCTCTGCCGCTCCATGCGCAGCGCCACATGGCGCTCCGCCTGCCGGGGACCGGCCTGGCCGACGGCGCCGGTCTGCATGACCGCGCGGGCGTAGTCCTCGGTCTGGAGCAGTCCGGGGACGAAGTGCGGCTCGTACGCCCGGATCATCTCGGCCGCCCCCTCCAGGCTGACGTGGACGCTGAACCAGTCCGGCAGGATGTCGTGGAACCGCTGCCACCAACCCGGCTTGTTGGCCTCCTCGGTCAGGGTGATGAACGAGTCGAGCTCCTCACCGGTGATCCCGTAGGCGTCCAGCAGCAGCTGCACATACGGGACCTTCAGCGCGACCTCGGCGGTCTCCATGCGGCGGATGGTGGCGGGCGCCACCCGCAGCACTCTGGCCGCCTCGTCCCGCTTGAACCCCGCCTTCTCCCGCAGATCCTGCAGCCTCTTGCCGAGGACGACCTGGCCCACGGTCGGGGCCGACCGCGGTTCGCTCACCTGAATCCCTCCCTGACCTCCCCAACGCTGATGTTCGCAGTGTGCCATGGCCAGTGCGGAACGGACACATTGCACTTACGACTCTGCACTTTTCAGAGTGCCCCTTGCCAAGTGTCCCCGGCGGTGCGCATAGTTGCGTCATGATCCCGTTACCGCGCTCCACCGCGGCGACCGCAGGCACCATCGGCCCGAGCTTTGTGAAGTGCCCTAGATGACGTACGCCTTCGCCGGTGCGCTGACCGGCCTCGTCCGCGGCCGGTTCGGCCGGCGGGGAATCCGCGCGGTGCCCGGCCGCCACCGCCTTCAACTGCCGCCGGCGCTGCGGACCGACCGGGCCTATGACGCGGTGGGGATCGCCGAGCGGCACGGCCCCGGGGTCATGGCCCTGCTGCCCCGGGCGGGATGTGTGCTCACCGGCGCCGGGTACTGGTGGTGGATCGTGCCGCCCCAGTCGGACGTCGGAGTCGACTGGCCCGCACCGGCCGTCTACGCGGTCGGCGCCGTGGTGACCGGCCCGCCCGGGCGGCGGACCGGCCCCACGGGGACGCAGGAGCCCGGTGTGGTGCACTGGCCGGGCGACGGGGAGCCGTACACCCACCCCCTGCTGCTGCACATCGCGGTCTGCGCGGCGGCCGGGGTCTCCCCGGCCTGGCCGTGTGACAACGGGCTGCCCCGGCCATGACCCCGGCACCGGAGCCCGGTCATGCGATCGAGCCGTCCTGGAGGTACGCCGCGGGACGCGGATAGCGCTGCAGCGCCGGGGTCTGCCCGGTCGGGTCGTCGTCCTGCTCGCTGAGGGGGACCACCGGGGCCGCGGCCGCGGCCTTCAGCTCGGCTGGGTCGTAGGTCATGGCCTGGGTCTGCTCCATCGGCGACGGCTCGGGCACCCCCGCGTCCCGCCGGCCGTACACCGGGACCTGGTCGATCGTCGTCTCCTCGGGCCGGGACCCGGCGTACGCCGCCGCCCCCTGCCCCTGGGCGCCCTGGGCCTGTACCTGGGCCACCGGCATCTGGGAGGTCTGCGCCTGGGCGCCCTGGTACTGCGCGCTCTGCGGCTGCGGCGCCATCTGCATGAACCCCTGCGGTGCCTGGCCCTGCGGCGCCAGGCTCTGGGCCGGCTGCAACTGCGGGGCCTGGAACTGCTGCACCGGTACCTGCTGCGGGATCTGCGGCTGCGGGGCCTGCGCCATCTGGGGCTGCGGCAGCGCGGCCGGGGCCTGGTACAGGGGCGGCTGGGCCGGGGGAGTGGCGACGTACGCGGGCGACAGCTCCGGGAGCGGCTGCTGCTGGACGTACCCGGTCGAGGCGCCCGCGAAGGACGCCTGCCCGTACAGGTCGCCCGATACCCCCTGCGGGGCCGGAAGGGCGGCCGCGGAGTACATCGGCTGGGGCTCCTGCGCCACCGGCGCCGCGGGCAGCTGGGGCGGCTGCTGGTAGGAGTGATCCAGCGACGGCTGCTGCTCCCAGCTGACCTGCGGGGCGTAGAAGGACGTCCCGTACAGCACCGTGCTCAGCCCGGTCAGCAGCCGCTGCACATCCGGCTGGGAACGCACCACCAACCGCATGAACTGGCTGCTGCTGCCCAGCTTGTTGCCGCATTCGCGCACCAGCACACCGTGCTGGGACAGCAGTTGGTCGCGGACCCAGCTGCCGTCCGTCCCGGCCGGCAGCTTGACGAAGACGAAGTTGCCCTGCGAGGGGTAGACCGTCATCCCGGGCAGCCCGGCCAGCTGGGTGGTCATCTGCTGCCGGTCGCGGCTGAGCATGCGCAGGCTCTCCACGTACTCCTGCCGGTACCGCTTCAGCATGAAGACGATGACCTCGGCGAAGGAGTTGAGGTTCCACTTCGGCAGCCGGGAGCGGATCTGCACGGCGAGCGACGGATTGGCCACCAGATAGCCGAAGCGCACCCCGTGCAGCCCGAAGTTCTTGCCGAGGCTGCGCAGCACGATCACATTCGGGCGCAGGATGGCCTCGTCCACGACGCTCGGGTACGCCTCGGCGTCCGCGAACTCCAGGAACGACTCGTCGATCACGATCAGATCGAGGTCGGCCAGCGCGTCCATGATGCCGATGAGGGCCTGGCGGGGCAGCAGCCCGCCGTCGGGGTTGTTGGGATTGCAGATCACGGCCACCCGGGAGCCGCGGGAGCGTACGAAGTTGACGAAGGCGTTGGGGTCGAGGGCGAAGCCGCTCATTTCCGGGAGCTGGAACATATCGACCCGTTTGCCGGTCTCCATCGGCTGGTCGGTCCAGCGGCCGAAGGTGGGGATCGGCACCGCCAGGCTTTCCTTCACCAGCAGGTGGTCGATCCAGGTGATGAGCTCGGTCGAGCCGTTGCCCATCGCCATGGTCTGCGGCTGCAGCCCGAGCACATCGGCCAGTTCGGCGGTGATGGTCTCCGCGGAGCTCGGGTAGTAGGTGAGGATGTCCCGCAGCCTGACCGCCATCACGGCGAACATCGCGGGAGTGGGGAAGTACGGATTGCAGGGGATGCAGAAGTCCACGAGCTCCTGTCCGCCACCCGTGACCCCGGCGCGGTTGAGCGCGAAGAACGACGGGCTGTGGGCGGTGCCACGGAAAAGCTCCATGGCATCACCGGTATTGCCGACTGCGGCAACAGTCACGGCGGGACCTCCTCGGTCGCGTGGGCCGCGTCGACGCACTGACACGGCCGTTGCGGCTCGTCCCTCGAGCCTGACGCATGATCTCTCGAAGCCGGGGCGGGCGAGGATTTTCGTGGGGGTTGTGAAAACTTCCGGGACACATGCTCCGGTCTCGAATAGAATTCCGCCCCTTGCCCCTTGAGAATGTCGGCGCGGCCTTCAGTCCGTATCCTCCGGCGGGCGTTCGCCATCGGCCTCGGCGGTGCGGTGCTGTTCCGCTACCCAGACCGCCACCTGCGCACGCGAGGTGAAACCCAGCTTGCTCAAAATGTGCTCAATATGGCCCTCGGCCGTGCGCTGGGCGATGACCAGGGACGAGGCGATCTCCTTGTTGCTGAGCCCCCGCGCGACCAGCTGCGCGATTTCGGACTCCCGGGGAGTCAGCGGCGACGGCCGCCCACCGGCCGCCGCCTCCCCGCTGGGCAGTTCGTCCTCCAGCGCGTACTCCAGCGCCTCGGCGTAGGACA
Organism: Streptomyces sabulosicollis; assembly: GCF_016103465.1. Lineage (GTDB taxonomy): Bacteria > Actinomycetota > Actinomycetes > Streptomycetales > Streptomycetaceae > Streptomyces > Streptomyces sabulosicollis. Next base: position 18,257 of record NZ_JAEEAP010000038.1, read on the forward strand.
GCCGGGCGCCCTGTCGGTACGCCGCGTTGAAGGCCGGTTTGCCCAGGGCCCGCCGTACCGCGGCCTCGCACTCCTCGTGGTAGTGGACGAGGTGTCCGTAGCCGGAGTGCGGGGCGCCGATGGCGCGCCAGAGGGTCCCCAGGACGCCGAGCAGCCTGGCCGCCCGGGTGTGGTCCCGTTCGGTGGCCGCGATCCAGGCCAGCACCTCCAGATTGACCCCGACGCCCAGCGGGTCGTCCAGCGAGCGGTTGAACGTGAGGCTCTCCTTCTCCAGGGCGGCCGCCCTGGCGGTGTCACCCTGGCGCCATACCTCCACGCCGAGCGCCATCATCGTGTAGGCCCGGTGCCAGCCCTCCCCGTACGCGTCGCACACCTCCAGCGACTCCTCGCCCAGGGCGATCGCGCGCGGTGAGTCGCCGATGAAGGAGTGGGCGAGCGAGAGCCGGATGAGCGCCAGGGCCAGCCCCACCGGATCGCCGGTCGCGCGGTGGCGGGCCACGGCCTCCTCGTAGAGCGCGATCGCGGACCGGGTGTCGCCCCGGTACATGGCGACCATGCCGGAGTAGAGCGCGGTGTAGGCGAGCACCGGTTCCAGGCCCAGCCGGGCGCCGAGGGTCCGGCTCTCCTCGAGCATGGCCGCGGCGGCGTCGACGTCGGACTGGATGACGGCCAGCCAGCTGTCGGTCCACAGGGCCCTCGCCCGTGGCCTGCCGGGTTCGGGGCACAGTGCCAGGGCCTGGTCCAGCCAGCGGCGGCCCTCGCCGAGGTAGTAGCTGGTGATCCAGTGGTAGAGCAGATCGGCGGCCATGTCGAGGCCGCGGACGGTCTGTCCGGGCTCGGCCAGCCAGCTCTCCAGGGCGGTGCGCAGATTGGCGTGCTCCAGGTGGAGCCGGGTGAACCACTGCACCTGGGCCGGTCCGAAGAGCGCCGCCCGCGCGTCCGCGGCCAGCCCGCGGTAGTAGTCGCGGTGGCGCCGCAGCCGTACGGCCTCCTCCCCGGAGGCAACCAGCCGCTCACGGCCGTACTGGCGCAGCGTGTCCAGCATCCGGTAGCGCACCGCCGTCGGGTGCTCCTCCCTGAGCAGCACCGACTTGTCCACCAGCTCGGCCACCAGGTCCAGGATCTCTTCCCGGGCGATGCCCTCGTCCGAGCAGACCGCCTCGGCCGCCTCCAGGTCCAGGCTTCCGGCGAACACCGAGACCCGGGCCCACAGCAGCCGCTCCCGCTCGGTGCACAGCTCATAGCTCCAGTCGATCAGCGCCCGCAGCGTCTGGTGGCGGGGGAGGACCGTCCGGGAGCCGGTGGTGAGCAGCCGGAACCGGTCGTCGAGCCGGTCCAGCAGCTGCTGCACGGACAGGGCGCGCAGCCGTACGACCGCGAGCTCGATCCCCAGCGGGATGCCGTCGAGTCGGCGGCAGATCAGCTCCACCGCGTCCCGGTTGTCCTCGCTGAGCCGGAATCCGGGGACGATGGCCGCGGCCCGCTCGACGAACAGCCGTACCGCGTCCCACTGGGCGAGGGCGGCGAGGGACGGCCGTGGCCCCCCGGGGTCCGGCAGCCCCAGGGTGGGCACGGCCAGGCTCTGCTCACCGGCGGTGCCCAGCGCCTGACGGCTGGTGGCCAGCAGCCGCAGCCGCGGGGCCGCGCGCAGCAGCCGGTCGGCGAGCCGGGCGCACTCCGCCAGGAGGTGTTCGCAGTTGTCGAGGACGATCAGGGCCTGCCGGTCCCGCAAGTGGTCGACGAGGACGTCCATCGCCGGGCGGGAGGAGTGATCGCGTATCTCCAGCGCCTCGGTGACGCCCTGGGCGAGCAGCGCCGGGTTGTCCAGCTCGGCGAGTTCGGCCAGCCAGACCCCGTCGGGGAAGGCGCGGCGCGCCTCGTCCGCCACCCGCAGCGCCAGCCGGGTCTTGCCGACCCCGCCGACCCCGGTCAGGGTGACCAGGCGGGACCCGGACAGCATCCGCTTGACCTCGGCCGCCTCCTGCCGACGTCCCACGAAACTCGTCACCTCGGCCGGCAGCCTGACTGTCTGCCGCCCGGTCGGGGTGCCTGTCGCCACCGCACCCATCGATGCCTCGCACCGGCCTCGGGTGGGCGGGACGTGCGCCCGCAACGGACCCGAAGCCCTGTGTCCAGGCTATGCCCGGGCCGGGAGCCGCCGCACCCACCCCGGGCGGGCGCCGGGCGGCGAGTCACCGGGGGTGAGCGGTGATCGGCCATCCGTGACCTTCCCGGCGTGGGCGCGGGGGAGGGGAGCGGGATGGGTACCGATGCGGGGATATCTCCCCTCGCCGCGTCTCGCCGCACCCGCGCAGGATGGTGGCCTCGGTGAGTTCCGCCGCCTCCTTTGGCGGAAGATCGAAGGTTCGGACCATGTGCCTCCATCAACCCCCATGTCCTCCCGCCGACGCACCGGACCACGATTCGGCTCGGCCGGTGGTCTCCCACCCGGAGCAGGGGTGGAGTCTGCTCTGCAACGGAGTGGTGATCTTCGCGGACACGGGTGCGCTCCTTCCCGACGGGCGCGCCGTCCCCGCCCCTCGGACCAGCCCCGACGTCTCAGCATGAACGCCGTCACCCCCGCCCCCGCCCTCGCGCACGGCTCCCCGATGAGCACCGCGCGCCGGCCCGACACGGCGCTTCCCGCCGCGAGCGGCGGGACGTCCTGGCTGCTGCCCCCCGAGCCCTCGTCGGTGCCGATGGCCCGGCGGCTGGCGCTCGCCCAGCTGGCGGCGTGGACCCTGCGCGACTTCGCCGACGACGCCGAACTGCTCGTCAGCGAGCTGGTCACCAATGCCCTGCGGCACGCGGGCGGACCGATCCGCCTGACGCTCTCCCTGTGCTCCGCCGACCGCGCCTTCCGCTGCGAGGTGGCGGACGAGGACCCCGAGCGGCCCCGGGTGCGCCGGGCGTGCGGCGATGACGAGGGCGGGCGCGGACTCCATCTGCTGGACCTGCTCTCCCGCTGCTGGGGCTCCACCTGTACGGCGGCGGGCAAGGTCGTCTGGTTCGAGCTCCACCCGCCCGCCATCGCCTTGGAAGCCGCCCTGGAAGAGGCCCGAACGACCCCGTGATCGTGAGCCGACGAAGGGAGATGCCATAGACGACTTCACGCCTCGTACCCACACAGTGATACCGAAACGGCCCGGGGACGGAACGGTGAAGGCCCTCACCACGCCTTCCGTCTCCGGGCTTCGCTGTCGGGTTCCGGGCCCGAAGGATCGGGCGCCGGGCTTCACCGATCGGGGCGCCGGGCTTCACCGATCGGAGTCGGGGCTTCACCGATCGGGGTCAGGGCTTCACCGATTGGGGTCGGGGTGTGTCGACTGATCGGGGTTGCCTGACGACTGATCGAGATTGATCGTCGTCATTGCACTCGTGTAGCCTGCTGATCGCAGCAGCAGCACACTTTTCCCGAAATTCTTCGCATTTGGTGGCTCGAGGAGGCTGTGTGGTGGACCGGAAAGCGAATTCCGGTTTACCCGGCGCGCTGGTCGGACGCGCCGCCGAACTCGCCGCGCTGACCGCCCACGCGGAGGCCGCCCACAGCGGGCGATCCGGTCTGGTGGTCCTGTCGGGTCCGGCCGGGATCGGCAAGACCAGCCTGCTGCGCGCCTTCCTCGGCAGTGACGCCTGCCGCAAGATGACCGTGCTGCACGGCGCCTGCGGTGAAGTGGTCGCCGGAGCCGGCTACGGCGGGGTGCGCGCCCTCTTCGGAAGCCTGGGGCTCTCGGCCGAGGACGCCCAGGACTCCCCGCTGCTGCGCGGCAGCGCCCGCCGTGCCCTGCCCGCGCTCAGCCCCCGCCCCGGCGAGGAGGGACCGTCCACGGCCGTCACCGTCTACCCGGTGCTGCACGGACTGTACTGGCTCGCCGCCAACCTGATGGCCCAGGGCCCGCTGGTGCTCGTCCTGGACGATGTGCACTGGTGCGACGAGCGCTCCCTGCGCTGGATCGACTTCCTGCTGCGCCGGGCCGACCAACTGCCGCTGCTGGTGGTGCTCGCCCAGCGCAGCGAGGAGGAACCGATCGCCCCCGCGGCCCTGGCGGACATCCTCGCCCAGCCGCGCTCCGCGGTGATCCGCCTCGACCCGTTGACCGACGCCGAAGTGGCCGAGATGGCCCGTCAGGTCTTCGCCGCCCCGGTCGCGCCCTCCTTCGCCGAGCGCGCCGCCGCGGTCTGCGGCGGCAACCCGCTGACCGTCACCCGGCTGCTGCGCGAGCTGCGGGCCAAGGGCGTGGCGCCCGACGAGAGCGGCATCCGGGAGATCGCCGAGGTCGGGAGCCACGTGGTCGCCCTGTCCGTGCGCGCCCTCTTCGACGCCCGGCCCGGCTGGATCCGGGACGTGGCCACCGCCGTCGCGGTGCTCGGCGAGGAGGACGCGGAGCACATCGGCGCGCTGGCCGGGGTGCCGGCCGCCCGCGTCGCGGAGGCCCTGGAGGTGCTGCGCGAGGCCGAGGTGATGGCGCCGGACCGGGCGGACCTGGCGCATGACGTGGTGCGCTCCGCGGTGCTGGAGGCCGCCGGGGAGGAGCGGCTGGCCGAGCTGCGCGCCAGGGCGGCCCTGCTGCTGAGCGACGCCGGACGGCCCGCCGAGGAGGTCGCCAACCAGGTGCTGCTGGTGCCCGGCACCCCGCAGCCGTGGATGGGCTGGGTGCTCCGGGAGGCCGCCGCCCAGGCCGAGCACCGCGGCGCCCCCGAGGCCGCCGCCCGCTATCTCTACCGGGTCCTGGAGGCGGAGCCGGACAGCCTGTCGGCCCATGTCCCGCTCGCCAAGGCGCTCGCGGAGATCAACCCCGCCGAGGCCATCCGCCTGCTCAAGCGGGCGCTCACCCTGGCCACCGACATCCGCGCCAAGGCGCCCATCGCCGTGCAGTTCGGCCTCACCTGCCTCACCGTCCAGCAGTCACCGGCCGCCGTGCGGGTGCTCAGCGAGGTGCTCGACGAACTCGAGGCCGAGCTGGGGCCGGACCCCGATCCGCGCGACCGCGAGCTGCGCACCCTCGTCCAGTCGACGCTGCTGATCAGCGGATCCGACGAGAAGGCCACGATCCACAGGGTCCGGGAGCGCTTCGCGCGCATCCCCGAACCCGCCGGGGACACTCCCGCCCAGCGGCAGATGCTCGCCATGATGACGGTCCTGTCCGCGATGGAGGGCCGCTCGGTACGGCGGGCGGTGGGACAGGCCCGCCGCGCGCTGAGCTCCTCGGACCGGCTCGACAACTGGTCGCTGCTCTTCTCCGCGTTCACCCTCGGCCTGGCGGACGAGATCGAGGACGCGATGGAGGCGCTGGAGCACGCACTGCGCCACGGCCAGGACAATGCCGCGGTGTGGTCGTATGTGATCACCCTCTCCTACCGCGCCCTGCTGCTGCACGGCGTCGGCGCGATCCCCGACGCCCTCGCCGACGCCCAGACCGCCGTCGAGATCATCGGCGAGGAGCGCTGGAGCGGCAATGTGACCATGCCGCAGACCGCGCTGGCGACGATCCTGGTCGACCGGGGCGAACCGGAGCGGGCCGAGGAGCTGCTGGCCGCCGTCACCCGGCCGAACCTGGACGGGTTCGTCATGGAGTACCACTCGTATCTCATGGCCCGCGCCCGGGCCCGCTGGGCGCTCGGCGACGGCGCCACCGCGCTGCGGCTGCTGCTCGACTGCGGCGCCTCCCTGGAGGAGTCCGGCTTCGCCAACCCGGTGTTCCTGCCCTGGTGGGCCGAGGCGGCCTGTGTGCTCGCGGCGGAGAAGCGGGCGGACGAGGCGCGGGACCTGGTCGAGCACGGCGCCGAGCTGGCCCGCCGCTGGAGCACCCCGCGCGCCTTCGGGCTCGCCGCCCTCGCCCGCGGGGTGATCACCCCCGGCGAGGAGGGCATCGCCCAACTCACCGAGGCGGTCGAGCACTTCTCCGGGTCGCCCGCCCGCTCCGAGCACGCCCGGGCCGAGTTCCTGCTCGGCGGGGCGCTGCTGGACGCGGGGCGGCCCCGCGAGGCCCGGGAGCGGCTGCGCTCGGCCGTCGACCTCGCCCAGGGCTGTGGCGCGCTCGCGCTGGCGAGGGACGCCCGCAACCGGCTGGTGGCCGCGGGCGGCCGGATGCGCGAGATCACCGCCTCACCGGTCGACCTGCTCACCGGCACCGAGCGCAAGGTGGCCCAGATGGCCTCGCGCGGGGCGGGCAACCGCGAGATCGCCGAGTCGCTGTTCGTCACCGTACGGACCGTCGAGACCCATCTCACCAGCGTCTACCGGAAGCTGAGTGTCAGTCAGCGCGGGGAGCTGGCCTCGGTGCTGAACACCCCGAGCCTTCCCGACCCACAGGCACCCGCGTGGGTCTTCGCCTCACGCGGCCGACGCTGACGCGCACCCGGCGGTTCGGTGACGCGTCCCCGCCCCGCCCCAGGCATATAGTCACACCATGCAGCTCAACGGGCTCCCGTTCCCCGGCCGCGAACGAGAGCAGGCCATGCTCGCCCAGACCGTCGCCGATCTCGGCCGGGGCCGTTCCTCGGTGGTGACACTGATCGGCAGGCCCGGTTACGGACAGAGCCGCCTGCTGAACCTCGCCGCCCGGCTGGCCGAGAACCAGGGATTCCGCGTGCTGCGCGCCAAGGCGACCCCCGGCGAGCGCGATGTGCGCTACGGCGTGGTGGGGCAGTTACTGGCCCTGATGGACGGACTCACCGACGGCTCGATGAAGGCCCTGACCGGGCAGGGGCCCGAAAGCCGCTTACCGGGCCTGACCGAGTTGCTGCGGACCGCCCGTGAGCGGCCCACGCTGCTGGTCGTCGACGATGTGGAATGGCTGGACCCGGCCTCGCTGCGCTGGTTCGGGGCGCTCATCCGGCGGTTGCCCGACGCCCGGATCGTCCTGCTGGTGAGCGGCACCGGGCGGCTCCGCCCCGGTGCGTGCCCCCTGTCCACCGCGCCGCAGCAGGTGATCACTCTCGAATTCGAACTGGCCCCGCTCGCCCCGCGCGACGTGGCCGCCACGGTGGCGCTGATCTGCGGCCGCCCCGGCGACAACGCCTTCATCTCCGCGGCCCTGGAGGCGAGCGCGGGCAACCCCGAGGTGCTCTCCGAGGCACTGCGCCGCTTCACCAGGCGCGGCTATCCGCCGGTGGCCGGGCGGGTGCCGGAACTGTCCACCATCACCGAAACCGTCGGCGGTGAACACGCCGTCCGCGTGCTGGGAGGGCTGTCCGACACGGCCGTCGCGGTCATCCGCGCGCTCGCCGTCTGTGGCGACCTGCTGGACGCGCCCCTGCTGTACGCGCTCGCGGGCCCGCGCGCCGCGAGCGAGCCCGGACTGCCCGAGGTGCTCCAGGAGAGCGGGCTCGCCATCGCCTCCGGGGCCGGGCTCCGGCTGAGCCGGCCCGAGGCGCGCAGCTGGATCCTCGCCGAGATGCCCGGCGACGAGCGGGCCGAACTGCACGCCCGCGCCGCCGAGCTGGCCTACCGGGCGGCCGTGGCCGACGAGGACATCGCCCGGCTGCTGCTCGCCGCCCGCCCGGTCGACGAGCCCTGGGTGATCCCCGTGCTGCGCCGCACCTGTGCCGCGGCGCTCCGCGCCGGCCGGACCGCCCAGGCGATCGCCTGTCTGTCGCGGGCGCTGGAGGAGCCGCTGGACCCGGCGCAGCGCGCCCAACTCGGCCTCGAACTCGCCGCCATCGAAGTGCTCGCCGCCCCCGAGGCCGCGGGCCGCCGGCTGGCGGGGATCATCCGCACCGGTGACGGCGGGCCCGGCCGGATCCGGGTGCGCGCCGCCGATCTCGGGCTCTCCCGCGGCGACGACAAGGCGCTGCGCCGCGCGGTCGCCGAGGTGCTGCCCTCGACCGACGGCGAGGAACGGAGGGCGCTCGCGGGGCTGTTCTGGCTCACCGAGTCCGACGGGCAGGACACCGATCTGGTCCCGGACGGGATCCCGCCGCTGCCCGACGATCCCACCTGCCCGGCGCAGGCCGCGGCGCGCGCCTGGCGACTGGCCCTGCGCGGTGCGGACCTGCCCACCGCCCGGGCGCTGGCCCATCGGGTCTTCACCCTGGACGGCGGCGCGGGCGCCCTGATCCTGCCCCGGCTCACCGCCGCCCGGACCCTGCTGCTGACCGACGACCTGGACGAGGCCGAGGTCCGGCTGGACGTCCTCCACACCGACCTGCGCCGACGGCACGCCCGAGCTGCCGCCGCCCAGGCCCTGGCCGTCCGCGGCGAGCTGAACCTGCGGCGCGGCCGGCTCGACATGGCCGAACGGGACGTGGCCGCCGCCGAGCGGTCGCTGCCCCGCTCCCTCTGGCACCGGTACACCGTCCCGTATCTGCTCGCCGTCCGGATCCTCATCGCCCTGGAGAACGGCGACGTCGGCCAGGCCGGTGTACTCGCGGCCGCCAACGCCCCGGCCGAGTCGCGCGAGGGCGCCTCCTGGGGCTACCTGCTCTTCGCCAGGGCGCTGGTGGCCGTCAAGGACCACCGGCTGCCCGATGCGGTGGAGCTCTTCCGGGCCACCGGCAGGTGGCAGTTGGGCCGCGGGCGGATCAACCCCGCCCTGATGCCGTGGCGTTCGATGGCCGCCCGGGTCCACGACGCCCTCGGCGACCACGAGGAGGCACGGCGGCTCGCCGACGAGGAGCTCGCGCTGGCCCGGATGTGGGGCGCCCCCAACACGCTCGGCTGGGCTCAGCTGGGCGCCGGACGGGTGGCCCGCGAGGGGCGGGTCGAGCGGCTCCGCGAGGCGGTGGCCACCCTGCGCGGCACCCCGGCCCGGCTCGCCTACGCGGGCGCCCTGATGGAGCTGGCCACGGCCGAACTCGACGCGGGGGACCCGCGCGCCGCGGCACCCCTGGTGGCCGAGCTGTTCACCTTCGTCATCGCCCACCGGCCCTCCAGCAAGCTGGTCGCGAAGGTGCGCGAGCTGTCCGAGCGGACGGGGCCGTCCGCCGTGCGCGGACGGGTCCCGCACCCGGCGTGGGCGACGCTGACCGAACCCGAACAGCGCACCGCGGCCCTCGTCGGACTCGGCCATGGCAACCGGGAGATAGCCGAAACCCTCTCCGTAAGCAGACGCACCGTGGAGCTGAGGCTCAGCGGTGCGTACCGGAAGCTGGGGATCGGTGGTCGCGCGGAGCTCATCGCGTTGTTACGGGCGGCGCAGGGAGGCGGAATCGATGTTGCTTGAACGGGAGGCCGAACTGGCGCAGGTCGCGGAGGCCCTGCGGGCCGCGGCGGCGGGCGACTCGTCACTGCTGTTGCTCACCGGCCCCCTGGGTACCGGCCGGACCGCGCTGCTCCAGCAGCTGCCCATGCTCGCCGAGGGCGAGAAGATCAGCGTCCTGCGCGCCAACGCCGCGCCGATGGAGCAGGATTTCGACTTCGGCGTGGTCCGCCAGCTCTTCGACAGCCTGCTCACCGGCGCCCCGGAAGAGCTCCGCGGGCGCCGCATCGAGTCAGAGGTCGACCTCTGCCGTACGGTCTTCTCCGACGACGCCCCGCCGCGCGACGAGAACGGTGCCGTCACCATCCCCGAGCAGGCGCTGTACGGTCTGCGCTCGGTGCTCGCCACCGCCGGTGCCGAGCGCCCGCTGCTCATCCTCGTGGACGACCTGCAGTGGGTCGACACCCCCTCGCTGCGCTGGCTCGCCTTCCTCGTCAAGCGGCTGCACGGGCTGCGCGCCGTGGTCGTCTGCGCGCTGCGGGACGGCTACCGGCGGCCCGGGGACCCACTGCTGCGGGAGATCGTCGAGGCGGCGCGCCGGGTGCTGCGCCCCGCGCCGCTGTCGCTGGGCGCCACCAAGGAAGTGATTTTCGAGCAGTTCGGCGTGCCGGGCGACGAGGAGTTCGCCCGCGCCTGCCACGAGAGCTCCGCTGGGAACCCGCTGTTCCTTAAGTCGGTGCTGGCGGACCTGGCCGTGCGCGGCCACCGGCCCACCGCCGAGCACGTCAAGACGGTCCGCTCGCTGCGCCCCGCCCAGCTGCGCGAACGCCTGGCCAGTTCGCTGCGCGCCCAGCCCCGGCCCCCGCGCGACCTGGCCGCGGCCATCGCGGTCCTCGGCGACCAGGCGGAACCGGAGCTGCTGGGCCGGCTGGCCGGGCTGGACCCGATCGGTTTCCCGGCCGCGCTGCGCGACCTCCACCAGTTGGGGCTGCTCGCCGCCGAGCGGGAGCCGCGCTTCCTCCACCGGGTGGTGCAGGACGCCGTCGAGTCCTCGATGACCGTGGCCGAACGGGAGCGGCTGCACGACGCCGCGGCGGCCCTGCTCTACCACGACGGACGCCCCGCCGAACTCGTGGCCGCCCAGCTCATGGCCGTCACCAGCTCCGACCACCCCTGGGCGGTGGAGGTGCTGCGGGCCGCGGCGGACACCGCGCTGCGCCGCGGAGCGCCCCGCACCGCCGCCCGCTATCTGCGCCGCGCCCTCCTGGACGGCTCGCTGACCGGGGAGGGACGGGCCCGGCTGCTGATCGATCTGGCCACCGCCGAGCGCGGCTTCGACCCGGCCGCCTGCGAACGCCACATCTCCCAGGCGATCCCCCTGCTGACCACGGCCAGGCTCCGGGCCGCCGCGGCCCTGCGGATCTCGCCCACCATCGTGGGCCTCGGCCCCCCGTCGGTCATCGATCTGCTGCACCAGGTCGCCGAGGACCTGGGCCCCGCGACCTCGCTGGAGGGCACGGCGCGCGATGTGGCGCTGCGGCTCGAGGCGCGGCTGCGGCACGCCGGGCACGAGGACCCGGCGGAGCTGGCCGCCGCGGTCGAGCGGCTGTCCGCGCTGGGGGAGGACCCGGCGCTGATCACCTCCGCCGAGCGCGAGCTGACGGCGGTGCTGCTCAACGCGGCGGTGCTCACCGCCCGATGGCCCGCGGCCGAGGTCTCCCGGCTGGCCAACCGCATTCTGGAGCGCGAACCGGCCACCTCCGACCAGGTCCACACCCCGCTGCCGCTGGTGGTGATCGGGCTGGTGGCGGCCGATTCGGTACGGGGGATCACCTCCTGGCTGGCGATGGAGCAGCAGACGCGGCGGCAGGGCGGCACGGTCGTGGACGCGCTCGTCAACGTCCAGCAGGCCATGGTGCTCGGCGCCCGCGGGCGGGTCGCCCAGGCACGTGAGTACGGTGAGCGCGCGGTGCGGCTGGCCGAGGTGCACTGGCAGGAGGCCGGGGTCGTGTCCACCCTCGCCCTCACCCGGGTCGCCCTGGACCTCCAGGACTCCGCGCTGATCGAGCGGATCCTGGACGGCCCCGGGCGGCGCCGCTCCTCCAGCCTGGCCCTGACCGCGGCGCTGCAGTTCGTCAAGGCGGCGCAGGACGCCGAGCACGGCCGCTGGACCAGCGCCCTGGAAACCCTCCTGGCGTGCGGCCGGCAACTGGAGGCGTCGGGCTGGCGCAACCCCGTGCTCTTCGCCTGGCGGCCCTGGGCGGCCGACCTCCACCGGCGGGTCGGCGACCCCTGCGCGGCCGCGGCACTGGCCGAGGAGGAACTGCTGCGGGCGACGGAATGGGGCGCCCCCGTGGCGCTCGGCCGCGCGCTGCGGGTGAAGGCCCGGCTGAGCGAGGGCGACCAGGGGGTACGGCTGCTGCGCGAATCGGTCGATGTGCTGCGTGCCTCGGCCAATGAACTGGAACTCGCCCGCACGCTCCTGTCGCTGGGCAAACGGCTGCGACCGGGCACCGAGGCGACGTCGGTGCTCCGCGAGGCCGCGGCCCTGGCCTCGGCGTGCGGGGTGCCACGGCTGGTCGAGCGGATCCGCGCGGCGGACGGCAGCGGTGCGGCGGCCGCCCAGCCGGAGGCGACCCTCACCCGCACCGAACGCACCGTGGCCTCCCTCGTCGGACGCGGGCTGACCAACCAGGAGGTGGCCGCCGAGCTGGGGGTGAGCTCCCGCGCCATCGAGAAGCATCTGACGAGTTCCTATCGCAAGCTGGGCGTCTCCGGGCGGCGCGAGCTCATCGAGCTGCTGCCGCGCATGGATTCGTGAACGGAGCGTTAACGGCGATAATTGGTCGCTGTTTGACGAGGATTCGTGAACCGACCGTACCGCCCCACCGAAGGGGTGGGGTGCGGACCGAACCTTCGGGGCACCCCACCACGGGATTGGGTGGCGACACCCCTGTTGACGTTGACTTCCGTGCCCGCAGATCCCTAGTCTCAATTCTGAAATGAACATTTGGAATTGAATATCGATATTCGATTCCGAATACTGAGAATTAGGAAGGGATGGCAGTCCCTTGGCATTGCCTTTACTAGCGGATTCGGCTCGGCCAACCCCCCACGAGCTTGGACACGAGCAGACCGAGTACACGGATCTATTGCGCCAGTTCGATCAGCCAGGGGCGTGTGTCGTCTGTCTCGACCCGTCGCTCATCGTCCAGCAGGCGAACCGGGAATTCTTCCGGCAGTTCGACGATGCCACCTCGGACGTGTGCGGCCGCGATTTCTGTGACCTTGTCCACCCCAGCGTCCGGCAGGCGCTGAAGCGGCAGTTCACCCGGCTCATCGACGGCTCCCGCCACCGGTTCACCACCCATGTGGTGGCCATCGGTGCCGAGGGGGCCGCCTTCACCAGCGGGCTCACGGCGGTGGCGGTGCGCGAGGGCACCGCGCATGTGGCCTCGATCCTGGTGGTCATGCGTCCCACGGCGGGTGGCCAGGAGGTGGACATGGTCACCAACCGTAAGAAGCTCCTCACCGAGACCGAGGCGCGCATCCTGGAGGGCATCGCCGCCGGGCTCTCCACCATCCCGCTGGCCTCCCGGCTCTACCTCAGCCGGCAGGGCGTCGAGTACCACGTGACGCGGCTGCTGCGGAAGCTGCGGGTGCCCAACCGCGCGGCCCTCGTCTCCCGCGCCTACTCCATCGGCGTACTCAACGTCGGCTGCTGGCCGCCAAAGGTCGTCGACGACTTCGTCAAATGACCCGCCCGCCACGGAGGACCACGAACGCGCCACGGCCGGCCCGGATCGGATCCGGGCCGGCCGTGGCGCGTCGCCGGGTCAGGACGGGGCCGGGCCCCGGGACAGCCGCAGCAGACGGAAGGCGGTGAGCGCCACATGGAGCTGGGTGCGCTGCTCACCCGACTCCAGATCGCAGCCGAGCACCCGCTCGACCGAGTGCAGCCGCTGGTAGAACGCCTGCCGGGACAGGTTCGCGCGCTTGGCGGCCACCGTCTTGTTGCCCGCCGCGTCCAGGAAGGTGTGCAGCACCGGCAGCAGATCGGTGCCGTGCCGCTCGTCGTAGTCCACCAGCCGCCCCAACTGCCGCTCCACGAACTCCTGCAGCCGTACATCACCGCGCAGCGCGTACAGCAGCTGCCGCAGCCCGATGTCGGACAGCTCGTGGAACGCCTTGTCCGGCGTCCCCGGCACGGCGGCGTCCGCGACCCGCGCCGCCTGCTGGAACGACCGGGCGGTCTGCGACAGGTCCGACACCTCCGAGCCGACGCTGATCACGGCGTCCGGCCGGGACTCCCGCACCGACCGGCTCAGCCGCTCCACCAGCGGCCGCCAGGGCGTGGCGGCGGGCAGGGCCAGCAGCACCCCTATGTGGTCACCGGGCACCGCGCCGACCAGCACGGCGGCCCCGGCCGCCCCCAGCTCGTCCGTCAGCCGGTCCTCCAGCTCGGTCGTCTCCCCGGCGCCTGGCCCGGGGCTGACCAGCACCACCATCAGTCGGCGGCCCGCGACCGGCACGCCCAGCGCCTCGGCCCTGGCCCGGGCCTCGCCCCTGGAGCGGCAGCGCTGCTCCACCAGGTCCAGCAGCAGCGTGCGCTGCGCGCGCCGCTCCCAGCGGGTGTGATGGGTGAGCCGGGCGATGGTCAGGGCGGTGGCGGTGCGCTCCAGGACCATCGCGTCCTCGGGGCCGACCGCCGGGTCCCCGGCCGCGTCCGGGAGCATCAGCAGCCGCCCCCACCGCTCGCCCCGGTACTCCACCGCGGTCACCAGCCAGTCCTCCGGACCGCTCAGCCCGGTCCGGTCGGGCGAGGGCGTGGCCCGCGAGCGCCGCTCCCAGCCGGTCAGCGCCCCCTCCACCCCGCGCCCCGGTGAACCGCAGATGACGGCCTGGTGCACCAGGTTCTCCAGCACCACGGGGTGCCCGCTCATCTCGGCCGCCATGTCCACCACCTCCTCGGGCCCGGCGCCGCGCAGGGTCAGCGCGGTGAAGGTGTCATGGACGTCCTGGGCCCGGCGCAGGCTCTCCACCTGACTGCCGACGATCAGGGAGTGGAGCACCTGGGTGACCTCCACGAAATTCACCGTCCGCGAGAGCAGGACGAGCGGGAAGTCCCGCGCCAGACAGGCCCGTACCAGCTCCGAGGGCGGCCGGTGGTAGCGCCGCACCAGCTCGATGACCAGCCCGGCGGCGCCGATGTCCGCGAGCTCGTCGACGTACCGGCGGACCAGCGCCGGGTCCTCGGGCAGCGGCATCCCGGTGGTCAGCACCAGCTCCCCGCCCTTGAGGAAGGACGCCGGGTCCAGCAGCTCGGTGATGTGGACCCAGCGGACCGGCCGGGTCAGCTGCCCATGGCCGGAGACCACCTCCGGAGCCCCGGCGGCCAGCACCGGAAGCCGCAGCACCTCGGCGAGGCTGAGCGGCGGCCGCCCCGGGATCCGCGGGGGCCCGGCGGGGCGGGCCGGCGGCCGTCCGGCAGCGTCGTACGCGGTGCCGCCGGAGCCGTTCATGCCGCTCACTCTGGCAAGCCCGCACGCCGAGCGCAACCACGAACCCGGTCGGCCTCTTGACAGGACCCGCGCCCGGAGTCGTTGACAGACCGTCCATAGCGATCACCACCCCGCGACACAGTGATCATTGTCCTGACCGGGTCCGCCCCCTCACCCTCGAAGTGTCCGAGCGCATCGCCGACCCGTGGGTGTGGGAGAGAACATGACCAATCTGTCGCCGCAGCTCCGTCAAGCCACTCCGGTGGTCGCCGTCCGCGGAGAGGGCGCGTACGTCGACGGCGAGGACGGGCGGCGATACCTCGACTTCACCGCGGGAATCGGCGTCACCAGCACCGGACACTGCCATCCGCGGGTCGTCGCCGCCGCCCAGGAGCAGGTGGGCACCCTCATCCACGGCCAGTACACGACCGTCATGCACCCGCCGCTGCGGCGGCTGGTCGAGAAGCTGGGCGAGGTGCTTCCCACGGGCCTCGACAGTCTGTTCTTCACCAACTCCGGCAGCGAGGCCGTGGAGTCGGCCCTGCGCCTGGCCCGTCAGGCCACCGGGCGGCCCAACGTACTGGTCTGCCACGGCGGATTCCACGGCCGCACCGTGGCCGCCGCCTCCATGACCACCTCCGGAACCCGCTTCCGCTCCGGTTTCTCCCCGCTGATGAGCGGCGTGGTGGTGACCCCGTTCCCCACCGCCTACCGGTACGGCTGGGACGAGGAGACCGCGACCCGGTTCGCCCTTCGGGAGCTGGACTACGTCCTGCAGACCATCTCCCCGCCCGACGACACCGCCGCGATCATCGTCGAACCGGTGCTCGGCGAGGGCGGCTACGTGCCCGCCACCGAGGGCTTCCTGCGGGGCCTGCGGGAGCGGGCCGACCGGCACGGCTTCCTGCTGATCCTGGACGAGGTGCAGACCGGGGTGGGCCGCACCGGACGGTTCTGGGGCCATGACCACTTCGGCGTCCGCCCCGACATCCTGGTCACCGCCAAGGGGCTGGCCAGCGGCTTCCCGCTGTCCGGCATCGCCGCCTCCGAGGAGCTGATGAGCAAGGCGTGGCCCGGCTCGCAGGGCGGCACCTACGGCGCCAACGCCGTGGCCTGCGCGGCGGCCGTCGCCACCCTCGACGTGGTCCGCGAGGAGAACCTCGTCGCCAACGCCGAGGCCATGGGCGCGCGGCTGCGCAGCGGTCTGGAGGACGTGGCCGCCAAGACCCCCGCCATCGGCGATGTGCGCGGCCTCGGCCTCATGCTGGCCAGCGAGTTCGTCACCGCCGACGGTGAACCGGACCCGGCGACCGCGGCCCGGGTGCAGCGCGCCGCGGTGGACGAAGGGCTGTTGCTGCTCCTGTGCGGCGCCTGGAATCATGTGGTCCGGATGATCCCCGCCCTCGTCGTCGACGAAGCGGCGATCGACGAGGGCCTGCGTGCCTGGTCCGCCGCCGTCGCCGCCGGCACGGCGGACTCCTGACGCGCATCGCACATCCGCCCACACGGGAGCCCGATCCGCCCGCCGGTCCGAACCCCTCGGACCGGCGGCGGTCCGATAGGAGATTGCCCCTATGTCCACCCCCTCGTACCCCTCGGCCGCCGAGGTCCTCGCCGCGGTGCCCAAGCAGCT
This sequence comes from Streptomyces sabulosicollis, assembly GCF_016103465.1. Lineage (GTDB taxonomy): Bacteria > Actinomycetota > Actinomycetes > Streptomycetales > Streptomycetaceae > Streptomyces > Streptomyces sabulosicollis. Next base: position 34,531 of record NZ_JAEEAP010000038.1, read on the forward strand.
CTACATCGCCGGGTCGTGGTCCGACGCGGCGGGCGGCCGGACCATGCCGGTCGACGACCCGGCCACCGGTGAGGTGCTGTGCGACGTCGCCGACGCCGCCCCCGCCGACGGGCAGCGGGCCCTGGCCGCGGCCGAGGAGGCCCAGGAGAAGTGGGCGGCCACCGCGCCCCGCGCGCGCAGCGAGATCCTGCGCCGCGCCTATGAGCTGATCATGGAGCGGGCCGACGCGCTCGCCGCGCTGATGACGGCCGAGATGGGCAAGCCGCTGGCCGAGGCGCGCGGGGAGGCGGCCTACGCGGCGGAGTTCTTCCGCTGGTTCTCGGAGGAGGCCGTCCGCGTCGAGGGCGGCTTCTCCACACTGCCGGACGGCAAGAACCGCATGCTGCTGATGCGCCGCCCGGTCGGCCCCTGTCTGCTCATCACGCCGTGGAACTTCCCGCTGGCCATGGGCACCCGCAAGATCGGCCCGGCGATCGCCGCGGGCTGCACCATGGTGCTCAAGCCCGCCCCGCAGACCCCGCTGTCCAGCCTCGCCCTCGCCGGCATCCTGGAGGAGGCGGGGCTCCCGGCCGGGGTGCTCAACGTGGTCACCACCTCCCGCGCCGGAGAGGTCGTGGAGCCGCTGCTGACCGGCGGGCACGTTCGCAAGCTTTCGTTCACCGGCTCCACCCAGGTCGGCCGCACCCTGCTGGCCCAGAGCGCGCCCGCGGTGGTCCGCACCTCCATGGAGCTCGGCGGCAACGCCCCCTTCATCGTCTTCGAGGACGCCGACCTCGACGTCGCGGTCGAGGGCGCCATGACCGCCAAGATGCGCAACATGGGCGAGGCGTGCACGGCGGCCAACCGCTTCTTCGTCCACTCCTCCGTGGCGGCCGAGTTCGCCGACCGGCTGGCCCGCCGCATGGGCGCGCTGGAGGTCGGCCCCGGCAGCCGCCCCGGTGTCCAGGTCGGGCCGCTGATCGACCAGGCGGGCCGTACCAAGGTCGAGGAGCTGGTCGCGGACGCCGTGGCACGCGGTGCCGAGGTCCTGGTCGGTGGCAGCACCCCCGAGGGCCCCGGCTGCTTCTACCCGCCGACCGTGCTCACCGGCGTCTCCCCGGCCAGCCGGCTGATGGAGACCGAGATCTTCGGACCGGTCGCGGCCGTCCTCACCTTCGACGACGAGGACGAGGTCGTCGCCACCGCCAACAGCACCGAATGGGGCCTGGTGGGCTATCTGTTCACCCGGGATCTCCACCGTTCGCTGCGGGTGAGCGAGCGGCTCGAGGTCGGCATGGTCGGCCTCAACACCGGTCTGGTCTCCAACCCCGCGGCCCCCTTCGGCGGCGTCAAACAGTCCGGACTCGGACGCGAGGGCGGCCGCGTCGGCATCGACGAGTTCCTGGAGTACAAGTACGTGGCGGTGCCGGTCTGACCGGTTGTCCCTCACCCCTCGCGCCCCCGGAACCGCCGGGGGCGCCCCGGCCGTTGCCCTCATGACGCGTTGCATCCGGATACGCGGCGGTGAGGAGCGGACATGGGCGAGTTGGTGCCCGGCGGGAACCAGGCGCTGCCCGACGGGGCGCTCACCATCCGGGTGCCGGGCCCGTTCGACCTGTCCGCGCTGATCACCGGCGAGGACGGAAAGGTCACGGACGACGGCGACTTCGTCTTCTTCAACCAGCCCGCCGCGCCCGGCGCCCGGCTGGACGGCGACACCGTCACCCTGCGGCCGCGAGCCCTGCGGCCCGGCGCCGCCCGGGTCACCCTCGTCATCAGCCCGGCCGACCCGGGCACCCCGCTCGGGCGGCTCCCGGCGCCGGTGCTGAGCGTCCTGGACGAGCGGGGGACCCCGCTGGCCCGGTTCGCCCCGCCGCGCCCCTCGCGGGAGACGGTGCTGCTGCTCGCCGAGATCTACCGCCGTGGCGGCGGCTGGAAGGTGCGGGCGATCGGCCAGGGGTACGCCGATGGACTGGCCGGTGTGGCCCGGGACTTCGGCGTCGACGTCGCCGACGACGGAGCCGCCGCCGCTCCGGCGCCCCCCGCGTCTCTCGCGCCTCCCACGCT
>NZ_JAEEAP010000390.1 GCF_016103465.1 Streptomyces sabulosicollis
CCGGTACGCCGGGGCACGTTCCCCGGGCTTACGGATCCGGTCCCCGGGTTGATGGGCCCGGGCGCACCCGCCCGGCCCGTGGGTACCGGTGAGCTCCCCCGACCGGTGGGCCCGGGCGCGCCCGCCGAGTTCGCGGGTCCCTGCGAACTCCCTGAACTCGTCGGCCATGGCGCATCCGCCCGGCCCGCGGACCCGGGTGAGCTCCCGCCACTCGCGGGTCCCGGAGCACCCGCCGCACTTGTGGGACCAGATGCGCCCGCCCAGCTCGTGGGGCCGGGCGCACCCGCCTGGTCGGTGCGTCCGGACGCGCTTCCGGAGCCGGTACGCCCGGACGCGCTCCCCGAGCCGGGGCGTCCGGGTGCACTCGCGCGGCCGGGACGTTCCGGTGCGTCGCTCGGATCCGCGCTGCCGGGCGCGTCCCCGGGATCCGCGTCGCCCTCCGCGGCACCGGCTGCCACCCCACCCCATGGGGCACCCGGTTCCGCACGTCCCGGACCGGCGTCAAAAGCCCCGTGGCCCTGGAAGGGCGGGGCCGCGCCGGGCCCCGCGTCGTCACCCGGGGCGGCATCCGATCCCGCGTCGCCGCCCGCCGAGGGCGATGCGGCGCCGGACCCCGCGCGGTCCTGGGTGGGCAGTGCGGCACCGGGCTCCTCGTCGGCGGGAGATCGCCACCCCTGCGGGCCACCTCCGGCGCCGTCGTCGGAGCTCGGGGCGGCACCGCCCGGCTCCCCCGTCCGCGGGCCCCAGGGGGCGCCCGCGGCCGGTCTCCGGTTACCGGCGTCCGCGTCGCCGGCGAGCGTGCGGGAGGCCGAATCGAACCGCTCGTCCACGGAGTCGGAGGCCGCGGCGGGCCCCGCGTCGGCACGACGCGGGTCGTACAACTCGCCCCACCAGTCGTCCTCATGACGGCGTCGGTCGCCCTGCTGGCTCATCCCCACATTGTCCACAGGGAGGCTCCACGGGAACACCACGCGATGACCGGCACCAGGCCCGCCCAAGATCCGCTCAAGCCAACCCGAGCCCGCGCCGGAGACGAGCCGCCGTCCGCCGCCGGCGTCGGTCCGCCCCCGGCGTCGGACCCCGCGCCCTCACCCCCGGTACGCCTCCAGCAACCGCAGCCAGATCTCGCTGATCGTGGGGAACGACGGCACCGCGTGCCACAGACGGTCGACGGGAACCTCGCCCGCTACCGCGATCGTCGCCGAGTGGAGCAGCTCGCTGACCCCGGGGCCCACGAAGGTGACGCCGATCAGGTGGCCCCGGTCCAGGTCGACGACCATGCGGGCGCGGCCGCGGTAGCCGTCGGCGAAGAGCACCGCGCCCTCGACCTGGCCCATGTCGTAGTCGACGACGCGGATGCTGCGGCCCTCGGCCTCGGCCTGCTCCGCGGTGAGCCCGACCGCGGCCACCTCCGGGTCGGTGAAGACGACCTGCGGCACGGCCGCCTCGTCCGCGGTCGTCGCGTACGCGCCCCAGCGGTCCGTGTCCAGCCGCTCGACGCCCCGCGCGCGTGCCCCGATCGCCGCGCCCGCGATGCGCGCCTGGTACTTGCCCTGGTGGGTGAGGAGCGCCCGGTGGTTGATGTCGCCCGCCGCGTACAGCCAGCCGTCGGGGACGTCCCGCACCCGGCAGGTCTCGTCGACCGTCAGCCAGCTGCCCGGTTCGAGCCCCACCGTCTCCAGGCCCAGATCCGTGGTGTGCGGGGCGCGCCCGGTGGCGAAGAGCACCTCGTCCGCCTCGAGTTGCTCCCCGCTCTCCAGGGTCACCGTGACCGGTCCCTCCGCCCCGCCCGGCCGGGCGAGCCCCTTCACCGACGTACCGGTGCGGATCTCGGCCCCGGCCTCCCTCAGCGTCTGGACCACCAGCTCGCCCGCGAACGGCTCGATCCGGGCCAGCAGCCCCGAGCCGCGCACCAGCACGGTGACGCGCGAGCCGAGGCCGCACCAGGCCGTGGCCATCTCGGCGGCCACCACACCACCGCCCACGATGATCAGCCGGTCCGGCACGGTGGAGGAGCTGGTGGCCTCCCGGCTGGTCCAGGGCCGGGCCTCGGCGATCCCGGGCAGGTCGGGCAGCGCGGCCCGGGTACCGGTGCAGACGGCCACGGCGCGGCGGGCGGTGAGGGTCCGCTCCTCGCCGCCGGATCCCTCCGGCGGCGTCACCGCGACCCGCCGCGGCCCGACCAGCCGCCCATGGCCGCGCACCAGGTCGATCCCGGCCGACTCCAGCCAGGTGAGCGCGCCGTCGTCCTTCCAATTGCCGACCTGCTTGTCGCGGTGGGCGAAGACATCGGCCGCCGCCAGCGATCCCCCGACCGCCTCCCGCAGCCCCGGCACCTGGCGTGCCTCGGCCCGCGCGAGCACCGGGCGCAGCAGCGCCTTACTGGGGACACAGGCCCAGTACGAACACTCACCACCGACCAGTTCGCGCTCCACGATCACCGTGGAGAGCCCGGCGGCGCGGGTCCGGTCGGCCAGATTCTCACCGACCGGGCCCGCGCCCAGCACGATGACGTCGTACTCGTCCGTGGCCTGATTCATCGCAACCCGCTCTCTCGCTCGTATCACCGTCGCAGGGCCTCCCGGGCCTCGCGGGGCCATCGTGGCGTCGAGTTACCGCGCACAGCCACCCCAATCGGCGTTTCGGCCGAGCGCTCCCGGCACCGGGCGGCCCCGGGCCCGCGTCCCCTGCGTACGGGGCGCGGCCGCGCGACAGTGATCGCATGAGTGTTTTCACCGAACCCGAGGCCGACTACCTCAGAGCGCAGCGGATCGGCCGACTGGCCACCGTGGACGCGCACGGCCAACCGCAGGCCAACCCGGTGGTGTTCTTCCTCAACGAGGACGGCACGGTCGACATCGGCGGCTACGCCATGGGCAGGACGAAGAAGTGGCGCAACGCCGGGACGCACCCGAAGGTGGCGCTGGTCGTCGACAGCCTGGTGAGCGAGCAGCCGTGGATGGTATGCGGGGTGGAGATCCGCGGTGAGGCGGAGCGGCGCACGGGGCCGCATGACCTCGGCGCCCATCTGAGCGACGAGGTCATCCGGATCCATCCGCGCTGGGTGTACAGCTGGGGTCTGGAGGACGTGCCCGGGGCGAAGACCCGGACCGTGGACTGACCGGGGCCCGTCTTCCCGGTCAGTCCACGGTCCCGTGCCGGGGAGCGGTCGGCCTCCGGTCCCGTACCGGGGAGCGGTCGGCCTCCGGTCCCGTACCGGGGAGCGGTCGGCCTCCGGATACGGGACGCTGCACCCCGAACGGGCACCGCTACCGCTTGCGCATCGGCCCCCGCTTGCGCTCCATCATGTGGCGGCCGAGCGCCTGCCGCTGTTTCCAGTCCCGCCGCATCTCGGCGCGCAGCCGCGCGTCCGTACGGGCCGCGAGCCGCTCGTTCTCGCGGAGCAGTTTGCGGTAGCTCTCCAGCCGCCGCTCCGGCAGCGAGCCGTCGTCGATCGCGGCGAGCACCGCGCACCCCGGCTCGGCCCGGTGGGCGCAGTCGGGGAAGCGGCACCGCTCGGCGAGCTCCTCGATCTCGGCGAACGCCTGTGCGACACCGCCCTCGGCGTCCCACAGCCCCACCCCGCGCAGCCCCGGGGTGTCGATCAGCACCCCGCCCGAGGGCAGGGGCAGCAGATCGCGGGTGGTCGTGGTGTGCCGACCCTTGCCGTCACTGTCGCGGATCGCCCGTACGTCCTGGACGGCCTCGCCCACCAGCGCGTTCGCCAGCGTGGACTTGCCCGCGCCGGACTGGCCGAGCAGGACCGAGGTGCCGGAGGCGAGCAGGGCGCCGAGCTCCGCCAGCCCCTCCCCCGTCGCGGAGCTGACCGGGAGCACCCGCACACCGGGCGCCGCGGTCTCGGTGTCGGACACCAGATGGGCCAGCGTGCCCGGGTCGGGCACCAGATCGGCCTTGGTGAGGACGAGCAGCGGCTGGGCGCCGCTCTCCCAGGCCAGCGCGGTGAACCGCTCCACCCGGCCCAGGTCGAGCTCGGCGGCGAGGGAGACGGCGATGACGGCGTGGTCGGCGTTGGCCGCCAGCACCTGGCCGTCCGAGCGCTTGGAGGAGGTGGACCGCACGAGGGCGGTACGGCGCGGCAGCAGCGTACGGACGTACGCCGGATCGCCCTCGGCGTCCACGGCGGCCCAGTCGCCGGTGCACACGATCCGCATCGGATCGCGCGGGGTCACCAGCTCGGTGTCGGCGCGCGCCGGGCCGCTCGGCGTGACCACGTCGCACAGGCCACGGTCCACCCGGACCACCCGGCCGGGCACCAGGCCCTGTGCGGCGTACGGGGCGAACACCTCCGCCCAGCCGTCGTCCCAGCCGTAAGCGGCGAGGGAGTGCGGAGACGCGGAGTCAGAAGAAGTGCTGAACACGGAGGAAACCCTTCGAAGGGCGGCCTCCGAGGGGGTGTCAGCCGGAGACCGCAGGGGTGGGAATGAGGAACTCATGAACGCGAGCGCCGCTCGCCACCGTGACCGTCATCAATGTCCTCACCTCCTGCTTTCCTCAACGCGCGACAACGCGGGCCGGCACGGCCCGCACGGAACGGGGAAACCGTAGCCCACCCCCACACCGGGCGCCATCCATTTTTCTCTCGCCGAAAACGGAGGGAGGCCGTCAACGCCCTTGATCTCGCGTACGACGGCGCGCTGAGCGCCGCACGCTTCGGCGGCCTCTCCCCCGACGGCACAGCTTCACCCTCGACGCCCGGGCCAACGGCTTCGTCCGCGGCGAGGGCGGCGGTCTGGTGCTGCTCAAGCCCCTCGCCCGGACGCTCGCGGACGGTGACCGGATCCACGGGGTGCCGCGGTGTCATCCCTGGCCGTGGCGTCGTCATGGGCGGCGGCGCCCCTGTCAGCGGTGCTGTCCGTAGCGGTGGTGCCGTCCGTGCCGCCGCCCGCGCCGTCCGCCGCGGACCGTACCTCCGGACGCCTCGGCCCCTGCCGGGGCGTCCGGGGCTCCCCGGCCGCCTCCCCCGAGGGCTGTGCCTTCCCCGTGGGCTTCTCCGTGGGCTTCTCCGTGGGCTTCCCGGCGGCCTTGTCCCCGGGCTTCCCCGTGGCCTTGTCCCCCGGCTTCTCGGCCGCCTCGCGCTTCGTGTGCAGCCGGGAGCGTATGTCGCCGTGCGGCAGGAACTGGGCCCAGCGCTCGGGGAACTCCGACGGCGGGGTGATCTCCGCCGCGCCGTCGTCCGTCGTGCGCTGGTCCCTCGCCCGCAGCCGGGCCGCCTCCTCCCGGGCCCGGGCGGCGCGCTCCGCGCGCCCGGCGGCCGTGGCCACCGAGGGCCAGACCCGGTCGATCGCGGCGTTGACCGCCGCCCCGACCAGCACCGCGAAGGCGGACACCCCGATCCACAGCAGCACCGCGACGGGGGCCGCCAGCGAGCCGTAGATCGTCGGGCCCTCGACCGTGTGCACCAGGTAGATCCGCAGCAGGAAGCTGCCCAGCACCCACATCGCGAGGGCCACCAGCGCCCCCGGGATGTCCTCCGGCCACGGCGAGCGCACCGGTACGGACACGTGGTAGAGCGTGGTGAGGAAGGCGATGGACAGCAGGATCACCACCGGCCAGTACAGGACCGGCACGAGGTCCCCGCTGGACGGCAGCAGGTCCACCACCGCCTCCGGCCCGATCACCATCAGCGGCAGCGCCACCGCCCCGACCACGAGCGCCACCAGGTAGAGCAGGAAGGACAGCAGCCGGGTCCTGACGATCCCGCGCCGCCCCTCCAGCCCGTACATGATGGTGATGGTGTCCACGAAGACGTTCACCGCGCGGGAGCCGGACCACAGGGCGATGGCGAAGCCCAGCGAGATCACATCGGGGCGGCCGCCCTTGATGACGTCGTCGAGCAGCGGCCGGGCGATCTCCTTGACGCCCCGGTCGGACAGCACGGTCGCGGAGGCGTCGAGGATGTTCTGCCGGATGGTGGCCACCGTGTCGGTGCTGGTCCAGGCGTCGAAGTAGCCGAGCAGCCCGATCAGGCCGAGCAGCAGTGGCGGCAGCGACAGCAGGGTGAAGAAGGCCGCTTCGGCGGCGAGCCCGGTGACCCGGTACTCCATACAGGAATTGATGGTGTCCTTCAGCAGCAGCCAGGCCATCCTGCGCTTGGACACATTGCGATAGAGGGCGCGGGCCTTGCGGAGCCGGCCGGACGGCTTCGATGTTTCTTCTGCTGGCTGCACCTTCTCACCGTATCGGGGGTTTTCACCGCCGCTCATCCGATGACCAGGCCGAATCGCCGCAAAAGGACGGCGGACAGGCGTTGGCGGAGGGGATGCCGCGCCGACTCGGCACACCCTCCGCCCGCCGGGCCCACTGTCCGTGCCGGGTACAGCCATGCGCAAAGGTTGCGCCGCGTTGCAGCCGTCCGGGCGGTCGGTGGGAGCGCTGGGGCCGCGGGTCAGCGGCCCGGGCAGTTCGGGTCAGCAGCCTCCGCAGTTGTAGTAGGTCACGTCCCAGTGGTTGCTCTCGCGGGCGTAGACGTTGCCCGAGCCGGACTTGTACTGCTGGGCGCCGTCACCGGGGCGCGGGCCGATGTTGGTGAAGGTGCCCGTGATGTAGTTGCTGAGGCAGCTGGTGGGGCTGAAGTCCAGCTTGTAGCCGTTCCAGTGGCTGTACGTACCGGAGGCGTGCCCGGTTTCCGTGCCACCGGTGATGGTGAGCGCGCAGCCGGTGGCCCCCTTCAGGGTGATGGCACCCTGCACGGTGGTGAGGTTGATCTGCTCGAACGAGGTACAGGTGGGGTTATTGCGGTCCGAGCAGCCCCCGCTGGAGGTCCAGGAGATCCCGGCGCCGCGCAGCCGGTTCGCCGCGTCGGAGTGGCTGAGCTTGGTCACCGCGGCGGCGGAGGGCGCGTCGGCGGACACGGGGGCGCTGGGGGCGGCCACCGCGCTCTGGGCGGTGAGAACGCCGGTGGTGGCGAGGACCGCGCCGCCGAGCAGGGCGCCGAGTCTGATCCGGGTGCTGGTCACAGCCATGGTCGTCTTCGTCTCCTTCGTCTGCGGATCCGTGTGACCGTCGAGGACGGCGGCAGCACGATCCCAGCCCTCCGGGTCGGGCGGGCGACTCACCGGGGAAATCGGGACAGCGGGATCGGAAACCGCCTTTGAGCTGCGGGGACGGCGGGAGCTGGGACGCCCGGTGGGACGCCGGGCGGTGCGGCATGCGGTGATCAGCTCTTCGATCCGGCGCGATAGGCCCGGTCGCAGGCTTTCCAGGCGCTGAAGTCATGGGTGAGCGCCCACAGCCGATGGGCCGCCCGGATGTTCCAGTCCGGGTCCAGCGCCTGCTCGCGGGTGCCGCCCAGCTTGCGCAGCGTGCCGTCGTACAGCTGGAAGACGCCCCAGTTCCGGGTGGCGTTGGAGTTGGGCAGCGTAGAGAGGGGATCGAGGTACGAGGCGCAGTCCGCGATGCCGACCGCGCGCTCCGGGTCCTCGGTGAAGACCTCGCGGATGCGCCGGGCGACCCGGTCCGGCGTCCAGGTGTCCAGCGGCTTCCCGTCGTTCTCGTACAGCGCCCGTTTGGTCCGCTCGTCCACCGATCCGTCGGGGGTCAGCCCGCTGCGGAGCTGGAACACCACGACACGCATCTGGGTGACCGGCCCGAAGGCCCCGTCGATGTCGAGCCTGCCGCCCGCGCGGGCGAGCAGCGACTGGAGCTCACGCACACACGCGTCCGACTGCCCCATGCTCACCACGACCGGGCAGCGGGAGGACAGCAGCAGCCGACCGTCCGAGGACCCGCCCGGCCCGTCCGGGGACGTCAGCGCCTTCCCTAACAGCGCGGCCGCCACCCCGGCGGCGGCGACCACGGCCAGCGCGAGCACGGCGAGCAGCGGCCGACGACGCGGCGGCGGCGCGACGGCCCCGGGCTCCGCCCCGGGTTCCGGGTCCGGAGCGGGGCGCGGGGGCTCCGGCCCAGGTTCTGGTGCCGGCTCGGGCTCGGGTTCGGGCTCCGGCTCGGGCCCAGGCTTCGGCTCGGATTCAGGCTCCGGCTCGGGCCCAGGCTTCGGCTCGGGTTCAGGCTCCGGCTCCGGTGACACGCCGCCCGGCCCGGGCTCCGCCTCCGCCCCCGTCTCGGGATCCGGCCCACCCCCTGTCTCGGCACGTGAGACATCCGGCCCGGCGGCCCCCGTACGAGCCGCTGATACGGCGGCCGGGGCCCGTGAGACGGCCCGCTTGCGCTCCGCGTCGGCCAGGACCCAGCGCCGGTGCAGCTCCAGCAGTTCCTCGCCGCTCGCCCCGCACACCTTGCCGAAGCGCGCGAGCACCTCGTAGTCGCCGGGCACGCTCGCCCCCGAGCAGTAGCGGTGCAGCGCCGAAGCGCTCACCCCACTGCGCGCCGCCAGCGCCGCGTAGCTGCGGTTCGCCCTCCCCTTGAGCTCGCGCAACAGCTCCGCGAACTCCTCCATGTCCCCGTTCCCGGACACCCCGACCC
>NZ_JAEEAP010000391.1 GCF_016103465.1 Streptomyces sabulosicollis
GACCGGGTGGAGCGAGGGCGCGTGAGAACGATGCCGCAGCGGATCGTCCCGCCCCGCCACCGGCCGCGCCCCCGGGCCGCCCCGCGGTTCGAGGTGCGGGCCGTGCCGACCCTGCTCATCCTGGAAACAAGAGAGGGTGAACGCCATGGCCATCGAGCCCGATCCGCACCTGTCGATGGTGCGTCCGGTCAGGCCGCGCAGCCCCGAGGGGTGTGAGGAGTGCCTGCGGCTGGGGTCCCGCTGGGTCCATCTGCGGCTCTGTCTGACCCGCGGGCACGTGGGGTGCTGCGACTCCTCGCCGCTCAAGCACGCCCGGGCTCACGCGTACGACGCACAACACCCCATCGTCGAGCCCATGGAACCGGGCGAGACCTGGCGGTGGTGCTACGCCCACGAGGCCATGGCCTGAGGACGGGCGAGGACCGGCCCCCGGACACCGCACCGGGGGAAGGGCACCGCCGCGCCGAGCGGCGACCCGAACCCATCCGCTCCCCATGCGCATCCGCTCCCCATGCGCAGCCGCTCCATACGACCGGAGGTGAAGGGCGATGAGCACACCCGCACGACGACACCAACCGCAGCGCCAAGGCGCGATGGACCGCCCCCGGGTCTGGGCGCGCAACCCGCTGGCGGAGTTCGACGACCTGCTCAACCAGATGGGCGGTCTGCTCGAATCCACGGTCGGCGGGGCGGCGGTGCCCGGACTCGCGGCGTGGACACCCGCCGCCGACGTGACCGAAGGGGACGAGGCGTACCACGTCGAACTCGAACTCCCCGGCGTCAAGCGCCAGGACATCGACATCGAGGCCAGCGGCCAGGAGCTGACCGTCACCGGGGAGATCAAGGAACGGGAGCGCAAGGGCGTCCTGCGCCGCGGCGGGCGCCGCACCGGCCGGTTCGAGTACCGGCTGCTGCTCCCGAGCGAGGTGAACACCGAGGGCATCAAGGCGGCCATGTCCGAGGGCGTCCTCACGATCACCGTACCCAAGGCGGAGACCGCCAAGCCCCGCCACGTGGAGATCACCGAGAGCATCGAGGGCGAGAGCCGGCGGCAGCAGGAAGCCCCGCAGCAGCAACCCCCGCAGCAACCTCCGCAGCAACAGCCGGGAGGCTTCTGAGGCTCTCCCACCCCGCGGCGGCCGCTCGGCGGCCACCCCCGCCGAGCGGCCGCCGCGGGCACCGAAAGGACGAAGACGATGGTTGCGACAGGCTTTCCCGCGTTCGACACGACCGTCGACAAGACCAACCGGCTCCTCAAGGAGATCGAGGACGCGTACGGCTGGCCCAAGGAGCGCCGCAAGCAGTCCTACGCCGCCCTGCGCGCGGTGCTGCACCAACTGCGGGACCGGCTGACGGTGGACGAGGCGGTCCAGTTCGGCGCGCAGCTCCCGATGCTGGTGCGCGGCATCTACTACGACGGCTGGAAACCTTCGGAAACACCCGTGAAGATGCACAGCGAGGAGTTCTTCCAGCGGATCCGGCACGACTTCCCGTACTCGATCCAGGGCGACACCGAACAACTGGTGCACACCGTCCTGGAGGCCCTGCAGCGCCACATCAGCGAGGGCGAGTGGGACGACCTCCGGGGCCGGATGCCCGCCGACCTGGTCACCGTCATCCCGGCGTAGCCGACTCCGGGCCCTCGGACCGCCTGGTGGTACCGTCGCCCCGACGGGCGGTTACGCGGGGTACGGCGAGGAGGACGGCGATGGGGACGGCGGCCGGAGAGGGCGGCGAGGGCGTACGGAGCGTACTGCGCGCCCTGGACTGCTCGCCCTGTTCGACGAGTCCCACCGCTCCCGCAGCGTACGGGAGTTGACCGACGCCACCGGGCTGGCCAAGTCCACCGTGGTCCGGCTGGTGGCCACGCTGGAGCAGCGCGGGCTGCTGTGGAGCCGGGGGGGACGGCCGGCTCACCCCCGGCGCGGGCCTGCTGCGCTGGGCGGCGCTGGCCCAGGACGCCTGGCGACTGCCCCCGGAGGCGGTGGAGTGTCTGCGCGTCCTGTCGGTACGGTCGGGTGGCGAATCCTCGCGGATCTACATCCGCCAGGGCGCCTCCAGGGTGTGCGTGCCCCAGCACGAGGGCACCCAGCAACTGCGCCATGTGGTGCGCATCGGCGAGGAGATGCCCCTGTGGGCCGGTGCCTCCGGGCATGTGCTGCTCATCGGCGGCTCGTCCCGCACCCTGAGCCGGGTGGCCTCGTTCCGCCCGGCGCTGACCGAGGCCGCGAAGCGGCTGTCGGGGCTGGGGTTTCTCGGCGGGAACGGCTGACGCTCAGGCGCTCCCGTAGCCGGTGCTCCCGTGGTCGGCGCTCCCGTGGCCGGTGTCCGTCGCCGTGTCCGTCTCCGTGTCCGTCTCCGCGAGGAACGTCCGCAGGTGGCGCAGCGTCTCGTCCGGCGCCTCCTCGGGGAGGTAGTGGTCGCACGGCAGGGCCTGACCGCGCACATCGTCCGCGTAGCCGCGCCAGACCTCCGGTACGTCGTAGTGGCGGCCGACGAAACCGTGCGCGCCCCACAGGGCCAGGAGCGGTGCGGTGACCCGGCGGCCCGCGGCGGCGTCCGCGTCGTCGTGGACCAGGTCGATGGAGGCGGCAGCGCGGTAGTCCTCGCAGCTGGCGTGGATGGCCATGGGATCCGAGAAGCAGCGGATGTACTCGGCCCGCGCCGTCTCGTCGAACGGGGTTCCGCCACGGTGGCGCGCCGCCATCCGGGTACGGATCCAGAACGCGGGGTCCTGGCCGATGAGGTGCTCCGGTATGCCGTGCTCCGCCGCCAGGAAGAACCAGTGGTAGTAGCCAAGGCCGAAGTCCTTGTCGGCGTGCTGGAAGACGTACCGCGTGGGCACGATGTCCAGGACCGCGAGCGCGGAGACCGCCCGCGGATGGTCGAGGGCCAGCCGGTGGGCGACCCGGCCGCCCCGGTCGTGGCCGACGACCGCGAAGCGGTCGAAACCCAGTTCCCGCATCACCAGCAGCTGGTCGCGTGCCATGGCCCGCTTGGAATACGTACGGTGCTCGGCGTCGGACACGGGCTTGTGGCTGTCGCCGTAGCCGCGCAGATCGGTGAGGACCACGCGGTGGGTGGCCGCGAGCGCCGGGGCGATGTGGTGCCAAATCACATGGGTCTGCGGATAGCCGTGCAGCAGCAGGACCGGCGGCCCGTCCCCGGCGGTGCGCACATTGATTCCCACACCCTCGACGTGGACGGTGCGGCGGTCGAAGTCACCCAGCAGCTGATCGCTCATGGCCCGATCCCAGCAGCCGCCCCCGGTGCGCGTCCAAGACCCGTTGGCGACAATCCTTATAGGCAGCACCTATGGAGCAGCACCTCTGGGGCAGCACCTATGGAGATGTGCGCGCGCCGAGAGCGGCGGGGCGCGGGGAGGCGGCGCGGTGGATGTGCGGCAGCTGGAGTACTTCCTGGCCGTGGTGGACCACGGCGGGTTCAACCGGGCCGCCGCCGCGCTGTATCTGTCCCAGCCGTCCCTGTCCCAGGCCATCCGCGCCCTGGAGCGCGACCTGGGCAGCGACCTCTTCCACCGCATCGGCCGCCGGGCGGTCCTCACCGACGCGGGCACGGCGCTGATCGGACCGGCGCGGGAGGCGGTGCGCAGTCTCCAGCTCGCACGGGCCAGTGTGGAGTCGGTGCACGGGCTGCGTGGCGGCCGGGTGGACATCGCGGCCCCGCCCTCCCAGGCCGTCGAACCGCTGACGGGGATGATCGACCGCTTCGCCCGGACCCATCCCGCGGTGTCCGTACGCGTGCAGGCCGCGTTCACCCCGCGCGATGTGACGGAGATGGTGCGCACCGGCGTGTGCGAGCTGGGGCTGCTGGCCTCCCCCGATCCCGTACCGCAGGGCGATGTGCGCACCTATCCACTGGTCGAGCAGCGTTTCGTGCTGCTGACACCCCCGGACGGGCCGTTCCGTCCCGGGGTGCCGGTGCGCCATGAGCAGCTGTCCGGCCATCGGCTGATCGTGGGCCAGAAGGGCACCGGGATGCGCCGTTACGTCGACGACCTGGTGGCCGAGGGCGTCGCGCCGACCGTCGTGGTCGAGACCGAGCACCGGGTGTCGATCCTGCCGCTGGTGCTGCGGGGCGTCGGCCTGGCCGTGGTGGCCGACGCCTGGCGCGGCCTCGCCGAGCGGGCGGGGGCCCTGGTGCTGGACCTGGAGCCGCGCACCAGCCTGCACATCGCCCTGGTCAGCAGGCGGGCCCCGCTGACACCGGCGGCGGAGGCGTTCGTCGGCACCGCCGTGGAATCCCATAGGGCGCGCCTATAAGGCACATGCGATCTGTGTCTTGGACGCGGAAGACGCTCCCCTGCTGCAATCCCCTCCATGACGAACCCCCGCACGACCACCACCCACCGCATCGCGCTGATCCCCGGCGACGGCATCGGCAACGAGGTCATCCCGGCCGCCCGCCGGATCCTGGACACCGTCGCCGCCCGGCACGGCCTCGGCTTCGCCTACGAGACGTTCGACTGGTCCTGCGAGCGCTATGTCAGCCTCGGCGCGATGATGCCCGAGGACGGTCTGGACCAGCTGCGCGGCCATGACGCGATCCTGCTCGGCGCGGTCGGCTACCCCGGCGTCCCCGATCACGTCTCGCTGTGGGGGCTGCTGATCCCCATCCGCCGGGGCTTCCAGCAGTACGTCAACCTGCGCCCCATCCGCGTCTTCGAGGGCGTCCCCAGCCCGCTGCGCGACGCGGGCCCCGGCGATGTCGACCTCGTCGTCGTCCGGGAGAACGTCGAGGGCGAGTACGGCGAGATCGGCGGCCGCCTCGGGCGGGGTCTCCCGGAGGAAATGGCCGTCCAGGAAGCGGTGTTCACCCGCAAGGGCGTCACCCGCGTCCTGGACTACGCCTTCTCCCTCGCCGAGCGGCGCGGCGGCCACCTCACCTCGGCCACCAAGTCCAACGGCATCGTCCACACCATGCCCTTCTGGGACGAGCTGGTGGCCGAACGCGCCGCCGCGCACCCGGAGGTGGCCTGGGGCCAGGAGCACATCGACGCCCTCGCCGCCAAGTTCGTCCTCGACCCGCGGCGCTTCGACGTCGTGGTGGCCTCCAATCTCTTCGGCGACATCCTCAGCGACCTCGCCGCCGCGGTCGCGGGCAGCATCGGCATCGCGCCCGCGGCCAACCTCAACCCCGAACGCGACTTCCCGTCCATGTTCGAGCCCGTCCACGGCTCCGCCCCCGACATCGCCGGACGCGGTATCGCCAACCCGCTCGGCGCGATCTGGTCCGCCGCCATGATGCTCGACCACCTCGGCCACCCCGAGGCGGCCACCCGCGTCACCGACGCCATCGCGACCGTCCTGGCGAAGACCCCCGTCCGCACCCCGGACCTGGGCGGCACGGCCACCACCGAGGAGTTCACCGACGCCCTGCTCGAACTGCTCTGACCGGGGCGGGGTGGAGCTGTCCCCAGGGCGATGCGGGTGGCTGGCCGGATCGATCCCGAACTCGGCGGCCCCTAGCGTGTTCCTCCGGCCGCGACGGGGCTTCGAGGGGCGTCACATGGACCGGATCAGGCGCAGGCGGGTGCTGGGTGGCGGATTCACCCTGGCCGCGGCGGCGGGTGTCGCCGCGGTGGCACGGACGGGTAACGACACGCCACGACGGAACACCGCCGCCGTGACCACCGCCGACCGCGCACCCGCGACCTGGTGAACATCGCGCTCGCCCACCCCCCGGCCTTCGAGGACATGAAGGCCGCCGTCCAGACGGCCCTCTGCGAGGGCCGCCACCACTAGGGGAATAGCCGCGACCGGTCACACCTTGCTGCTGAGCATGCGCATCTTCCGCACCTACGCCCGCGTCTACGCCACCGACCTGGACGCGGCACTGACACCGCTCACCGCCCTCACCGGCGAACCGGTCACCACCCGCTTCACCATGCCGAACGGCCTGGAGCTGGCCACCGTCGGCCGGGTTCTGGTGGTGGCGGGAGACGAGCGGACGCTGGAGCCGTACCGGGCCACGTCGGCCACGCTGATCGTGGACGACCTGGACGCATGCCAGGTACGTCTCACCCGGGCCGGAGCAGAGATCGTGCGCGGCCCGCAGGCGGTCCCCACCGGCAGAAACCTGACCGCGAGGCTGCCCGGTGGCGCCCAGATCGAATACGTCGAATGGGACGAGGCCCAGTGGGGACGCGCCGGAGGCCGCCCGGACGACGCGAACCCGTCCTAGAACCGGCCGACGGGCTCCCCGTACCCGGGCGCGGTGGCGCCGCGCAGCCGGGGAGCCCGTCGGTGTCACTCGGCCAGGGCCCCAGGTCAGGACTGGGGACGGCTACCGTGGTTGGCCCCGTTCTTACGGCGGGCCTTCTTCTTGCGGCGTCGCTTCGACGACATGTCGCCTCCTTTCCGGCAATGCTTTTCGCCCTATGTGTACCGATTACCTCGGCATCTCAAGCGATGATCGCGGCGCGCTTACCCAGCCCCCGGCACATCACGCCCCTCCGTGAAGCACCTCACGCCGCGCGTCAGGCCAGGTCGAGGACGAAGCGGTAGCGCACGTCGTTGCGGGCCAGCCGGTCGAGGCCGGTATTGATGTCGTGCGCGGGCACGATCTCGGTCTCGGCGGTGATGCCGTGTTCCTCGCAGAAGTCGAGCATCTCCTGGGTTTCGGCGGTTCCCCCGCTGCCCGCGCCGGCCAGGTTCTTCGCGCCGACGATCAGGCTGAGCGCGCCGAGCCGCAGATCTCGCTCCGGGATGCCGACCAGGCACAGGGTCCCGTCGATGGCCAGGGCGCTCAGATAGGGCTCCAGCGCGTGCGGCGCTCCGACGGTGTCGAGGATCAGGTCGAAGCGCCCCGATTGCGCGGCCATCTGCCGCTCGTCCCGGGAGAGGACCACATCGTCGGCGCCCAGTCGGCGTGCTTCGGCGGCCTTGCCGGGAGAGGTGGTGAACTGCACGACGTCGGCGCCCATGGCATGGGCGAGCTGAAGGGCGATATGGCCCAGGCCACCCATGCCGACGATGCCGACCGTCCGGCCGGGACCGGTGCCCCAGCGGCGCAACGGCACGTAGGTGGTGACACCCGCGCACATCAGCGGGGCCACTCCCGCCGGGTCCAGCCCGCTGGGCAGCGGGTAGGCGAAGTGCTCGTCAACGACGTATTCGGTGGAATATCCGCCCTGGGTGCGGGAACCGTCGACGCGGTCGATGCCGCCGTAGGTGAGCGTGACCCCCTCGTGGCACCAGTTCTCCCGACCGGCGCGGCAGGCGGGGCAGGTGCGGCAGGAGTCGACGATGTTGCCCACCGCGACCTGGTCGCCGACCGAGAACCGCGAGACCGCGGCGCCGACCGCGCTGACCTCCCCGACGATCTCGTGACCCGCCACGAGCGGAAAGGCGGTCGGCTCGCCGTGGCGGATCGCGGACAGGTCACTGGCGCACACACCGCAGTAGCGGACCCGCACCGCTATGTCCCTGTCCCGCGGCTCCCGGCGCTCGAAGTCCCACGGGGCCACGGCGGCGCCCTGGGCGTGCGCCGCCCATCCGCTGACCTTACGCATGCTCAGTTCCCGTCTCTCGTCGTTCGCGCTCCTCGCGCTCCTCGCGCTCCTCGCGCTCTCGCGCTGACCGCGCTGACCGCGGGCCCGCCTCGTCCGGAGGGAGGTCGGCGGCGGCGCCGGGGGCGGCGGTGCCGATCTCGTCCTCGCAGTCCAGACCACGCCGTCGCAGGTCGCGGTGGTGCGCGATCTTCTCCCGCACCACCGCCAGGTCCTGGCGCAGCTGACCGATCTGCCGCTCGATGGCCGCGGCGTGCTGTTCCAGGAGCGCCGTACGCCTGCCGTGCCACTCCAGGCCGGAGCCCATCCGCACGAAGGTCCGCACGTCGTCCACCGACATGCCGGTACGGCGCAGCGCCTGCACCAGGCGGATGAACCGGATCGCGGCGGGCGAGTAGCGGCGCCGCCCGCCAGGGCCCCGTTCCACCAGGGGCAGTAGACCTTCGCGTTCGTACCAGCGCAAGGTGTCGATGCTCAGCCCCGTCAGCTCCGACACAGCGCGGATGCCGATCCGGTCCGGCTCGGAGGAGTCAGCCATGCCCCAACGCTAGGAGCTGGAGCTCACTCCAGCGCAAGTCGTCGCGTCACGGATCCCCGCCCGTCGGCCTTGTAGCCGGGGTCGGCGGCGTTGACGCGGATGCCCGCGAGCCCCTTGGCGTACCGCGTGGTCAACATCGTGAGCGCCGCCTTCGAGGAGGTGTACGGCGGCGCGGCGACGTGCGACTCGGGCCGATCGGGGGTGATGCGGCGTGGGGCCGCACTCCGTCCCAGCCGTCGGGTATGGCGGTATAGGCGGGAGAACACTCTTTCACCGCCGTAGGCCGGACACGGAGCGGGAGAGCACGGATGGCGGACGAGGCGAGGGCCGATGGCCGAGGAGCCGGTGCGCGCCGGGGCGGGGTGGGCG
>NZ_JAEEAP010000392.1 GCF_016103465.1 Streptomyces sabulosicollis
GGGCGGGACGCCGCGTATCTGGGCGACCTCGGCGGGCTGGACGCCCACCACACCCTCCTCATCCCGGACGGCCGCGGCACCGGGGACTCCCCTCCGGCCGTCGACCCCAGCGGCTACGCCTTCCCCGGGCTCGCCGAGGACCTCGAGGCGCTCCGCCGCCATCTGGACCTCGCCCGCTTCCCGCTGCTCGCCCATGACGCGGCCGCCGCCACCGCCCAGGCGTACGCGGCCGCCCACCCCGAGCGGCTCAGCCGGCTGGTCCTGGTCAGCCCCGGCGCCCGGCTGCAGGGCGAACTCCCCGAGGACGCCCGGGAGATCTTCGAATCCCGCGCCGACGAGCCCTGGTGGCAGGACGCGTACACGGCGGTGCGGCTCCTGCCCGACACCACCGACCTCGCCGAGGTGCGCAGGCTGCTGCTCCAGGCCGCCCCCATGGCGTACGGCCGCTGGGAGGAGCCCCAGCGGGCCCACGCCGAGAGCGAGGGCGAGCAGCTGGGGCCGGTGGCGCGGGCGGGCTTCTGGCAGGGCGTCGACGAGGCGGGGCGGCGCGCGGTGCTGGCCCGGCTGCGCGAGGTGCCGTGCCCGGTACTGGCGATCACCGGCGACCGGGACGCGGTGACCGGGATGCGGGCCGGGGAGCTGGTGGCCGAGTCCTTCCCGGACGGTCGGGCGCAGGCGCTGCCCGGGGTGGGCCACTATCCGTGGGTCGACGAGCCCGACCTGTTCCGCCAGGTGGTCGAGGACTTCCTGGCGCAGCGCCCGACGCAGTGACCCCGCGCCGCGAACCCGCGCAGTGCCCCACCGCGGACCCGCGCAGTCCCCCCCACAACCCACTACCGCGGGCCCGCGCAGTGACCCCACGCCGTGACCCCACGCCGTGACGTCATGCCGTGCCCCCGCGCCGGGAAGGCGGCCGGGGCGTCCCGGGCGGGCGCGCCCGGCGGGCCATGAACGCAGTGTGTCAGTCGTATGGCAGCCCCCGCCGCTCCGTTGTGCCCGCCCCACCCCGGTCCTATCGTCGGGAACACAGCACGACATCGGCCGTGTGCCCGAGTGGTTGAGGGGCTCGACTGCAAATCGAGTTACGTGGGTTCGATTCCCGCCACGGCCTCCACACCCCGGCGCGGGCGCCTCACCCGGCGCCCGCGCATTGGGTTGCCCCTCGGTGAACTCCCGGACATCCTCTGGACACTCGCGCCCGTAGGGCGCATGCTCATGCACGCGCTCATGCCGTTCCGGCACCGCGGCTACTCCAGGTAAACACCTAGGGCCCGGCGATTTTCACAGTCTCGCCACCGAACGGTCTCCTGACCCCCGCACTGAGTGCAATTCCGTCTCATAGGGTCACGTGTGGTGCCTGCGACCGCGCGGAAAACTACTCCCGGTCGGCGGGCACATTTTTCGACCGTGGTCCCATTCTCTGTGGGGGAAATGTGCAGCCCGCCGTACCGGCCGCCCGTCTGCCGCTCTCGACCGGCCAGAGTGAGATCTGGTTCATAGAGCAGCTGGAGCCGCCGGAGAGCACCACCTTCCGGGTCGGTGAGTACCTGGAGATACAAGGACCGATAGACACCGAGCTATTCGAGCGGGCCCTGCGCAGAGCCGTGGCGGAGGCCGAGCCCTACAACGTGCGGGTCGGCGAGGACGACGGGAAGCCCTGGCAGATCCTGGACCCGGTGACCGACTGGGAGCTCCCGAAGCTGGACCTCACCGGCGAGGCGGACCCCTGGGCCGCCGCCGAGCGGTGGATGAAGAACGACCTGGCCACGGGGGCGCTCACGCTGGGCGACCACCCGGCGTTCTCGTTCGCCCTGCTCAAGGTGGAGGCCGAGCGCTTCCTCTGGTACCAGGGCACCCACCACATCGTCTCCGACGCCGGTTCGGCCGCCCTGCTGGGACGGCGGACCGCCGAGGTGTACACCGCGCTGGTGGAGGGGACCGACCCGGCCGAGGGGGGAACGGTCTTCGGCTCCCTGCGGGCGATGCTCGACCAGGACGCGGAATACCGGGCCTCACCGGATTTCGCCAAAGACCGCGCGTACTGGCTGGAACACTTCGGTGATTCCCCCCGCCCGGCGCGGCTTTCCACCCACCCCACCAGGGAACTTTCCACCGTCCTCCGGCAGACCGCCTACCTGACCGAGGAGGAAGCGGTCGAACTGCGGGCCGCGGCGCGTAAATACGCGACCCACTGGTCCGCTATGATCATCTCGGCGACCGCACTGTATCTGCACCGATTGACCGGTAAATCGGACATCATTCTGACGCTGCCCGTCTCCGGTCGTACCGATGCCACTTCCCGCGCCATTCCCGGGATGTTCGCCAATGTGGTGCCGCTGCGCATACAGGTGCGCGCCGATATGCGAATACGGGAGCTGGTCCGGCAGATCTCACGGGAAGTCAGGCAGGCCCTTCGCCATCAGCGCTACCGCCGTATCGACCTGGCCCGGGATCTGCGACTCCCGGACGGCGGAAACGGATTGCTCGGCCCGCACGTCAACATCATGACGTACGACTACGACTTCCACTTCGCCGGTCACCGGGTCAAGGGGCACAACCTCTCCAACGGCACCGTCGAGGACCTCTCGATCATGGGGTATGACCGGTCCGACGGCACCGGCATCCGGATCGACCTCAACGCCAACTCCAACCTCTACACCGAGGACGCGCTCATCGCCCACCGGGAGCGCTACCTCGGCCTGCTGCGCTCCCTCTCCGACACCTCCGACACGCGGCGCACCGTCGGCTCGCTGGAGCTGCTGTCCGCCGAGGAGCGCCGGCGGGTCCTGGGCGCGCCGGGCGACACGGCGCACCCCACCTCAGGCGCCGCCCTCCCCGAGCTGCTGGCCGCCCAGGCCGCCCGGACGCCCGAGGCCCAGGCGCTGGTCTGCGATGACACCGTGCTCAGCTACGCCGAGCTGGACCGGGCGGCGAACCGGCTGGCCCGGGTGCTCCTCGCGCGCGGCGCCGGGCCCGAGCGCACCGTCGGCGTGGCCCTGCCCCGCTCCGCCGACCTGGTCATCGCGCTGATCGCGGTGTTGAAGACGGGGGCCGCGTATCTGCCGCTGGACCTGGACTACCCGGCCGAGCGGCTGGCGTACATGCTCGACGACGCGGACCCCGCGCTCGTGGTCACCCGCGCCGACAGCGCCGGGGCGCTGCCCGCGCGCCACGGCGTGGGGCGGCTGCTGCTGGACGTCGTGGACATCACGGGCGCCCGGGGCGGAGCGGGCGACGCCGCTCCGGCGGTGGCGATCGACCCCGAGCACCCCGCGTACATCATCTACACCTCGGGCTCCACCGGCCGCCCCAAGGGCGTCCTCGTGCCCCACCGGGCCGTCGCCAACTGCCTGGAGTGGATGCGGGACGCCTACGGCCTCGCCCCCGGGGACCGCATGCTCCAGAAGACCCCGGCCGGGTTCGACGCCTCGGTCTGCGAGTTCTTCCTTCCACTGCTCAGCGGAGCCACCCTGGTGGTGGCCAGGCCCGGCGGCCACAAGGACCCGGCGTACCTGGCGCGCACGGTGCGCGAGGAGGGCATCACCGCGCTCCAGTTCGTACCGTCGATGCTCCAGGCGTTCCTCGCCGACCCGGCCGCCGCCGACGCCTGCGCGGGCGTCCTGCGGCGGGCCTCCAGCGGCGGTGAGGCGCTGCCGCGCGAGACCGCCGAGCGGTTCCACGAGCGGTTCCCCGGCGTGCCGCTGAACAACCTCTACGGGCCCACCGAGACCACCATCCAGATCGCCCACCACCCCTCCACGCCCGGCGGCGAGGGCCCGGTGCCGATCGGCCGACCGGTGTGGAACACGCGGATGTACGTCCTGGACACCGCCCTGAAGCCCTGCCCGGCCGGGGTCATCGGCGAGCTGTACGCGTCCGGGGCGCAGCTGGCCCGCGGCTACCTCAACCGGGCCGCCCTGACCGCCGAGCGGTTCGTCGCCGACCCCTACGGCCCGCCCGGCACCCGGATGTACCGCACCGGCGACCTGGCCCGCCTGCGGCCGGACGGCGACGTCGAGTACGTGGGCCGCACCGACGGCCAGGTCCAGCTGCGCGGCTTCCGCGTCGAGCTGGGCGAGGTCGAGGCGGCGCTGCGGGCACTCCCCGAGGTGGCCGGGGCCGCCGCCGCGGTCCGCGCCGACCGGCCCGGCGACCAGCGGCTGGTCGGCTATGTGACGGCCGCCGGGGACACCCCGCCGGACACCGCCGCGGTCCGCGAGGCGCTGGGCGAGGTGCTGCCCGAGCACATGGTGCCCGGCGCGTTCGTCGTCCTCGACACCCTCCCCCTGGACGCCAACGGCAAGCTGGACCGCGCCGCGCTGCCCGCGCCCTCCTTCGAGGCCACCACGGGCGGACGCGCGCCCCGCACCCCGCGCGAGGAGGCGCTGTGCGCGCTCTTCGGCGAGGTCCTGGGCGTCGACGGCGTCACCATCGACGACGACTTCTTCCTGCTCGGCGGCCATTCGCTGCTCGCGTCCAAGCTGGCCAGCCAGGCCCGCGCCGCGCTGGCCACCGAGCTGTCGATGCGCGACCTCTTCGAGGCGCCGACCGTCGCCCGGCTGGTGGCCCGCCTGGACGCGGCGGGCCCGGCCGAGGCGCACCTCGGGCAGCCGCTGGACATCCTGCTGCCGCTGCGCGGCGACGGGGCGCGCCCGCCGCTGTTCTGCGTCCACCCCGGCGGCGGTCTGGGCTGGTCGTACACCGGGCTGCTCCGCCATCTCGCCCCGGACCAGCCGGTGTACGCCCTCCAGGCACGCGGTCTCACCGAACCGGACGTCCTCCCGGCGAGCGTCGAGGAGATGGCCGCCGACTATCTGGAGCGGATCCGGACCGTCCAGCCGACCGGTCCGTACCATCTGCTCGGCTGGTCCTTCGGCGGGCTGATCGCCCACGCCATGGCCACCCGGCTGCAGGCCCAGGGCGAGGAGGTCGCCACGCTGGCCGTGGTGGACGCCTACCCCGACAACGCCCAGGCGCTGCCCCAGGCGCCGGAGCTCGGCAAGCGCCAGTGGCTGCGCGTGCTGCTCGACGACATCGGGGGCGGCGACATCTTCGCCCCGGGCTGGCTGGAGGCGCACCCCGACGGGGCCGACGGCACCGCGGACCTGGTCGCCGACCTGTGCCGGGAGACCGGGCTGCCCGCCCGGCTGCTGGAGGGCGAGACCAGCTTCCCGCTGCTCGACATCCTGCTCAACGACCAGGAGCTGATGCGGAAGTTCGCGCCCGAGCGGTTCGAGGGCGACATGCTGATGTTCCGGGCCCTGGAGGAGATCCCCGGCTACCGGCGCGATCCGCTGCACGTGGCGGACGCCTGGCTCCCCTTCGTGGACGGCGCCCTGGTCGTCCACGGCGTCCCCGATCACCACTACCGGATGATGCGGGAGGAGTCCCTGGACCGGATCGGCCCGGTGGTGGCGGCCGCGCTGGACCGCGCCCGGAACTGAAGCGCGGGGCTCACGGCCCGGGCCGGGACCGCCCCTCGGGGACGGCCCCGGCCCGGGAACACGTTGCGCTGAGCATCGCCGGATCGGCACTGCCGCCACTGTCCTGATCCACAGACTCCCCAGCCCGGGAGACGTCGCTCTGGCACGATGACATCATGGACTGGGGTTGGGACCAGGAACCGCATCCGCTGGCCGAGCGCCGAGCGGACAACGCCGACATCGAGGCCGACAGGCTCCCCGAAGTGCTCGCTCTGCATGAGCAAGGGTGGTACTCGGACCTGGGCGGCGGCTGGATTTTCCTGCCCTACCTGTGGCCCCCCGAGTACCGTGCCTGGGTGCCCAACCGTTCTACGCACTACGCGTGGGAACAGTGCATCGATTACTCCGCCGACCCTCGCGGCGCAGAACAGCCTCGACGGCCGATCCGGTGGACCCCGGCCCTGCTCGCCGAGCAGGAAGAGGAGGCCAACGCGGAGCTGGAGGACATCGGTGTGCCCACGCCCCGGCCAGTCGGCAGGATCTGGTTCCTGCGTCCGTTCGCCGGGTTCACCTCGGTCGAGGACATGCTCGGTCACCTGAACCGCACGGCCCAGTCCCAGGGGGTACAGCCGATGCTCAGCGAGCGGTTCGTCGCGCTGGTGACCGAAGAACTCCACAGGCTGGCCACTGAGATGACGAACTCCAGGGGCCAGTAGCGGCTGCTGTGCACGCGCCGCCGCCTCCCGGACGTCCGGATGCGCGGTGCGTTCGCCACCGACGTCAGGTGCGGAAACATCGCCCTGGTCGGAATGCTGGGCAACCGGTCGACTCGATGACCACGCTGGGAGGAGCCTGGCCACCAGGTCACGGCTTCCACGGCACCTCGTAGTACCGGCACCTTTCGCTGACGTTGCACTTGTTCCAGCGGCCCGTGTGCAGGACCCCGATCTTCCACAGGCCCTCATGCGCGTGGACGTAGAACTCGCCCTTCTCGTCGTCATGGTGCCTGCGCCCGTCCCGCAGCAGGTCCTCGTTGTAGGAATAGCGCCGGGGTGAGGGCCACCAGGTGCGCGTTGACCCGAGGTTGATGGATGCGAAGTACGCGTGATTCTCGCCGCAGTAGTCGTCCGGCCCGCCGCTGATGTTGGTTCGACAGTTGATGGACCACTCGCCGGGCTGGACCTCGGGACCACTGTCCCAGTCGAGCGCGGTACGCCACCGGGGGAACTGTCCGTCGAATGCCTGGCGGAGGATGAGGTCGAAGGTGCCGATGACGCCGTTCTGGTCACCGTAGGCCACATTGCCCTTGACCTCGGCAATGAAGTCGTTGATCTTCCGGCCGCAGATGGTACCGCTCTCGCACCAGGTGTCGTAGTCGTCTCGTACACTCTCGCCCGCCCTCGGCGCGGCGGGTGTAGCCGTGGTGCGGAAGTCCTCGGCCACCGTGTACGTCTTGTCGGTGGGCTTGCCCTCCCGGTCGGCGGTGACGGTCAGGGTGCCGCCGGTGCAGGTCCATGTCCGCGGGGTCAACTCCTGCGCCCGATCCACACAGGCTCGGATGCCCTCACCGCCGCCGCGCAGCGGACGCCAGGGCTCCTCGGCCGAACTGGTCGGGGCGAACAGCACCGCGGAGGACAACAGGGCGGCGCCAGGAACCAGGGCTCGCAGTAATCGCATGCTCGTCTCCAGACGATGATCCGGTGGTGCTCCGGACAGGGTCGGACCGAGCATGGCCGTGTGCGATGAACGTTCGATCAATCTGCATCCTTCAACGAACCCACTGACCGCCTCCGTGGGATGTGGGTGAAGTCTCACCACGTCCGTTGCGGTGCCCAGCGGCCGATGCCCAGGATCTCGCGCTGTGGCCTCGCTGGAGTGCTGCGCGCGCTCCAGTTCAGCGATCCAGTTCCGGATCTCGGTACCGGGCAGTTCAAGCAGGACCGCCTCACGCGACTCGAAGTGGCGCAGCACGTTTGGGAACTCTGATCGGCGTCCCTCCCCAGCCAGAACGCCCGGTCTTCAGTTCGTGGACCTCGCTCGGCCTGGTTCAGCGCTCACCGAGGCCGAGCCCGGACACGCCGCCGACGGCCGCGGGACGCGGGAACGGCCGTCAGCGCACCGGGAAGCCGAAGGTGTATCCCTGTTGCTTCAGCCACGGCAGGACCTGGCGCAGCGCCTCGACCGTCTGGCCGCGGTCGCCGCCCGCGTCGTGGAAGAGCACGGTGGGGCCACCGGAGATCTCGTTCTTGACGGTGTCGACCATGGACGCGACCCCCGGCTGCTTGAAGTCCTTGGAGTCCACGTTCCAGCCCAGCGGACGCATGCCCTGCGAGGCGGCGATCTGGCGGCTGTACGGAGTGAAGGCACCGCCCGGGGCACGGTAGTAGAGCGGCTTGACGCCCCCTGACGCCTTGGTGATCATTCGCTGGGCGTCGAGGATCTCCTTGGACTGGTAGGCGGGTGACTTGGTGTCCATCGTCGTGTCGTGCGACACGGAGTGGTCACACAGCCGGTGTCCGTCCGCGACCACGTCCTTGACCAGGTCCGGGTGGGCCTGGGCCTGCGGACCGACCATGCAGAAGGTGGCCTTGACGCCGTTGGCCTTGAGCACCTGGAGGACCTGCGGGGTCCACGTCGGGTCCGGACCGTCGTCGATCGTGATGTTGACGCCCTTGGCGCCCTTGTCGGAGGCGTGGGCTATGTCCATGTTGACCACGGGATCGGGCAGTCCGGGGTCCGGCTTGGAGGTCTGGCCCACGATCGGCGTCGGCTTCGGTCTCGGTGACGCACCCGGCGCCGCCGTGACGGTTCCGGCCTGGGCGGTCCACACGGCGGCCAGGGCGGTCACCCCCGCCACACCCAGTGCCGCCGCCAGCAGTCGGCCGTTCGTCCCCATGATCCGGTGCCGCGCCATGTCCGCCTCGCTCCCCATTGTCTCCTGTGTCGCTCTCGCATCCAGGAGGATGGGGGTGGGGCGGGGC
>NZ_JAEEAP010000393.1 GCF_016103465.1 Streptomyces sabulosicollis
CGACAACCCCCTGCCCGCGCTGCGCCCCCTCGACGAGGTGCACCGCGTGGACGACCGCATCCGGGCCACCCTTCCCGCCGACATGGCCCGTCAGGTCGCCTACGCACCCCTGCGGTCGGTGCTGCCGGTGCGGCTGCGCGACGGCTACGGCCGCGACCGCGCTCCCGCCGCGCTCGACGCCATCGTCCTGGAGAACGACCAGCTGCGGGCCACCGTGCTGCCCGGCCTCGGCGGCCGGGTCCACTCACTGGTCCACAAGCCGACCGGCCGCGAACTGCTGTACCGCAACCCGGTGCTCCAGCCCGCCGACTTCGCCCTCAACGGCGCCTGGTTCTCCGGCGGGATCGAGTGGAACATCGGCGCCACCGGTCACACCACCCTGTCCTGCGCGCCCCTGCACGCCGCGCGCGTCCCCGCCCCCGACGCCGCCGACGGGGGCGCGATGGTGCGGCTGTGGGAGTGGGAGCGGCTGCGCGACCTGCCCTTCCAGGTGGATCTGTGGCTGCCCGCCGACTCCGCGTTCCTCTACGTGGGCGTCAGGATCCGCAATCCCCACCACCTCCCCGCCCCCGTTTACTGGTGGTCCAACATCGCCGTCCCCGAGGACGAGCACACCCGCGTCCTCGCCCCCGCCGACGAAGCCTGGCACTTCGGCTACGCCCGCACCCTCAGCAAGGTCCCGGTCCCGGAGTGGGACGGCGCCGACCGCACCTATCCGCTGCGCGGCGCCTACCCCGCCGACTACTTCTACGAGGTGCCCGATGGCGCCCGCCGCTGGATCGCCTCGCTCGACGCCGACGGCGGCGGCCTCGTCCAGACCTCGACCGATCTGCTGCGCGGCCGCAAGCTCTTCGTCTGGGGCGCGGGCCCCGGCGGACGGCGCTGGCAGCAGTGGCTGACCGAGCCCGGCACCGGCGGCTACGCCGAGATCCAGGCCGGGCTCGCCCGCACCCAGCTGGAGCACATCCCGCTGGAGGCGGGGGAGGAGTTCGCCTGGCTGGAGGCGTACGGCCTGCTGACCGCCGACCCGGCGGCCGTCCACGGCGCGGACTGGGCGGCCGCCCGCCGCGAGACCGAGATCCGGCTGGAGGCGGCGCTGCCGCGCGCCGCGGTCGACGCGGCCTACGCCGCCTGGCGCCCGTACGCCGACGCGGAACCGGCGGAGCGCCTGGCGACCGGCTCCGGCTGGGGCGCGCTCGAGATCGAGCGCGGCGGATTCCAGCTGCCCGGGACGCCGTTCGACCCGGACACGCTGGGGGAGGAGCAGGAGCCGTGGCGCCGGTTGCTGCGCACCGGTGCCCTGCCCGACTGGGAGCCGGGCCCCTCCCAGGCCGACCCCGGCGCCTCCGTGGTCGCGCCCGCCTGGCGCGACCTCCTGGAAGCGGCCCCCTCGACCGCCGCCGCCGAGTACCACCTGGGCGTCGCCCAGTGGCACGCGGGCGACCGCGCCCAGGCCGAGCGCAGCTGGGAGCGGTCGCTGCGGTGCGCGGAGACGCCCTGGACGCTGCGGTGTCTGGCCGTCGCCGACACCGCCTCGGGCCATCCGGCGCGCGCGGCGGAACGGCTGCTGCGGGCCGTACGGCTCCTCCTCACCTCGGCCGCCGCCCCGCCGCCCGAGGCGGACCCGGTGCTCGAAACGGCGGGTACGGGTACGGGCTTGGCCCAGGCCCAGGGGGAGGGGCAGAGCGCTGGGCAGGGGACGGCCGTCTCGCTGGCCGCGCCGCCCGTCGCCGCCGACCCGGCCGCCCTGGAGACGGCCGAGGCGGCGCTCGGCCGGGAGGCCATCGTCGCGCTGCTCGCGGCCGACCGCGCCGATGACGCCCGAGCGGTCCTCGACGCGCTCCGCCCCACGATCCGCGCACGCGGCCGCTTCCGGCTGCTGCGCGCCCAGGTCCTGCTGGCCCAGGGCGACGCCCTGGCCGCCCGCGCCGTCTTCGACGAGGGCTTCGAGGTCTGCGATCTGCGTGAGGGCGACGAGGCGTTGAGCGACACCTGGTACGCGATCGTGGATCGGCTGGCGGGCGGCACCGAGGACCCACTGACCGAGGAGGCCCGCGCCCGGGCCCACGCCGAACACCCGCTCCCCGCCGCCTACGAATTCCGCATGCGCCCCGCGTAGCGGGTCCTACGGCCCGCAGCGGGCCTGCCCGGGTCGCACCCGGTGGCCGGTTCGGCCACCGGGGCGCGCCGCGCCCGCGAGTGGCCTGCGGCCCGCATGGCGGCCTGTGACCGGCGCGCCCCGCCGGGCCCGTGCCCCGCCGGGCCCGCGCCCGGATACGCGCCCTGCCGGGCCTGCGTCCGCAGGCGGCATGGTGAGGGCGGGCTTGCTTGGTTGCGCCGACGTCTGTGCCTTGCGAGTGGCCTACGGTCCGCGTCGCGGCCTGACTGGGGTGCGGCCGTGTAGCGAGCGCGGTCTGCGCCCCTGCCGGGTCTGCGCCCCTGCCGGGTCTGCGCCCCTGCCGGGTCTGCGCCCCTGCCGGGTCTGCGCGCCGGGCACGTGCAACTGCCGGGTCCGCGTCCGCAGGCGGCATCGCTTGGGGCGGGCTTGCTCGGGTTGTGTTCGTCAGCGGGTCGGGCTCTGCCGCCTGCCTCACGGCCTCAGCTGCGTGCGCCCGGTATGACGGGCCTCCGCATCGTGGGCTATCGCGCATCGTGGGCTATCGCCATGTGGGCCTCCGCCCGCATGGCGATGGCCCATGGCGGGCACCCGGGTGCGCACATCGGCACGGCGCATCAGCGGAGAGGAGCCGCGTACCGTGAAGAGACCGCATGACCCTGGGGCGGATCCCGAGGATGAGGGGATTCCCGATCTGCAGGACGGGACGCCCGAGCAGCAGTGGGCCGAGGATCCCGAGCAGTTGCCCGTGGCCGGGGACGAGCCGACGATCGCCGCGTACCGGGACACCACGAGCGCGGAGACGCGTGAGCGGGAGTCGCTGGACGACCGGTTGACCGATGAGGAGCCGGAGGCGGGGGAGCCGGTCGGCTCGGTGGCGGAACCGGCGGGGCTGCTGTACGACGAGCCGGATCCCGACCTCCCGCGCGAGCAGGACGTCTACTCCCAGGAGGGCTCGACCAGCGGGCTGTCCGCCGAGGAGGAGGCGGTCCGGATCAAGAGCGATGAGCTCCGGGATGTGGACGACCTCTACGAGGAGGTCGACCCCGAGGAGGCCATCGCGGATCCGGGACCGCCCTCCTGACGGGTCTGCCGGACGGTGTGTTCACGGGCGGGTCACGCCACCGGGTTCCGGTCGACGTACTCGAAGATCGAGCCGTCGGGGTGGCGTGCCACCAGGGTGCGGCCCACGGGGGCGGGCAGCGGACCGGCGACGATCTGCCCGCCGACCGCCGTGAGATCGGCGATCGCCTCGTCCACGTCCTTCACCGCGATCGTCGCCGTGATCTTGCGGAGAATCGACATCTCCGACTCCGGTCCGCTCATCAGGAAGAAGCAGCCGACCGCCGCGACCGCGACGGGACCGCGCTGGAAGCGCACCGCCTCGGCTCCCGTCAGCTTTTCGTAGACGGCGATCGCCGAGTCCAGGTCGTCGACGCACACGCGGAGTGAAGTCCCCAGAATATCCATGCGGGCGAGCCTAGTTGAACTGCTCAGACGCGGCAGAGGATCTCACCGTGCAGGACGGCGAACCAACCGTCCGGAGCCTCGCCCCATGTCCGCCACGCCTCCGCGATCGACCGCAGCTCCTCCTCCGTGGCGTGGCCGCCGTCGACCGCGAGCCGGGCGTAGGAGGAGGCGACCGTGCGGTCCGCCCACAGACCGCTCCACCACGCCCGCTCCTCCGCGGTGGCGTAGCACCACGCCGTGGCGGTCGAGGTGATGTCGGTGAACCCCGCCTCCAGGGCCCAGGAGCGCAGCCTGCGACCGGCGTCCGGCTCACCGCCGTTGGCCCGCGCGACCCGGTGGTAGAGGTCCAGCCAGTCGTCCAGCCCGGGGACGGACGGGTACCAGGTCATGGTGGCGTAGTCGGAGTCGCGCACCGCCACGATGCCGCCCGGCGCGCACACCCGTCGCATCTCGCGCAGCGCCCCCACCGGGTCGCCGACGTGCTGCAGCACCTGATGGGCGTGGACCACGCAGAAGGAGTCGTCGGGGTGGTCCAGCGCGTGGACGTCGGCGACCGCGAAGGAGACGTTGGCCAGTCCGCGCTCCTCGGCCACCGCGCGGGCCCGCTCCAGGACGGC
This sequence comes from Streptomyces sabulosicollis, assembly GCF_016103465.1. GTDB lineage: Bacteria > Actinomycetota > Actinomycetes > Streptomycetales > Streptomycetaceae > Streptomyces > Streptomyces sabulosicollis. Next base: position 4,204 of record NZ_JAEEAP010000393.1, read on the forward strand.
GCCCTCGGCGTCGACGGCGGTGACCTGCCCCTGGGGGACCAGCTCCGCCAGGTCCGCGGTGATGGTGCCGGGGCCGCAGCCGATGTCCAGGATCTGCATATGGGGACGCAGATGGCTGGTCAGATACGCGGCGGAGTTGGCCGCCGTGCGCCAGGTGTGCGAGCGCAACACCGACTCATGGTGGCCGTGGGTGTAGACGGCGGCGTCCTTCGACATGGCGGAACTCCCCCTTCGGGACCGGTGAACGGGTGGCTCCACCGTAGAAGGCATCTCGCATCACGAGAAGAACCGTCTCAGTATGCAAACGCCCTGTGTGAGCGGTCTGCGCCATGGCGAAGGGGCGCGAAGGGGCGGTGGGGAAACGGACCCCACCGCCCCTCGGCGGACGGTGATGCGGAAACGGTGACGCGGGAAGGGTGATGCTGGAAGGGTGGTGCGGAGACGGTGACGCGCGAAGGCGGTGCGGGCTTCGGGGCGGGCCCGTCATCTCGGCTTCGGTGGCCGCGTCACATCGTCGGCCCCGCCACATCGCCCCGGCTGATCACGCCCAGCGCTCGCCCCGCCTCGACCACCGGTAGCCGCCCCACCGCATGCCGTCGCATCAGCGCGGCGGCCTCGGCCACCTCCTCGTCCGGTCCGATCGTCACCGGGTCCGGCGTGCATACGGCATGGCATGTGACGGCGAGGGGGTCGACGCCCTCGGCGACCGCGCGGAGGGTGATGTCGCGGTCGGTGAGCACCCCGAGCACCTCCCCGTCGCTGGCCACCAGCACATCGCCGATGTCCTGTGCGCGCATCAGCTGGGCCGCTTCCACCAGCGAGGCGTCGGGGCGCACCCAGATCGCGGGCCGCGTCATGGCCTCCCGCACGGGGCGCGTCGGATCGGGCGGTGGGTCCTGGGACACCTGTCCACCTCCCTTTCTCGGGGATGTGCTGCCCGCAGTACCCAGGTGCGGGAGGGATATGCGCGACGACTATGCGCGGTCCCTCCATCCCCGAGATAGTTCCCCTACGTGCCCGGGCGCAGCCCCAGCGCCGAGACCACCTCCTGCACCGTCTGGAACGTTTGGTCCGCGGGCAGCTCCTCGGCCAGAGCGATCAGCCCGTCCGGGGCGTGCCGTTCCTCCAGGACGCGCAGGAGCCCCTCACGGTCGGCGGGGAACGACGTGCGTCCCAGTCGGCGGGCGAACTCGAACCGCACCGCCTCGGCCTCGCCGGTCGTCCCCCGTGCCGGAATCGGCCCCAGGGAGACGTCCGGGTCGTCGTCGGCGGCGGGCTCCGGGTCGTGCCACTCCTCGGCGCGGGTCGGGTGCCCGGAGCGGATCAGCCCCTGGAGCTCGTGCTTCATCTCGTCGTCCTTGTGGACGCTCAGCCGGTCGCTGCCTCGCTGCATGTCGGTCCCCTTCCTCAGCGGGTCCGTCTGGTCTCCCGGGCGGGTCATGTCCCGGGAGGTGTCCATCCGCTCCCGGGAGGTATCAATCCGCTCCCGGGATGTTCGAATCCGTTCCCGGGATGTTCAATCCGCGCCGCCCTCGTACGGCCAGCGCAGCAGGGCGCCGAGGCCGCCCACCGGGATGTCGTCGCCGTTCGTCTCCCCCTCGGCCGGTGCCACCGTCAGCACTTCGGCGCCGGTGGCCACGACCGAACGGATCAACGCGTCGTCGGCACGGGCCGGGGACGGCCGGGTGTCGCCCAGGTACTGGACGTCGGTACGGCGCAATGCCAGCTGGTCGGGTTCGGTGCCCACCCATACCTCGCGGTAGAGATCGGGCCCGTCGGGGCGTATCAGCAACGAGCCTATGCGGTGCTCACGCGCCGCGTCGACCAGCGCCGGAACCCCCTCGGCGGCGTCCACGCGCCCACCGGAGGGGGTCCGGCCGGCCCGGAACCGCTCCAGCGCCTCCTCGCCGCGCTGATGGGCATACCGGGCGCGCACCTCGTCCACCTCCTGGTCCAGCAGCCGGGCGGCATGGCTGCCGGGCGGGGCGGAACCGGCGGCGCGGCCCCCGTGCGAGGTCTCCACCGCGGCCGGGCGCAGCTCCTCGGGCAGGTGGTCGTGGACCGCGCGCCGCTCGCGGGGGTCCCCGGCCAGCACCACCAGATCCGCCCCGGTCTCCTGTCGGCAGGCGCCCAGCTCATCGGCGATCAGCGCCGCGTTGCGCTCCCAGGTGTTCTCCGTCTTGAGCTGGAAGTGGCGCTCTGACCAGTCGGCGGAGGCGGTCCGGTGCACCGGCCACTGCCGTCCTCGTACCGAGCCGACCCGGTCGCCACCGCGTGCGTCGCGCAGCTCGACGTCCGCGCCGGTGCGGTCGATGTACGCCACCAGGCAGGACGGGTCCTCGCCGGTCAGCTCCAGCAGCGGCCCCACATGGGGGAGCGCCGACCAGCACGGGGGTTCGCTCATCGGCGGCGGGGTCAGCAGCGGGGTGTCGAAGACCACCTCACCGGCCGTGGCGAAGACCGCCCACCCGGCCGGTCCTGCGCCGGGCGGCAGCGCGGTCAGCCTCTCGTACACCGCGCGGCAGGTGGCCTCGTCGGCGCCCTGCCCCTCCAGCCGGCGGCTCGCCTCGCGGGCGGCGCGTTCCTGCTCCTCGGCAGCGGACTCGTCGGGGTGCGAGGTGTCGAAGTAGACGCTGGCCCAGGGGCCGGGGCGGTCGTAGAGCGGTTGGAGATGTCCGAGTCGCATGTACTCCCTCCAGGATTTCGCGTCCCCCACGCGTACCCGTCACGACGGCATCGACACGAGGTCGTCGGGACGATCGGGGCCGATGTTTGAGGCCCTCGATTCGCCCCTCGATGCGAGGCCGACGATGCGAGGGCGACGTTCACAATCGGCGTTCGAAATCGGCGTTTGAGGCTCGCGGGGGAGGGGGACCCGTCGTGCGGCCGAGCGGCCCGTAGGGAGTGAGGAGCGGCGTCGGACGCGGGATATCAGGGGCCGCGTCCGACGCCGTGCTCTGCCGGAATGCCCTGCGGAAGTGCCCGCGTACCCGTGGCCCGCCCGGGTTGACGAGGGTCTGTTAACCAGGATGGGGCACGGGTACCCGGCGGCACATGACTGACAAATCGGCCTATCCGAAGGCGGGCATACCCTCGGCCGGGGACCTGGCGGAGCCGGTCGCACGAGCCGTCCGCGAAGAAGTCCGCCGGGAGTTGCGCGAGCAGTCCAGGCGGCGCGCGGTCCGCCTCTACGGTGGCGCGGCGGCGGCCGCGCTCTACGCGGGGGGTGCGCTGACGGCGTGCCTGGTGCTGCTGTTGGCGCTGGCGCTTCCGGGGTGGGCGGCGGCCCGGTGCGCCTTCGGCGCCTTCCGCGCCTTCCGCCCCTTCGGGGCCCGCGGCTCCCCCCGGTTCCGGTGGTCCTGCCGGGCCTCCCGGTGGTCCCGCCGGGCCCGCCGCGCCTCCGACGCCTCCGGGACCCGGGACACCTCCTCAGCCCCCTCATCCTCCTCACACGGGGTGATCGCCCATGGCGGAGAACCCGCTGCTGACCAGGCACGGCGAGGCGCTGGACCTCTTCACCGAACGGGTGCACGCGATCCGGCCCGACCAGTGGGACGACCCGACGCCCTGCACCGAGTGGACCGTACGCGACCTGGTGAACCATCTCGCGGTCGAGCAGATGTGGGTACCGCCGCTGGTCCGGGAGGGGGGTGAGCGTCGCCGACCAGGGCGATGCGCTGGAGGGCGACCTGCTCGGCGATGACCCCGTCGCCACATGGGACGTGGTGGCGGCCGCCGCGCGGGACGCCTTCCGTGAGCCGGGGGCGCTCGACCGGACGGTCGAGCTCTCGTACGGAGAGAGCACCGCGACGCATTACTGTGCGCAGATGACGGCTGACGCGGCCGTGCACGCGTGGGATCTGGCCCGGGCCATTGGGGCGGATGAGCGCATTCCGAAGCCGCTGGTGGATTTTTCGGTGCGGGAGGTCGCGCCGTATGCGGCGGATTTGGAGGAGAGCGGGCTTTTTGCGGCGCCGGTTGAGCCGCCGGCGGGGGCGGATGCGCAGGCGCGGCTTCTGGCCCTGTTGGGCCGCGAGCCGTAGCCAGCCCCCACCCCTGTCTCTTATACAAATCTCCGAGCCCACGAGACAATCGAAAAAAAAACAGAGTTAGATCACCGTCGACCCACAGGTGCCACTGCCCGGCTTCGAGCTGAAACGGTCGATCACA
>NZ_JAEEAP010000394.1 GCF_016103465.1 Streptomyces sabulosicollis
TCTGTAGTTATGTATTTGTTCGCATTAGCTTTTCTTGATGTGTTTTTTTTTTTTTAGATGTGTATAGGAGACGGGCACGTAGTCGACCAGCAGCCCGTCGTCGGGCATATGGCCGGTGAGGTTGGGATGCGGCCAGTCCGTGCCCCACAGCACCCGGTCCGGGAACTCCTCGATCGCGCGGCGGGCGAAGGGCACCACATCGGCGTACGGGCGCCGCTCGGCGTTCAGGGCCGGGGGGCCGGTGACGCTGAGGCGCTCGGGGCAGGTCACCTTCACCCACACCTCCTCGCGCTCGGCGAACCGCAGGAAGCGGGAGAAGCGCGGTCCGCCGGCCGGTTCGGTCACGTCCGGCCGTCCCATGTGGTCCACGACGAGCGGAGTGGGCAGGGAGCTGAAGAAACGTTCCAGCTCGGGCAGGTCGGCGCTTTCGAAGTAGAGGACGACATGCCAGCCGAGCGGGGCGATCCGCCGGGCGATGGCGGCCAGGTCGTGCTGGGGCGCGGCGTCGGCCAGGCGCTTGAGGAAGGTGAAGCGCACCCCGCGCACCCCCGCCGCGTCCAGCCGCCGCAGCTCGGCGTCGGTGACGTCCGGGCGTACGGTCGCGATACCGCGCGCCCGGCCGCCGGACGCCTGGACGGCGTCGACCATGGCGCTGTTGTCCGCGCCGTGACAGGTCGCCTGGACGATCACATTGCGGGCGACCCCGAGGTGGTCGCGGAGGGCGAAGAGGTCGTCCTTGCCGCCGTCGCAGGGCGTGTACTTCCGCTCGGGCGCGAAGGGGAACGCGGCTTGCGGGCCGAAGACATGGCAGTGGGTGTCGACGGTGCCCGGCGGCAGGGCGAAGGCGGGTGCGGACGGGTCGGGGTGCCAGTCCAGCCAGCCCGGGGTCTTGGGGGAGAGCGTGCTCATGAGGGCTCCTCTGGGCGGGTGGGCGGCCCTGCGGTGGTCATCGGGTGACGTTGCGGTCGCCATCAGCGGCCCTGCTTCGTCAGCAGGGCGTCGAGACGGGGGTAGACGGTACGGGCGTTGCGTTCGAAGATGCCGGTCAGGGCGTCCGCGGAGAGTCCGGCGGCCTCGGCGTAGCGGCGGGTGTCGTCGAAGTGCCGGCCCGTCCGGGGGTCGATGTCGCGGACGGCGCCGATCATCTCCGAGGCGAAGAGGATGTTCCGGGCCGGGACGACGTCGAAGAGCAGGTCGATGCCGGGCTGGTGATAGACGCAGGTGTCGAAGAAGACATTGCCCAGGACGTGCTCCTCCAGGGGCGGCTTGCCCAGGGCCATCGCCAGTCCGCGGAACCGGCCCCAGTGATACGGAACGGCGCCTCCGCCGTGCGGGATGATCAGCCGCAGGGTGGGGAAGTCGGCGAACAGATCGCCCTGCACCAGCTGCATGAACACCGTCGTATCGGCGTTGAGGTAGTGCGCCCCGGTGGTGTGGAAGGCGGGGTTCACGCTGGTGCTCACGTGCACCATCGCCGGTACGTCGTACTCCACCAGCTTTTCGTAGACCGGGTACCACGAGCGGTCGGTCAGCGGCGGGGCCGTCCAGTGGCCGCCCGAGGGGTCGGGGTTGAGGTTGACCGCCACGGCCCCGTACTCCTCCACACAGCGGACGAGTTCGGGCACGCAGGTGACCGGATCGACGCCCGGCGACTGCGGGAGCATCGCGGCGGGGGCGAAGCGCTCCGGGTAGAGCTCGCTGACGCGGAAGCAGAGCTCGTTGCAGAGGGCGGCCCACTCGGAGGAGGTGTGGAGGTCACCGATGTGGTGGGCCATGAAGGACGCCCGGGGCGAGAAGACCGTCAGGTCGATGCCGCGCTCGTCCATCAGCCGGAGCTGATTCGGCTCGACGCTCCGGCGCAGCTCGTCGTCGCCGATGCGGAGATCGGCGCGGCAGGGGGTGAGCGCGGGGTCGGTGAGTCCGTCGATCTGCTGGGTGCGCCATGCCTCCAGCGCCGGGGGCGCGGTGGTGTAGTGGCCATGGCAGTCGATGATCATTCGCTGTTCCTTCTCGGCGTGCGGTTCCTCGCAACCTAACTGTCGATGAAATTGTTGACAATATGTGCGACGAAAAAGCCCCCGCGGTGTCCGGGATGCGGACGCCGCGGGGGCGCTCGGCGCGGAAGAGGGCGCGGGGGCGGGGAAAGATCCGCCGGACACCCCGCGGGCGGGTCGGCCGGGGCTAGGCGCCCATCGGGTGCCAGACGGTCTTGGTCTCCAGGAAGGCGAGGAGACGGCCGGTGCCGGGGTCGGCGGCCCAATCCACAGCCTGTGGACGCAGGACGCGCTTGAGGTTCTCCGCGGCGGCCTTCTCCAGCTCGGTCGCGAGCTCCGCGTCCGCGCCGGCGAGGTCGATCGCGTTCACGTCCTGGTGCGCGGCCAGCGGGGTGGCGATCTCGGCGGTACGGCCGGAGAGCAGGTTGACCACGCCGCCGGGCAGATCGGAGGTGGCCAGGACCTCGGCCAGGGAGAGGGCGGGCAGCGGGGACTTCTCGCTCGCCACCACGACGGCCGTGTTCCCGGTGACGATCGCCGGGGCGATCACCGACACCAGGCCGAGGAACGAGGATGCCTGCGGCGCGAGGAGCGCGACCACACCGGTCGGCTCGGGGGCGGAGAGGTTGAAGTACGGCCCGGCCACGGGGTTGGCCGACCCGGCGATCTGGGCGGTCTTGTCGGACCAGCCCGCGTACCAGACCCAGCGGTCGATCGCCGCGTCCACCTGCGCGGTGGCCTTGGCCCTGCTCAGCCCCTCACCGTCGGCGACCTCGCGGATGAACTGGTCGCGGCGGCCCTCCAGCATCTCGGCGACGCGGTACAGGATCTGGCCCCGGTTGTAGGCGGTGGCCCCGGACCAGCCGCCGAACGCCTTGCGCGCGGCGACGACCGCGTCCCGGGCGTCCTTGCGGGAGGCCAGCGGGGCGTTGGCCAGCCACTGGCCCTTTGCGTCGGTCACCTCGTACACCCGCCCGCTCTCGGACCGGGGGAACGTGCCCCCGACGAACAGCTTGTAGGTCTTGAGCACGGAGAGTCGGTTGTCAGACATCGAGGTACGCCTCCAGGCCGTGGCGACCGCCCTCGCGGCCGTATCCCGACTCCTTGTAGCCGCCGAACGGGGAGGCCGGGTCGAACTTGTTGAAGGTGTTGGACCACACCACGCCCGCCCGGAGCTTGTTCGCCATCCACAGGATGCGCGAGCCCTTCTCCGTCCAGATGCCCGCCGACAGTCCGTACGGCGTGTTGTTGGCCTTGGCCACGGCCTCTTCGGGGGTGCGGAAGGTGAGCACCGACAGCACCGGGCCGAAGATCTCCTCGCGGGCGATCCGGTGGGCCTGGGTGACACCGGTGAAGAGGGTGGGCGCGAACCAGTAGCCGGAGCTGGGCAGTTCGCACGGCGGCGCCCAGCGCTCGGCGCCCTCGGCCTCGCCCGCGTCGGCCAGCGCGCGGATCCGGGCCAGCTGCTCGGCGGAGTTGATGGCGCCGATGTCGGTGTTCTTGTCCAGCGGGTCGCCCACGCGCAGGGTGCTCATCCGGCGCTTGAGCGCGTCGAGCAGCTCGTCCTGGACGGACTCCTGGACCAGGAGGCGGGAGCCCGCGCAGCAGACGTGGCCCTGGTTGAAGAAGATGCCGCCGATGATGCCCTCGACCGCCTGGTCGATGGGGGCGTCGTCGAAGACGATGTTCGCGGCCTTGCCCCCGAGCTCGAGGGTGACCTTCTTCTTCGTACCGGCCACCGTGCGGGCGATGGCCTTGCCGACCTCGGTGGAACCGGTGAAGGCCACCTTGTCGATCCCGGGGTGGGCGACCAGTTCGGCGCCGGTCGAGCCGTCGCCGGTGACGATGTTGACCACGCCCTTGGGCAGGCCCGCCTGGCGGCAGACGTCCGCGAAGAACAGGGCGCTCAGGGGCGTCGTCTCGGCGGGCTTGAGGACGACCGTATTGCCGGTGGCGAGCGCCGGGGCGATCTTCCAGGCCAGCATCAGGAGGGGGAAGTTCCAGGGGATGACCTGACCGGCGACGCCCAGGGGCTTCGGATCCGGGCCGTAGCCCGCATGGGCCAGCTTGTCGGCCCAGCCCGCGTAGTAGAAGAAGTGGGCCGCGACCAGGGGCAGATCGGCGTCGCGCGACTCGCGGATCGGCTTGCCGTTGTCCAGCGACTCCAGCACGGCCAGTTCGCGGGAGCGCTCCTGGATGATCCGCGCGATGCGGAAGAGGTACTTGGCGCGCTCGGCGCCGGGGAGCGCGGACCAGGCCCCGAACGCCTTGCGGGCGGCCCTGACGGCGCGGTCCACATCCTCGGCGCCCGCCTGGGCGACCTCCGAGAGGACCTCCTCGGAGGAGGGGGAGAACGTCTTGAAGACCTTGCCGTCGCCCGCCTCGGCGAACTCCCCGTCGATGAACAGGCCGTAGGACGGGGCGATGTCGACGACCGCGCGGGACTCCGGCGCGGGTGCGTACTCGAAAACTGGCATGGCGTATCAGTCCACCGTCACGTAGTCGGGACCGGAGTACCGGCCGGTGCTCAGCTTCTGGCGCTGCATCAGCAGGTCGTTGAGCAGGCTGGACGCGCCGAAGCGGAACCACTCCGGGGAGAGCCACTCGGCGCCCAGCGTCTCGTTGACCATCACCAGGTACTTGATCGCGTCCTTGGAGGTGCGGATGCCGCCCGCGGGCTTCACGCCCACCTGCACGCCGGTGGTGGCGCGGAAGTCGCGGACCGCCTCCAGGAGGACGAGGGTGACGGGCGGCGTCGCGTTGACGGCCACCTTGCCGGTGGAGGTCTTGATGAAGTCCGCGCCCGCGAGCATCGCCAGCCAGGAGGCCCGTCGGACGTTGTCGTACGTCTGGAGCTCACCGGTCTCGAAGATGACCTTGAGGTGGGCCGCCGTACCGTCCTCACGGACGCACGCCTCCTTCACCCGCCGGATCTCCTCGAAGACCTCGAGGTAGCGGCCGGAGAGGAAGGCGCCGCGGTCGATCACCATGTCGATCTCGTCCGCCCCGGCGGCGACCGCGTCCCGGGTGTCCGCCAGCTTGACCGGCAGCGCGGCCCGGCCGGAGGGGAAGGCGGTGGCGACGGCGGCCACATGGATGCCGCTGCCCTTCAGTGCCTCCTTGGCGGTGGCCACCATGTCGCCGTAGACGCAGATCGCCGCGACCCGCGGGGTCGTGCGGTCGGTGGGGTCGGGGTTGATCCCCTTGGCGCAGAGCGCCCGGACCTTGCCCGGGGTGTCGGCACCCTCGAGGGTCGTCAGGTCGATCATCGAGATCGCCAGGTCGATGGCGTACGCCTTCGCCGTGGTCTTGATCGAGCGGGTGCCGAGGGTCGCGGCACGGGCCTGCAGGCCGACCGCGTCGACGCCCGGCAGGCCGTGCAGGAAGCGGCGCAGTGCGCCGTCGTCGGCGGTCACGTCCGCCAATGACGCGAGTCGCTCCGCGGCCTCTTTGCCGTATGCGGGAACTGTGGTGGGCATGGTCACCAGATGAGCATATCTACGCGCGTAGGCGGATGTCACCCCCGGCCCCGGAATCCATCGGGGCCCGGGACGAGCCATCCCGGGCCCGCCCTGGACGCCCCCCGCCCCGCGCACGTGGTGCACAATCGGGCGCATGACGAGCCCGGACGACGACTCCACCCCCACCGCCTCCAGCTCCGCTTCCTCCGCCTCCTCCGACGCCGAGACCTTCTCGGACCGGATCTACCGCTCCCCGAGCGGTATCGCGGGCGGGGTGCTGCTGCTCGGGCTCAGCGGCTGGCTGGGCATCGACGCGATGATCCGGGGCGAGGGGCGCACGCCATGGCTGGCGCTGGCCGGGCTGCTGTTCGCGGTGCCGGTGGTGATCGCCTTCACGGTGCGCCCGGCGGTGTACGCGGGCCAGGACCGGCTGCTCGTCCGCAACCCCTTCCGCACGATCACGCTGCCCTGGGCCTCGGTCGACGGGCTGCGCGCCGGGTACACCAGCGAGGTACTGGCGGGCGGGGCCACGTACCAGCTGTGGGCGATCCCGGTTTCGCTGCGCCAGCGCAAGCGGGCCGCCCGGCAGCAGGCCAGGGCGGCCTCCGAGGACCCCTTCGGCACCACGTCCGCCCATGTCTCGGCGAACAGGTCCGACGAGGACCGCCGGGCCCCCTCCGACGCGGCGATCGGCGATCTGCGCGAGATGGCCGAACTGGGCGCCCAGCGCGAGGGCGCCCAGGGGGCGCCGGAGGTGCGCTGGGCCTTCGAGGTCATCGCCCCGACGCTGGCGGGCGCGGTGCTGCTGGGCGTCATGCTGGCCATCGGCTGACCCCGGGACCCACGGGCCCCGGTTTCCGGTCCTCGGCCGGAGGCCCCTGGGCCCCCGGTTCCGGGTGAAGTCCTGCGCCGGAGGACCTGGTACCGGGTTCGGCTGCCTCAGCCGGGTCCGATGCCGTTCCGCGCCGTCACTGATCGCCGTGGGCGACGGGGACGGGCTCGGCGGCTGATACGCCCGTATCCGCGTCCGCGTCCGCGTCCGCAGACGCATATGCAGACGCGTCCGCAGAGGCGTCCGCGGCTTCCGGGGGCTGGATTCCCGCCGCCGCCGAAAGGTCCGCCTTGAGCGCGGCCAGCACGGTGTCCGCCGTGGCGCGGGCCGGAGTGAGGGCGTCGGCGGCCGGGACGTCGACGACCACCTCCAGGTAGCACTTCAGCTTGGGCTCGGTGCCGCTGGGCCGCACGATCACGCGGGCGGCTCGGACGGTGCCCTTCCCGGCGAGCTGATAGCGCAGGCCGTCCGTCGGGGGCAGGGTGGCCGTGCCCCGCGTCAGATCCTCGGCCGAGGTCACGGCGAGCCCCGCGAGCTCGGTGGGCGGCTGTTCGCGCAGCCGCTTCATCGCGGTGCCGATCACGGAGAGGTCCGTGACCCGGACGGACAGCTGGTCGGTGGCGTGCAGCCCGTGGGCCACCGCGATGTCGTCCAGCAGGTCGCCGAGGGTGCGGCCCTGCTCCTTGAGCTCGGACGTCAGCTCGGCCACGAGCAGCGCGGCGGTGATGCCGTCCTTGTCGCGCACCCCCTCCGGATCCACGCAGTAGCCGAGCGCCTCCTCGTACGCGTAGCGCAGCCCGTCCACGCGGGCCAGCCACTTGAAGCCGGTCAGCGTCTCGGCGTACGGCAGCCCGGCGTCGTCCGCGATCCGGGACAGGAGCGACGAGGAGACGATCGTGGTCGCGAAGGCCCCGCGGGCACGCTTGTGGACCAGGTGGGTGGCGAGGAGCGCGCCGACCTCGTCCCCGCGCAGCGTCCGCCAGCTCGCGGCGTCCGTGGGGGCCGTGGGGTTCGTGGTCGTGGGGACGGCGACGGCACAGCGGTCGGCGTCCGGGTCGTTGGCGATGATGATGTCCGGCGCGACCCTGCGGGCCGTGGCGAAGGCCAGGTCCATCGCCCCCGGCTCCTCCGGGTTGGGGAACGCGACGGTCGGGAACGCCGGGTCGGGCTCCGCCTGCTCGGGAACGACCGCGGGCGCGGGGAACCCGGCGCGGGCGAACGCCGCGGTGAGGGTCTCGCGGCCGACGCCGTGCAGCGGGGTGTAGACCACGCGGGCGTTCCGGGGCGAGCCCGGGGTGAGGACGGCGTCGGTCCGGGCGAGGTACGCCTCAAGGACGTCGTCGTTCAGCGTCTCCCAGCCGGTCTCGGGGCGGGGGACGTCGTCGAGGCCGCGGATCGCCGCGATCTCGGCGGCGATCTCGGCGTCGGCGGGCGGCACGATCTGCGAGCCGTCGCCGAGGTAGACCTTGTAGCCGTTGTCGCGGGGCGGGTTGTGGCTGGCCGTGACCTCGACGCCGGCGATCGCGCCGAGGTGGCGGATGGCGAAGGCGAGGACGGGCGTGGGGAGGGGACGGGGCAGGACGGCGGCGCGGAAACCGGCACCGGTCATGACGGCGGCGGTGTCGCGGGCGAATTCGGCGCTCTTGTAGCGGGCGTCGTACCCGATGACGACGAGACCTCGGCCGTGGTGGGTCCGCAGATACGCGGCGAGCCCGGCGGCGGCGCGGATGACGACGGCGCGGTTCATCCGCATGGGCCCGGCCCCGAGCTCCCCCCGCAGACCGGCGGTACCGAACTGCAGCGTGCCGGAGAACCGCTCGGCGAGCGCGTCGACGGCATTGTCCTGGAGCAGTTTCCCGAGTTCGTCCCGCGTCTCGGGATCGGGGTCCTCGGCAAGCCATGCGCGGGCCTGAGCGATGAGGTCGGGCTCCGTGGCCATGGGGGCCTCCTGGGGGGTGGTCGTATGGGTCGTGCGGGTGCGGGTGCGGGTGCGGACGTGGGTGCGGTGTGCGGTGCGGGTACGGCTCCATCCTGTGCCACCGGCGGG
>NZ_JAEEAP010000395.1 GCF_016103465.1 Streptomyces sabulosicollis
GGCATACGCCATCCGCGTCCTGGACGCGCTCGACAACACCAGCCCGCCGGCCATCCGCGCCCACGACGGCGTACGACTCATCTAGCACGCACCCACGACCCATAGCCCCTACCAGCATGAAGGAACTCGTATGGACGAGTATATGAGTGCTCCGCAAGTTTGGGGCCTGATGTGTTCTCGTCAACAATCTTTATTATCGAGTGCGGCGCTAAATGCCCATGGACCTGATTCTTCCACACAACAGTTCCTTGCCTAACTCTCTCCAACTCAACCCCGCCATCGTCGCTCAACTTGCAAGTGAATATAGGGGAGTCGACGACGATCACAGGAACAGCTATATGTAGCGCCATATTTCCAAGATTCGGGTACCTATTGGCCACTCCGTGAGCAGCTTTCGAAACGCCCATCATGGCCGAATACGCTACGTCCTCACGGCTCTTACCGAGGCTACTTCTCACCGCCGAATAGGCTGGCTCGTCCTCAATCTCAAAGAGCGGCATCCTGGCCGGTTCACGACGCTGCGAACTAGGTAGGTAGTCGGCAAGTCTTGGAGGGACGCGTCCATCCTCGCACCTGTGAGCGAAGGCAGACCAGTATTTCCGCGCCCCATCAAGGACGAATCGCTGCGATATCTTCGCCACCGGATGAAGCTGCACACCACCCAAGAAAAGGACCCAAGGTTTCCCCGGAGAGCTCTTACATTCCAGAACAGGACAGAGATAGGCAGGAACATCCCCCTGGCCCACTAATTTCAATTCCAAGGGAATTCGAGCCACAAGATCTATTTCCCTGTGAGTTTCGGACTCGAAGTCGAAGTAGAAATCCGATTGAACTACATTGATACCGTTCCTGCGAAATGTGTGCGCGGCTCGCATTTCTAGGGGATAGCCTTGGTCAGCAAGCCAAGATTTTAACTTGGAGGCAAGTGGATCGTCATGTGATTCCCCCTCTAGAGACACTTAGCACCTCTCGCGATCAGGCTACGGACACGCCAACCCTACTCGCTGAGAGGCGAGTTGAGATCCAGTAGTCATGACTTGCCATTGGAGCCATCTAAGTTCACCCCAATCGCCCCAGCCGAGGCATCGCGCTTGCCTCCTCGGCCTGGCTCGCCGCCGACCGACGACAGCAGCCCTCGGCGCCAAGCTCTCCAAGGAGCCCTGCTGCGACTTTAAGTCACCACGCACATTCGCTAGCCTCTTGATCTCAACCTGCTTGCGACACGGGCCCGATGACGTCAACTCAACCGACTGTTGTACAGCAGTGGCGTCCAGCAACCAGGGCGAGCTACCGACCGTCAGCCACTACAGGCAGCCGACTCGCCAGCCGAGGAGGCGTGAGAGACCAGCCTCGCCCGTAGTTCGAGACGAGGCCGCGAGGCCGGGGCCTCCGCGACGCGCGCCGACACGGTCGATCCGCATGGTGAGCTAGGAAGTGCGGCAGGGTTCGGGCCCATGCCGCAGGAGCTTCAGTGGTTTCTCCTTCCCCGAGAGCGAGCATCATTCCCCGGAGACTTGACGTCACATGAACACGAGATTCGGATGAACGCAAGCCAGAGTCAATGGTTCGACCATAACTATTACAGCACATATCGAATTGCCAGCAGAGTCGAAAGGCTCGCACTATATCCCGACTACCGCTTTCTCGAATCGCTAATGCTGGACAACGGCATTCTACCCTTCCTTCCGCATTGGCAGAAAGATAGCGCCCTGCATAAGTTCATCCGCTACACCGCAGACGAAATCCTGGAATCAGATAACGACGGGAATCGCATTATCCTCTTCGGCTCGGACCCCATGAATCCCAAGAGGACCTTACCTATCGAAGCGGCTCTAGTCCTCTACGGAATGCAGGATAAAGTATCGTTTGTGGCCCCAGACATCCCGCCCGCAATTCGCACCGAAGGGGGTGTAACGCATTACGAGACCGCAGTAGAGCTACAGGACGCATGCTACGACTACTTCCTTGAGTTGCGACTCACTAAAACATACGAAGACTTCCTGGCCAGGATTTCCAGCGAGGTGTTTCATATTATGTTTACGAATCGAGTTGCCCTCCAGGCACTCCACGAGTACTTGTCCCGATACGTGAGGGAATTCAGGCAGGAAAGCAACGAACAAGACTCCGGGTACACTAAATACCTGAAGGAGCCCGGGATACTCAAGCGAACCAAAATACCAAAGTGGGCCCAGCGCGCCGTATATTTCCGCGATCGTGGTACGTGCACGAAGTGTACGCGTGACCTCACGGGGCTGGTCAATCGGTGGAGCGCCGAGAACTTCGACCACATGGTCCCACTTGCCCAAGGCGGGCTAAATGATGTTACGAACCTTCAACTTCTTTGCGCGGAATGCAACAACAAGAAAGCCGATAATTTTCACCTAACGAGCAATCGGTATCAGAATTGGTACTGAATCTTGCATCGCCCCCGGAGTGCAGGCAAAACGTGGTCGCCCGCATATCGAAGCCTGGGCCAGGCGACGCTGGAGACCTACAAGGGGGCGTCGTCGGGAGCGAAGTCGGGGTCTGCCTCCTCAAAGGCTTCACGCTGCAAACGTTCGTCCTCCCGACGCTCAGCGTCCCGCTTTCGATCGTAGACCACCTGGAATCGCTGGACATCGCTGCTGAACTGTGGCAATTCCTCCTGCCGTAGGTACTCCAATAGCACAGCGATCATGTCCTGCACCATCAAACGCATCCATCGAACGCGCAGGAGGTGACGAGGTCCGGCATACCTATAGGCGCGTGCCAGGTCGAACGGCTTCTGGATGCGTTCTGGGACGGCGTTACCAGGAATGCGAGCCATGGCAACCGCAGCCTTGGTCAACTGGACCTTTGCATGGTCCTCCCACGGATCCGGGCTGATCGGCCCCGATGGCACTGTCACTACCTCCAGGTACTCACGTAACTGGAGCAACACAGTCAAGGCTTCTTCCCCTGCCAACCGCCCTATCTCGTACCTGCGGGCTTCCCGAGCATCCTCTGACTGCTTTCGGATGGTTACCCAGGTACCTCCCAGCGACGCTCCTGCGCCCACAACAGCGCCGCCGAAGCCAACA
Organism: Streptomyces sabulosicollis; assembly: GCF_016103465.1. GTDB lineage: Bacteria > Actinomycetota > Actinomycetes > Streptomycetales > Streptomycetaceae > Streptomyces > Streptomyces sabulosicollis. Next base: position 3,060 of record NZ_JAEEAP010000395.1, read on the forward strand.
AGAGCTGTCACTACATCTGCATTCATAGCGTCATCCTGCCGCTTCGACGGAACGTCTAACACAAGTGCCTAATGGAGGTTAGTCGGTGCTGGCCGAAGCATCAGTACAGCAAAGAGCCCCCCGGATTTGCGAGAGGTGGTGGGCACGAGGTGCAGTACAACAGCGAGGTACAGCAACGCCGCCGACCGCCGATACACCCAGTGCTCCGACCGACCAGCCTGGCGGACCTCGCTACCGCGCCGCCAGTAGCTCGGGACGGAGAGATCGTCTGACGCCAGCCGTGACGCCAACGGCCCCGTACGCCGACGCCAGCAGCGGACGTCAGCGGGCCGCCGGGCCAGGCGAAATGGGCGCCGGGCGTCGCCGTACTCGGCCTGAAAAGCGGAAGGTCGCCGGTTCGACCCCGGCCCCAGCCACCGCAGCCCTCACCAGGGCACACGCCCTCTCCGAAGGTTATCGGAGAGGGCGTTTTCGTGCCCGTGACATCACCTGCGTGACATCACCTGGTGGACTGGCAGCACTGCCCGGCGGCACAGCGCTCCGGGCTTTTGCGCCGCGCGTCGCATTCGAGTACGTCAGCTGCACCCCTGCCACCTGACGTCCGCAGACGGCCGTTTCCAAGATCCCCCGCACCGCTTCCCGCGCTGAACAGGCCATTCAAGACTTTGCCAAGGTTCCCCTCCAAGCCTGGCTGCCACAGTCGTGCCCGACCGAGCCCCTCGCCGGGACAGACACAGCCGTCTCCGCGGCCAAGGGAGGTAACCCTGCAGACACGCCGTCTTCTGGCCGGTGCCGGCGCCGCCGCAGCCGTCGCACTCGGCCTCGTGGGCACGCCGAGCGCCCAGGCCGCCACTACCGACGCAGCCGCTGTCACATGCGGCAACGCGTACTGGCGGCACACCAACGATGACCTTCTTGCCCGGTGGGCAGTACACCGTGTGCCGCTGGAAGTTCGGGATGTTCTCATTGGGCAGGGTGACCACCTCGTAGCCGGGCACGCCCTCCTCGTCGGGGCGGGGGCTTCGTGGGAACCGGCCGTTTCGGAGCCGTGGGAAGCGGTCGCCTCGGAGCCGTGGGAAGCGGTCGCCTCGGAGCCGTGGGACACGGTCGTGTGGTCGTCGCCGTCCTGTGCCGCCGACGCGACGTCCGGGGTCAGCGCCATGGCCAATGCCGCGGCAGCGATGACGAGCCTTCCACGCATGGGTGTCTTCCCTTCGTCACGGGTCCCCGGGCGGGACCGGCACGGCACCGGGACAAGCGTGACCAGGCGAATCGGAAAGTACGTCATGTAAGTATGCAAATCCCACGAACGTGGGACGTGGGACGTGCGAGGGCGTACGGGTGCAGCTCTCCCGAGAGGCCGAAGGCCGCCGGTTCGCGTCCCGTCCCGGTGAGCGGAACGTCGCCATTCCCGCCATGAGAACCAGCGGCGAACAATCCCCCAACACACCCGAGCCGCAGGTCGTGATCCCATTCGAAGCGGCCATTGGAGAGCCGACATGGCAGATGTGAAGGGCACCCCGCGCGAAGTACGCAAGGCAGCGATCGCGAGTTTGTTCGGTAGCGCATTGGAGTGGTACGACTTCTTCCTCTACGGCACGGCCGCCGCGCTCGTCTTCAACTCCCTCTTCTTCCCGACCTTCGATCCGCTGGTGGGAACGATCGCCGCCTTCGGCACCAACGCGGTGGGGTTCCTCGCCCGGCCGCTCGGCGGAATCGTCTTCGGGCACTTCGGTGACCGGATCGGCCGTAAGTCGATGCTGGTGACCACGCTGGTGATCATGGGTGTCGCGACCTGTCTGATCGGTCTGCTGCCCACCTACGCCACCATCGGGGCCTGGGCACCGGCGCTGCTGATCACGCTGCGGATCGTGCAGGGCATCGCCGTCGGCGGTGAGTGGGGCGGCGGGGTACTGATCGTCAGCGAACACGCGCCGAGCCACCGCCGCGGCTTCTACTCGGCCTGGAGCCAGACCGGTGTGGGGCTCGGGTTCGTCCTCTCCGCCTCCGCCTACGCACTCGCCCAGGCCGTGACCACCAAGGAGTCCTTCCTCGCCTGGGGATGGCGCGTTCCGTTCGTGGTCGGCATCCTGCTCACCGCCGTCGGGCTGCTGATCCGGCTCAGGATCATGGAGACACCCGCGTTCCGGGAGAAGGCGTCGGAGCCGGAGAAGTCCCGGCCGCCGCTCATCGACGTCATCCGCACCCACCCCAAGTCGATCCTGATCGCCTTCGGGGCGCGGGTCGCCGAAACCGGTGCGAGCTATCTCTTCCTCACCTTCAGCCTCTCCTACGCGGCCGAGGTCGGGGTGGGCAAGGGGGTGGTGCTGGCCGCGCTCGTGGTGGGGATGTTGTGCGAGTCGTTCGCGATGCCGATGTTCGGGGCGCTCTCCGACCGCATCGGGCGCCGACCGGTGTATATCGGCGGCGCGATCGCGGTGATCGTCTGGGCCTATCCGTTCTTCGCGATGTTCGACTCGCGCAATCCGGTGCTGATCTTCGTGGCGATCTTCGTGGCGGTCGTGATCGGCCACGGAGCGATGATCGGCACCCAGCCGGCGTTCTTCACCGAACTCTTCGCCAGCCGGGTGGCCTACAGCGGGCTCGCCCTGGGACATGAACTCGCATCGATGATCGTCGGCGGGTTCTCCCCCATCATCGCCACCGCGCTGCTCGCGTGGGCGGGTGCGTCCTGGCCGATCGCGCTGTTCCTCATCGGCATGGGCGCGGTCACGGTCTTCGCCGTGGCGGCCGCTCCCGAGACCAACCCGGCCGTCCTCAAGGACCGCAAGGCCACGGGGGAACCGGAGGAGGCCGAGGCGGAATCCCAGACCGTCTGACCGGCCCGGCGTTCCCCGTCGTGCGCCTCGTCTTCCCATCGCTTTCCCATCGCTTTCCCATCGCTGCCTGGGTGTGCCGCACCCAGGCAGCGCGCGTCCTGGTTGACCCCCGCTGACCTGCGCAGACTGGGCCGAGATCCGCATCGGAACGCGGGTCGGGAGCGAGACGAGGAACGAGGTCATCACCCCCATGTCTGGACGTCTGGACGGCAAGGTCGCCCTGATCACCGGAGCGACGGGAGGGATCGGCGCGGCGACCGCCGAACTCTTCGCACAGGAGGGAGCGCGGCTGCTGCTCACGGACCTGGCCCCGGAGCCGCTGAAGGCTCTGCGGGAACGGATCGAGGAGCGCGGCGGAGGCGAAGTGGCCTCGGCCGTTCTGGACGTCGCCTCGGCGGCGGCGTGGGACGGCGTGATCGCCACCGTACGGGAGCGCTTCGGCGGCCTGGACGTGCTGGTCAACATCGCCGGGATCGTGGACTGGCCGGGCATCGAGGACACCGATGAGGCGTCCTGGGACCGCGTCATCGAGGTGAACCAGAAGGGCACCTGGCTGGGGATGAAGGCGGCCATGCCGCTGTTGCGCGCGAGCGGCAGGGGGTCGGTGATCAACACGTCCTCGGTGCTGGGGCTGGTGGGCAGCGGTGCGGCGGCCGCGTACCAGGCGTCGAAGGGCGCCGTCCGGCTGCTGTCGAAGACCGCGGCGGTCGAGTACGCCCGCGACAACGTGCGGGTCAACTCGGTGCACCCCGGGGTGATCGCCACTCCGATGATCCAGGGCCTCCTGGACGAGCAGGGCGATCAGCAGCCGGACATCGTGCGGACGCCGATGGCCCGCGCGGGCCGGGCGGACGAGATCGCACCGGCGATGCTCTTCCTCGCGAGCGACGAGTCGTCGTTCGTCACCGGCTCGGAGCTCGTGGTCGACGGCGGGCTCACCGCGCACTGACGGCGGCGTCTCTGGCGACCGTGTCTCTGACGGCGGCGTCTCTGGCGACCGTGTCTCTGACGGCGGCGTCTCTGACGACCGTGTCTCTGACGGCGGCGTCTCTGACGACCGTGTCTCTGACGACCGCCGTCAGAGGCGGCCGCGCCACTGGCGACCGTGTCTCGTAAGACGGAATTGTCCGTTCCCGCCGTACGCTGGGCGGATGACGCGGCTGATCATTGCGGGCGGAGGAGGCGGGGACGCCGTTGCCGCCGCGGTGCTCGACCGGGCGCTGTACGGGAACGGGACGGGCGATGACCGGGCGGTGGTCCTGACCTACGCCTGGGACCGACTGCTCGTCGCCCCCGTCCCCGGGCCCCTGGCGGCGGCCGACTTCACCGGTCTGCGGGCGCTGACCCCGAGCGTGTACGCCGTGCCCGAGGACGCCCGGCCGGTGGCGCCGGCCGGGTCCACACTGCCCCGTCTGGCCGCCGAACTGCCGCACACCTTCGCCCTGCTCGACCCCCATCACGGCGTGGAGGGCATGGTCCGGCAGCTGGAGGAGCTGATCGAGCACCTGGCCCCGGCGTCGATCGACCTGCTGGACGTGGGTGGCGACATCCTCGCGCACGGCGATGAGCCGACGCTGCGGAGTCCGCTCGGGGACGCGCTGTCGCTCGCCGCGTGTGCGCAGGTGAACGCGGAGATCCGGCTGCTGGTCGCGGGGCCCGGGCTGGACGGGGAGATTCCGGTGGCGGTGCTGCACGAACGGCTGGAGACGGTGGTCCACACGCTGACCGCCGACGACGTCGCACCCATCGGGCCCGTCATGGAGTGGCACCCGTCGGAGGCCACCGGCATGCTCACGGCCGCGGCCCGGGGGGTGCGCGGGCTGTGCGAGGTACGGGAGGCGGGGCTCACCATTCCCCTGACGGACGACGGGGCCGCGGTCCACGAGGCGGATCTCGACGCCGCGTTCAGCCGGAACCGGCTGGCCGGGGCCATGGCTGACACCACCGGCCTCACCCAGGCCGAGCGGCACTGCCGGGAGATCTGCGGATACTCGGAGATCGACTACGAGCGGGAGAAGGCCGCGCGGTTCGGGGCGGCGCCCGAGGGTCCGTTCCGGCCCAGGGCCGTACTCGCCGGGGTCGCCCGGTTCGCGGAGGAGGCCCGCGCCCGCGGGGTCAGCCACACCACCTTCCGCCGTCTCACCGAGGTTCTCGGGCTGAGCGGTTTCCAACGCGCCGATCTGCGGGCCCTGCTGATCGGGACTCAGCCCGAGCGGTACGACGCCCCGCTGTGGCGGCTGTGATCCCCCGGATGGGGTATAGTTGATCTCGCAACGCCGCCCCAGAGGGCGGGAGTTGATGCGTCGGTCGTCTAAGGAAAGATACTCGTCTCCAAACGAGGGATGTAGGTGCAAGGCCTGCTCGGCGCTCTGTAGAAAGGTCCCTCTCCTGATCTCAGGGGGGGGACCTTTTCGTGTGTCCGCGTGCGGGGTGCGGGGGTGTCGGGCGGATCTTTCCCC
>NZ_JAEEAP010000396.1 GCF_016103465.1 Streptomyces sabulosicollis
CCCACGACCCCCGCCACCACCCTCGACATCACCTCCACCGTCCACCAGCTCAGGCGCGGCTCCTGCGTCCTGTGGAGCGGACCCGCGATCGGCGAAGGGCTGAGCATCGACGAGGGCGTCCACCTGTGGACCTTCACGAAGGTCAGGGGAGGCGTCCGTGTCCACACCGAGGAGACGTGGACGGGCGACCAGGCCGAAGCGGATGTCCCCACCGCGACCGAGGCCCTGGGCCGGGGTCTCGAAACGTGGTTGAGCGACCTGAAGACCACCGCCGAGGCCGCCAACGTCCATGACCGGCAGGCTTTTTGACTTCACCGATGAGTGGTGGGTAACTGTTCGCCGCACGTCGTACATCTCGGGAGGCGCTCCGTGGGTGAAGCAGAAGTGGCGGACGAGACGAAACCGGAACGCATGGAGCCGGAACGCATGGAGCCGGAACTCGTGGAGCCGGAAGGGCCGGAAGGGCCGGAACGCGCGGAAGCGCGCTGCCCCCTCGGTGACTTCCCGTTCGCGACGGAACACCCCCTCGAACCTCCGAAGGAGTGGGCGGCGCTGCGGGCGGACGGATGCCCGATCCCGGAGCTGACGCTGCGTTCCACCGGTGCCCCGGTGCGGGTGCTGACGCGGTACGAGGATGTGCACGCCATGCTGTCCGACCCCCGCTTCCCACGGGACGCGAGCGAGGCGGGGCCGGACGGCACCGGCACCGGCGAACGGCACCAGCGCTGGCGGCGGTTGGTGGGCCAGGCGCTCACCGCCAGGCGGGTCGGCGCGCTCCGCCCCCGGATCGTCGCCATCGGCCACGCCCTGGTGGACGCCATGGAGGCCGGGCCGCTCCCCGCCGACCTCTGGGCGGGCTTCGCGTACCCCTTCCCGGCCCGGGTCGTCGGCGCCCTGCTGGGCGTACCGGAGGCGGACTGGGACCGCTTCACGTACTGGTCGGGCGCCCTGTTCAGCGGGGACCGCTACGGCGAGCGGGAGACCCGCACCGCCCGCGAGGAACTCCTGGCGTATCTCGGCGAGCACGTGGCCCGGAAGCGGAGCGCACCCGGTGACGACCTGCTCAGCAAGCTGATCGAGATCACCGACACCGCCGACCCCCGCCCGCCCGAGGCGGTCCTGGTGCAGATCGCGCAGGGCCTGATGCACGCCGGTCACGAGACGACGTCGAGCGTGATCGGGAAGCTGGTCCCGGTCCTGCTCGACGACCGTTCCCGCTGGCAGCGCCTGCTGGACGACCGTTCCCTGATCCGCCCGGCCGTCGAGGAACTGCTGCGCTTCGACGTCAACCGGGGCGCGGGCATGCCGCGTTACCTCACGGAGGACCTGGAACTGGGCGGCGAGGTTCTTCCCAAGGGCAGCACCACCGTGTCGGTCGTCGCCTCCGCCAACCGCGACGAGCGGATGTTCCCCCGCCCCGACCACCTGGACCTGACCCGCACCCCCAACCGCCACCTCGCCTTCGGCGCCGGCGCCCACTCCTGCATAGGCCAGGCCCTGGCCCGCACCGAACTGCACGTCGCCCTGGACATCCTCCTGGACCGCCTGCCCGGCCTCGCCCTGGCCGTCCCGTCCTCAGAGCTGGCGCGCCGCGCCGGGGTACTCACGGACAGCTTCGAGCGGGTGCCGGTGGTGTGGTAGCCAGGTCTGGGCATCGCGATCGTGCCCGCCCTGGCGGTGCTGGGCGTACTGCCCGGCGGAGCGAAGGCGGTGTCCCCGCCCGGCCTGGGCACCCGCCGCCTGATCGCCCGGCACCGCACCACCCGCTCCGAGCCCCGCAAGGTAGTCCTCACCGTCCTCGTCGCCATCATCGCGTCGGCCGCCGAACTCGACACCGGCGTCTGTCCCGGAGGGCCGGAAACCCGGAGGGCCGGAACCCGGAGGTCAGCCGCCGAGGGACCAGAGGAGGGTGGCGGTGCCGGCGAATCCAATGGCACCGAGGACGGTTCCGGCGACGGCGACCCACAGCCGCCCGGCCCCGCGGCGGGCGTGGCGGACACCCATGGAGCCGAGGGCGACGGCGAGGCCCCCGGCGATGATCGTCCACGGGAGGCTGACGAGCACGAGCGCGGGCACCCAGGCGCCCACGGCGGAGAGCACACCGAGGACGAGCGCGGTGGGGCCCAGCGCGACGGCGGGCGAATCACTTCCACCGGACCCTGACACGGGCCCGGACACGGCGGTCGACTCGGACATGGCCTGTTCCCCCAAGGGACGCATTTCCGTTCTGCGTTGATCGTACCGAACCGGCCACGGCTGCCGACTGGGTGCGCGCGAGAACCCGATTCTAATACCGGTATAGTACGCCCGGTATAGTTATTGGTTGCGCGAGAAGGGCGCCGCATGATCGAGATCCTGAACCCCACGCTACTGGCCCGGGCAAAAGACACGGGCGCCCTGGTCGCCGACATCCTGCAGACGCTGAAGAGCCGCAGCGCGATCGGCACCAACCTGCTGGACATCGACCGGTGGGCCAAGGCCATGATCGCCGAGGCGGGAGCGCTGTCCTGCTACGTCGACTACGCGCCGTCCTTCGGACGCGGCCCGTTCGGCCACTACATCTGCACGGCCGTCAACGACGCCGTGCTCCATGGACGGCCGTACGACTACAAGCTCGCCGACGGCGATCTGCTGACACTCGACCTCGCCGTCTCCCGAGGCGGAGTCGCCGCGGACGCGGCCATCAGCTTCATCGTGGGCGACGCGAAGCCCCCGGAGAGCATCGCGATGATCAGCGCAACCGAACGCGCCCTGGCCGCGGGTATCGCCGCCGCCGGACCCGGGGCTCGCATCGGCGACATCTCCCACGCCATCGGCACGACCCTCAGCGAGGCGGGGTACCCGATCAACACCGAGTTCGGGGGTCATGGCATCGGATCAACGATGCACCAGGACCCGCACGTTCCGAACACCGGACGGCCTGGCCGCGGATACACGCTGCGCCCTGGGCTGCTGCTGGCCCTGGAGCCATGGGTCATGGCGGACACCGCTCAACTCGTCACCGACGCCGACGGCTGGACCCTCCGAAGCGCGACAGGCTGCCGGACGGCACACAGCGAGCACACGATCGCCATCACCGACGACGGAGCCGAAATCCTCACCTTGCCCCAACAGGCGCGGCCGTGAGCCGACGATCGCGATCAGCTGATCCCGACTGACGGCCCTGATCGGCGGCATGGCTCAGCACCGGGGGGCGTCCCCCTGTAACAATCCCACACACAATGGTCACCAGTCGCCCACGCCCGGGCACCATATGCGCATGCAAGACAACGCAGCGTACCCGTCGGCTCCGCCGTCGCCTCTTCCCAAGCGACGGAATTCCGTCCTCAGGCTGTACGACGCGCCTCTCTACCGCGATTGGGCGTTCTGGAACACTGCTGGATGGGGCCTGATCGCCGGGATCTCCATCCCCACCACGCCACCTACCGAACCGACCCTCCTGTCCCTCTGGTTGAACACGCTGCTCGCCATCGTCACCTGCGTCGCTGCCCTGGGCGTCATCCCCGCCTGGCTCCGGTTGGTCATCAGGCGCTGGCGGTGGAGCCAGCAGCGGTCACCTCGATTCGACGTCCCGGCATCACCCCTCCGTGCTGCCCGGGAGGCCGTCGCCGCACCGCCTCTTGGGCCGCTGGGTCCGGAAGCGCCATCGGGGGTGGCATTGTGTTCGGCCACCCCGCCACCTGTGCAGTCGGCGGCATCCGTACGGCTGCCCGACTCGCTCCGGCCGGGCCGTCCCCCCGCCTCTCCCGCCACTCCCGGCCGGACAGGTTCGGACGGGAGGGATGGCGTTGGTCGCCCAGAGAGCGCTGAGCGATCCGTCGCGCCCTCTGAGTCACTCGCGGACGCGCGGAACGCATTGCCGCATCCCGTTGCTCGTGCCGTCCGCGCGCTGCAGCAGGCGTATACCCCCAAGGAGAAGTACGAGGCACTGCTCGATGCCGCGGAGACCCTCGCCATCACTGTCAGCGTCACCGCGGCGGCGCTGCTCCAGGGACGGGTCGAAAGTCGATCCGGCGGTCAGGGACACGGGCAGGGGCTGGGACAGGACAACCTGTCCGTGCTCCGGAAGGCATACCTCGGAAGAGGCGTCATGTTCGGCACGTGGACAACGTGGCTCGGTAAACTCCGGCCGATTGCTGCCGCCCATCCTGATCTGGTCGTTGGGCTTCATCATGCTCTCCAAGACATGCCGGGCGACCCGGGAATCGTTGGTCACCTCAATGCCTTGCGGGAAGAGCGCAATCGGGCAGCTCACGGCGACAAGCCCCAGAGTCAGCCCGAATCCGCCCTACGCGTGGCCGAGTGCACGCATCACCTCGAACGCGCTCTGGCCAAGGCCCAGTTCATCAAGAACGTGCCCTGGTTGTTCACGGTGTCGTGTGTCTACCAGCCGAGATTGCGGACCTTCGATGTCGTCGCGGAAGACGCGATGGGCGACCACCCGGACTTCGAGCGGCGAACGTTCACATGGGCTTGCCCTGTCGGCAACGAACTCTTCTATTTGCTGGGGCAGGACGGACCTGTTTCGCTATCGCCTTTTGTGGCCAAGCTCTTCTGCTCGCAATGTCAGCAGATGGAAGTCTGCTATGCCTACAAGGTCAGCAAAGGCGATGGGAGCGCAATATTTAAGAGCTTCGGGAGAGGGCATGAGATCGCCGCTCCCGAAATAGGGGACGAGATCCGCTCACTTCCCGATCAGTGGTGACCGGGGGCTTTCAGGATTCCGGCGGAGCGGGCGGAGTCGAGCCATATTGGGAACTCATGGAGTAGCTGATCGTAGAGGGCTGCGTCGGAGAGGGCCTTCGGTGTCGGTCCGGCGGCGAAGAAGCCGGCGTTGTCGACAACGCGCCGGTTCGGCACCGGCAGGTCGTCGAGCCTACGCAGAAAGCGGAACTCGTCGTCGCCGAACCCGATGAACTGCCAGAAGATGGGCAGCCTCGCGGCCGTGCACAGCACATGCTCCGCCGCCGCCTTCGACGTGGGGGAACCATCGGTCTGGAAGACCACGAACGCCGGATCGTCGGCTCCGGACGCCTGGTAGTGGTCGATGACGGACTGCATGGCGACGTGATAGTTGGTGCGGCCCATGTGGCCCATCGAGTCGTGCAGGGGGGTGATCCGGTCCACGTAGGCGTCGAGGCTGATCTCGGCGGTTCCGTCGATGCCCGTGGAGAAGAAGACGACAGGCACGATCCCGTCGTCATCAAGGTTCGCCGCGAGGGCGAGCGTCTGCTCCGCCAAGTGCTGTACGGAGCCGTTCCGGTAGTACCGGCGCATGCTCCCGGAGCGGTCCAGCACCAGGTACACCGCGGCCCGTTGCCCACCGGCATCGTGCTTGGCAAGGGATACCGCGGCCATCTTGTAGAGGCTGACCAGTCCCGGAGCCTGTGCGGCGACCTTTTCCAGACTGATAGCGGGAGCCGGCGCCTCGGAGCGCTTGCGGTAGTCGATTTTCGGACGCTTGCGGTAATCAATGGTCATAGCCGGTGATTGTCCTCCAACTGACTCGATATATCCGGCTCTTGGCAAGCTCCGTCGCGGCTACGGCTCCCGTACGGCCTCGGCGATGACGGTGGTCACCATCTTGCGGACGGCTCCGGCGTCCGGCGGGGTGGCTTCGCGGTCCGCGAAGAGCAGGTGTCCGGCGCCGATCAACGTGGGTGCGAGGGCGTCGATGTCGGCGTCGGCCGCGATGCGGCCCTGGTCACGCTCGGCGGTGAGGTAGGAGGCGATCATGGCCGTGGCCTCCATCAGGAGCGGCACGCCGGTCGGTGTGGTCTCGCGGAGCCGGGCGCGTAGCTCGTCCCGTGAGGTGACGAGGCTGACGAGGGCCACGGCGACCGACTCGAACAGGGTCGTCAGCGCGCCGGCGAGGTGGTCGGCGACGGTGCCGGTCCCGGCGGCGGCACGCAGGGCGGCGGACTCGTGGTCGAGCCGGGCGATGCGATCCAGTACGAGCTCGGCGAGGAAGGCGTCGAAGTCGGCGAAGTGCCGGTGCAGGACGCCCTTCGCGCAGCCCGCCTCCGTGGTGACCGCCCGGCTGGTCAGCGCGCTCGGCCCGTCCCGGAGCAGGACTCGCTCGGCGGCGTGGAACAACTGCTCGCGTACATCACGCATGGCCACCCCTGTCGGCACCGTGCGTTCCTCCTCAGCTCGTGGGCCCGCCCGGTTGACGAGTGGGCATGTGCCCACTCATAGTGGGCGCATGCCCACTCTACCGTCCTCCGGTAACGAGCCCCATCAACATCGGCAGATGGCCGAGTCGTTCGGCTCCGCGGCCGAACGCTATGACCGGGCCCGGCCCCGCTACCCCCAGGCCATGGTGGACCGGATCGCCACCGGCGGCCCCCGCCCCGGCACCGGCCCCGACGCCTCCCGCGTCCCCGATGTCCTCGACGTCGGCTGTGGCACCGGTATCGCGGCCCGGCAGTTCCAGCGGGCCGGCCGCACGGTGCTGGGGGTCGAGCCCGACGCGCGGATGGCCGATGTGGCGCGGCGGCTCGGGACGGAGGTCGAGGTCGCGACGTTCGAAGCCTGGGACCCGGCCGGCCGGGAGTTCAACGCCGTGATCGCGGGCCAGGCGTGGCACTGGGTCGACCCGGTCGCGGGTGCGGCCAAGGCCGCCCGAGTGCTGCGGCCCGGCGCCCGGCTGGCCGCGTTCTGGAACGTGTTCCGGCTCCCGCCCGGTCTGGCGGAAGCCGTCGCCGCGGTCTGCCAGCGGGTGATGCCCGACGCGCCGGTCGACTTCCACGCGATGACGCGGGCTGACCTGGACGTGTATGGGCCGATCGTCACCAAGGCCGCCGACGGGATGCGGGAGGCGGGCGCGTTCGGTGACCCGGAACGGTGGCGTTTCGACTGGGAGTGGACCTACACCCGGGACGCCTGGCTGGAGCAGATCCCCACCCAGGGCCTCTTCACCCGGCTCCCTCCGGAGCAACTGGCGGAGGTCCTGGACGGTGTGGGCGCGGCCATCGACGCCATGGGCGGCAGCTTCACGATGCCGTACGCGACGGTGGTGATCAGCGCGACACGAACCGCCTCCGTGTGATCACTCGGTGCCGCGGTTGGGCCCCGGCCCGGGGCCCGGGCCTGCCCACCGGGCGCTCACGAACGCAGGTGGGCCATCAGCCCGTCGGCGGCGGGGTACTCCCCCTCCTGAGGCAGTTTCTCGGCCGCGGAAGCCACGTCGCCCTGGTCGACCAGGGTGTGGATCTCGTGGGCGAGCGGGGTCACGTCCCTGATGGAGACCGTCCACTCGTCCGCGTAGCGGCGTACGGCCTCACCGGAGAGCCCGAGTTGCAGTGAGCGGTGGGGCAGGGGCCGGAGGTGCAGATCGCGCTCGGGGTCCCACTGGACGCGGGCCGGTGCACGCTTCAACCGGCGGCGCCAGGTGTCGTGGTCGGGGTGCGGCCCATGGACGTAACTCGACAGGCACGCGTTGCGCAGCGCCCACTCGAAGCCCGCGCGGGTGATCTCGACGGCCAGTACGGTCTCCTGCCCCGGCTTGGTGCCCCAGCCGCTGCGGTACATCATCCAGAGGAACGACGGCTTGATCCACGTCATGCGGTCCCGCTTCCACGCGGCCGGGAAACGGCCCTGGTGAGCCGCGGGCACGCCGATCTCCGGCGGGTACGCCTGGTAGACGGTGATCGTGGATGCCGTGTGGAGCGCACGGATCCCGCATCGCGCTTCGTTCATGGCGTACAGGGTGAAGCCGCGCCGTCCCCATGGGCCATTGATTTTCGACTGCCACCCGCCCGACTCGCGTGCCGCAGGAACACATCGGGCGGAAGTCGTGGACGGCGGCGACGGGGCGTGGCCGAGGATCCCCCGGTGATCCGGCGGATGAAGACTGGTCCTAGTCCGCCGTCCGCCGCCTCGTCGCTGGCGTCCCTGGCGTCCCTGGCGTATCCCCGTCTGTGCCGACGGACGTCGTCCGACCTGCTCGCACCGGGCCCGGCCGCGGGCGCTTGGCGGTGCGGCCGTCGCCGGAGGAGCGGCCGCGGAGGCGCCGGGTGAGCCAGGGGCCGAGGAAGGCGGCGGTCCAGCGGAGTTCGCGGGTGGCGGCCCGCCATCCGGTGGGTGCGGGTGTCTCCGGCGGTGGCAGGGGGTGGCTCCAGGTGTCGTCGGCGCCCGGGAGGTCGAGGACGTGGGCGAGGGCGGCGGCGATGCGCTGGTGGCCGAGGGGGCTGGCGTGGAGGCGGTCGCGGCTCCACAGGCGGGGGTCGGTGACGACGGGGTGGTGGCCGGTCTCGGCGACGGTGACGCCGTGGCGTCGGGCGGCTTCCCGGATGCGCTGGTTCAGGGCGGTGACGCGCGGGGTGAGGGGG
>NZ_JAEEAP010000397.1 GCF_016103465.1 Streptomyces sabulosicollis
CCGCCCCTCGCCACCCCTGCGCCGAGCCCCCTGCCGACACCTCGCCGGCCGCTCGAGAGGAGCCCTGCCCGTGCCCGTCGCCCCCGAGTACGACGCCCCCGGCGGCACCCCCGGCGGCGGGGCCGGGCCCCCCGGACGGCCCCACGTTCCGAGGCCCGCTCGAGCCCAGGTCCAGGCCCCCGCTAGCGACGCGGTGAGCGAGGTGATCCGCTGGGCGGCCTTCAGCTGTGCCGTGGTCCCCGCCGTCCTGCTCTTGTGCGGACTGCCCTGCGGCGCCGCCCTGGGGGCCGCCGGGGGCCTCGCCGCCGTGACGGCCGCCAGCCGTGCCCTGCTGCGCCATTCCGAGCGCACCGCGGCCAGGCTGGACGCGGACGGCGTCAGCCCGCACCGGGGCCGCCACGGCCGTACGGGGATCGGCGCCCACCGGGGCGGCCGCCGCGTCTGAAGCCTGGCCGCCGCGTCCGAGGGCGGACCGGAAAGATCCGTATGCGGGGAAGCGCTGCGTAGCGCTCCGCGCACGGGGCGCCGATGGAGCGCCGCTATAGCGCCGCTCAAGCCATGAGGAAGTACGAGCGGGACGTACGCCGGTCGTATGACGCATCCGCACGTCTGCGCCCGCTTGTTTTCAGCCAACTTCCGGCCCCACTTCTTTCCTTGGCAAACGCCGTGCTCAACACCCGTCCGGCCAGCGTGGAAAGGGGTCCAGAGGGCACGTACCCCCTACGGGAAGTGGGTGTCCGCACAAGGCGTACTTCACAGCGAGGGCTACGAGTGCAACGCTTCGTGATCGAATGCTTCGCGCCAAGTTGTCATGTCGACATAGTGGCGGGTGGTGAACTGGTCACGGCGACCACACGCGACACAGTAGATTCGATCTTGGCCATGACCGGCGGGGGAACCGTTCAGGACCGAGGGGAAACGTGCAGGACCGAGAGGACGCGACCACCGAGGGGGGCTTAGTGCCATGAGCCAGGACTCCACGACCGTACCGGAGACCTCGCGCAAGCTCTCCGGACGCCGGCGACGAGAAATCGTCGCGGTGCTGCTGTTCAGCGGCGGCCCCATCTTCGAAAGCTCCATCCCGCTCTCCGTCTTCGGTATCGACCGGCAGGACGCCGGAGTTCCTCGGTACCGACTTCTGGTGTGCGCGGGCGAAGATGTGCCATTGCGAACGACTGGCGGACTGGAACTGACCGCACCATACGGCCTGGAGGCACTCTCCCGGGCCGGCACCGTCGTCGTACCGGCCTGGCGGTCGATAACCCAGCCGCCACCGGCCGCCGCGCTCGACGCGCTGCGCCGCGCGCACGAGGAGGGCGCGCGGATCGTGGGCCTGTGCACCGGGGCCTTCGTACTGGCCGCCGCCGGGCTGCTGGACGGCCGCCCGGCGACCACCCACTGGATGTACGCGCCGACGCTCGCCAAGCGCTACCCGTCGGTCCATGTGGACCCCCGCGAGCTCTTCGTGGACGACGGCGACGTACTGACCTCGGCGGGCACCGCCGCCGGGATCGACCTGTGCCTGCACATCGTGCGCACCGACCACGGCGCGGACGCCGCCGGCGCCCTCGCCAGGCGCCTGGTCGTCCCGCCCCGCCGCAGCGGAGGGCAGGAGCGCTATCTGGACAGGTCGTTACCAGAGGAGATCGGGGCGGACCCGCTCGCGGAGGTCGTGGCGTGGGCGCTCGAGCACCTGCACGAGCAGTTCGACGTCGAGGCCCTGGCCGCCCGCGCCTACATGAGCCGCAGGACCTTCGACCGCAGGTTCCGCTCGCTCACTGGGAGCGCTCCACTGCAGTGGCTGATCACCCAGCGGGTGCTGCAGGCGCAGCGGCTCCTGGAGACCTCCGACTACTCGGTCGACGAGGTCGCGGGACGCTGTGGCTTCCGCTCGCCGGTCGCGCTGCGCGGACACTTCCGGCGGCAGCTGGGGTCCTCCCCGGCCGCCTACCGGGCCGCGTACCGCGCCCGCAGGCCCCAGGGCGGGCCCGTGGAGCGCACGGACCGGCCGGACCGCCTGGAGCGGCTGGAGCGGGCCGACCGCGCCGAGGTGATCGAACCGCGCACGGGCGACCACTCCCTGCCGCTGCGGCGGCCGGGCGCGCCGGGCGCCGCCACCGGCCACGCGGGGCACCCACCGCACCACCACCACGCTCCGCATCCGGACCCTGGCAAACCGGAGTCGGACGCCTACGCCCCACGCCTGCCCGAACAGGCCGCGGGCCGCGCTCCGGGCCGTCCGTCCCTGCCCGGCCAGCGAGAACGCCCCGTAGGGTGAGACGTATGAACGATCGCATGGTGTGGATCGACTGCGAGATGACCGGGCTCTCGCTGGCGAACGACGCGCTTATCGAGGTGGCCGCGCTGGTCACGGACTCCGAGCTGAACATCCTGGGCGACGGAGTGGACATCGTTGTCCGGCCCCCCGCGGAAGCGCTGGTCACCATGGTCGAGGTGGTGCGCGAGATGCACACCACCTCCGGCCTGCTCGCCGAGCTCGAGGGCGGGACCACGCTCGAGGACGCCCAGGACCAGGTCCTGGCCTACATCCGCGAGCACGTCCCCGAGGCCGGCAAGGCCCCGCTGTGCGGAAACTCGGTCGGCACCGACCGGGGCTTCCTCCTGCGGGACATGCCGACGCTCGAGAGCTACCTCCACTACCGGATCGTCGACGTCTCCTCGATCAAGGAGCTGGCCCGCCGCTGGTACCCGCGGGCCTACTTCAACAGCCCCAAGAAGAACGGCAACCACCGCGCGCTCGCGGACATCCACGAGTCCATCGCCGAGCTGCGCTACTACCGGGAAGCGATCTTCGTTCCCGCTCCCGGACCGGACTCGGACACGGCGAAGACCATCGCGACCAAGCACGTCCTGCCCGCCCGGCACGCCTGACCCTGCCCGCCATCCCGGTGCTCGCTCCCGACTCCCCGAAAGCCGGGAGCGAGCACCCCTTGGGACCCTGTACACTTTTTCTCGGCCGGTGCGGAAAGCGCCGGTCATGGTGGGTATAGCTCAGCTGGTAGAGCACCTGGTTGTGGTCCAGGATGTCGCGGGTTCGAGTCCCGTTACTCACCCTTAATGATCAAGGGCCGATCTGCGAAAGCAGGTCGGCCCTTCGTCATCCCCGAGATTATGGGAACACGATGGGAACACAGACCCCCCGAGCTGGCCTTACGGTCCCGTCATGGCGAGCATCACGGAACGCCCCAAGAAGGACGGCACCAGCACCTTCCAAGTGAAGTGACGCCAAGACGGCGAATGGCAGACCGAGAAGTTCGGCGACGAGGAGGTCGCCATGTCCGAGGTGCCCCGTCTCCGTCCTCTGACGGTGGTCTCCTCATCGATCCTGAATCGCAGCGCGCGGAGCAGCTGCGTGCCGAGGCCGACCGGCGCGGCGCCGCAGTCACCACCTTGGCGACGGACGTGCGGCGGCTGCGCACGCAGATCAAGAGCTCGATGTGCTGTCGACCGAGTGCCGGTGATGGCCACCGCCCGAGTCATGATCCACTCCGTGTCATAGGTTGTCATATCCCCTCACGACTGCCGGTGCGATGACATCGATGCATGGACGCATCCGGTTACCGCGACCTCGCCGATCGGCTGAAAGCCTACGGACTGTCGATAGTGGCGAAGGGCGCCCAGCTGTGTGTGGCGAATCCGCTCAACGCCAACCTGGCGGAGGAGATTGCCAGCCAGGGGGGGACGCTACGTCACCACCTGGGGATATGAGCTCGGCGAGCGGGGTGACGAGAGCGGTACCGCTCTTCGCCTGGCCTTTCTCCTCGGCGCGTCTCCGGCAGGCGCGGTATGACAACCAGAACCCTGCCGTGGACACCACCGCCTGCTGTGGACGTCGAGGCGTTACCCGCGGGCAAATGGTGGGACGCCGTCCGCGCCGCGCCCCTCGTCGGCGAGCGCGCCCTCGGGCTGCTCGGTAACGCCACCGGCGCGGTCATCCAGGACAAGTACGGCACCCTGTACTGGTTCGTCGAAGTAGGCTCCGCCACGAGCTGGCACCTGCGACAGGTCCGCGTCCTCACCGAGCTCGCCGACGAGAGCACCTATCTCGGCGTGCCCCCGGCCTCCTGGACGAGGGGCCCCAAGACCCACTGGCGGGTACCGCTCTCGGCCGACCATTACCTGACGGACGCGGGGACGTTGTGGGGGGCGCTGGCCGAGGCCGACCGTGCCGAGTACGGGCGCAGGCCCGAGGGCCGTCAACTCTGCTACCGCTGCAAGCTGCCCACCGATGAGCCCATCCCGGTCGACGTGGAGGATGGCCGCAGCGACGTCGGCAAGGTCACCTATTCCTGTCCGCCACACGCGCCGCTCTACTCGAAGCGTCGACCGCGGACCCTCACCAGCGCGGCCGCGACCGAGCACGAGGGGCGGCGGCCCCGATGACGACCTGCCAGGAGTCGCTGCTCCCGGGCGTACTGCTGCCGGACCCCGAAACCCTGACCGGGCCCCAACTGCGCGGCTGGAACTGCGCCCTATGCGGACAGCGGCTGTACGCCGACCAGCTGCTCGGCACGGTCGAGTGGACCTGCGGAGACGTCACCAAAGAAGACGTCGAACTGTACGTGTGCCGACCGCTCTGCGCTGGCGCGGCTCAGCAGGGTGGTGGCCAGGGATGAGGCACCGTCGACACTCCACCGCCGTGAGGGCCGGACTGCTCGCCTACCGCGCGCCCGGCTGGGCCTCCTGCTCGCCGTGGTTCCCGCGCTGCTGGTGCTGGCGATCTGGCTCTGCATCGCGGACACGCCGGACCCATAAGCCGGGTGGGTCGCTGGTGTTCCGGGCCCCCGTACCGGACGACGGCGTCAGCGGCCCACCCATCCAGACACCCCGCGGCCGGCATAGCCAGGCGCGGCCGCCCGCCGCAGGGCAGGGACTCCGGCCCCCGAGATGAGGATCGCGCGGGCCGGAGTCCCCACACAGAGAAGCCCCCGCCCCGGGCGCGCTTGGACGGCCAGCGACCGGGACGAGGACCGTGCACCACCCGACTGAGAGAGGCAGGCACATGGCCGAACGTACGGCATTACTGGACGACACACAGCGGCAAGGCGTCGTCCAGACCGTCATGGACGCCAACCCCGACATGACGGCCGAGATAGCGGGCCACATCGTCGATGAGGCGGCCAAGTACGTGCTCACCGCTGCGGAGTTCCCGCAGGCGGCAATGGCACCGTCACGGGTCGTCGATGAGGGCTGGCATGCGCTCATCCTCCACACCCGCCTGTACAAGGCCCTGTGCGCGCGGCGCGGGAACTACGTCGAGCACACCCCCGGGTACGACCCGGAGAACTACGACCCGGCGATCCTCACGCGCACTCAGGCGATGATGCGCGAGGCGGGATTCACCCCCGACGAGGAGCTGTGGACGGCGCCGGACAAGCCGCTCGTCGCCGTGGCGGCGAAGTGCCAGCACTCGGACGACGGGGGCCCGATCGTCGTCCAGCCGAAGCCCAAGCCCACCAGCTGACGCGTAGGCTGCGGGCCGGAAGGAGGAGGCATCTGATGGAGTGGATCAACCCGAAGTATGCGGACCTGGTGAAGGCCATGCGGCAGGCCCAGGCGAAAGCCTCCCGGCAGGATCCTCCCGAGACCAGGCCGGTCCGGGGGTTCATCGTTCCTGAATCCGGGACCGCTGGCCCGCTGCCTCGCTGAGTCCCGTCCCGTCCGTGCGTCGCCCCTGCGGCGCGCGGGCGGGGCCTCGGACCGACCGCTGATGTCTTACCTCTGGGGCAACGCCGGTAACACGCGCGCGCAAGTAGTCGCAGACACTGGCAGCGCCTAACTGAACAGGGAAACGATCTCGACACGGAGCGCGCGGGCGATCAACGCCAGGGACTCGTACAGGGGCCTCGAACGCGATCACGCAGGAGAACTCCGGGTGGCCGCCCCAGTGGTCCACGAACCAGGGGAAGCGCTGGTTGAACTCGTCGCCCATGGCATCCGCATACGCGGCGGCGTGCACGTCGATCAGCGTCTGACGGATCCGGGATCGCCCGGGGACGCCTTGCCCAGGGCCTCTTGGGCGCAGCCGAAGGAGCGCAAGGCGGCCTGTCGGTCGCCCAGACTGGAGTGGGCGAGCGCTGTCCGGGCGTGGGCCAGGGAAGCGTAGAACAGGTCGCGACGGGCGATGGCCGTCGCCTGAGCCGCATAGCCGGAGTCGATATAGCCGGAGTCGATGGCCTCGGCCTCCTGCGTCCGAGTCAGGGACGCGCCTCAGAGCGTCGAGGGGCCCGGGAGTCGGAGGCCGGTTGGGCGGGAGCCTCATCCGCCGCCGGGCTCCCGTCGCCGAGGGCGCCGTCGACGTGTTTGCGCCGGTCCTCGTCCTCGACGAGCAGGGAGAGGAGCGAGGCCACGGGAAGCCCGGCCTCGGCCGGGTGGCGAAGGACCTTCCCCGGCTCGATGCGGTACGTGTTCGTACGCCCCTCACGGGTGTGGGACAGATATCCGTCCTGCTCCAGGTCTCCGATGATCTTTTGGACGGCACGCTCGGTCAGCCTGCAGTGCGCGGCGATGTCGCGGATCCGCACGTTCGGATCATCGGCGATCGCGGCCAGCACGCGAGCGTGGTTGGTCAAGAACGTCCATCCGGTGTGCGGTTCAGTTACTCCTCCCATGGCCTCATGATATTGCCGAAACAATAGCGCATCTGGAAACATGAATCCGACTTCGTGTATAGCGAGTCGTGTGACGCCAGCGTGGCGATCTTGAGGGGAGGCAGACAGGTGCACGCACGAGACGTCTCCGTGCCCGAGCCTGGACACCGCTCGCCGTACAGGCCCCTGATCAGCGCGGCGCTGGGGACAGCAGCGGGCCCGACGCCGCCGAGCCTCTCGTCCATCCTGCTCACCGACAGCTACTCGGAGGGGCCCCGGAAGGTCGTCACGGTCAACGGCGAGGTGGACTACGAGACCGCCCCCGTCATGTCCGCCGTCCTGCGCAGCGCCCTCCGCGATTCCGCCGAGGGCGTTGACGTGGACCTGAGCGCGGTGAGGTTCTGGGACTGCTCGGCGCTCAACGCGCTGCTGAGCTTCCGCCGGGAGGCGCTCGCGCACGGCAAGACGGTGACCGTCCGCTCCCCGAGCCGCACGGTCAGGCGAGTCCTCGGCCTGACCGGCACCGCACGGCTGTTCCGGCCCTCGGCTATGCCGTCCCCTCGTCCTTGACGGCCTCGGCGATGCGGGTCAGCGCCTGGGCGATGGACCCCGCGGCGGCGGCCTTGTCGATCCCGAGACCGGTCAACGGGCCCGCGCCGTCCTCGTGTTCCAGCAGGGCGAGGAGGATGTGCTCGGTGCCGATGTAGTTGTGGCCCAGCCGCAGGGCCTCGCGGAAGGTCAGCTCCAGTACCTTGCGGGCGCCCGCGTCGTACGGGATGAGCTCGGGCACCTCCTCGGCGGCCGGGGGGAGGGCGTCGGTGGCCGCCTGGCGGACGGTGTCGAGCAGGACACCCTGGGCGAGGATCGCCTTCGCGGCGAGGCCCTCCGGCTCGTGGAGCAGCCCCAGGGCCAGGTGCTCGGGGCGGACCTCGTCGTTGGAGGCCGCGCGGGCCTCGTTCGACGCCGCCACCACGGCGTTCCGCGCCCGCGGGGTGTAGCGGCCGAAGCCCTGGCTCGGGTCGAGGTCCGACGGCTCACCGGGCGCCTTGGGGACGAAGCGCTTCTGGGCCGCCTGCCGTGTCACCCCCATGCTCTTGCCGATGTCGGTCCAGGAGGCGCCGGAGCGGCGGGCCTGGTCCACGAAGTGGCCGATGAGGTGGTCGGCCACCTCGCCGAGGTGCTCGGCGGCGATCACCGCGTCGGTGAGCTGGTCGAGGGCGTCGGGGTGGACCTTCTTGATGGCCTCGATCAGATCGTCGAGGCGCACGGGATGGGTGAGTCCGACTGGTTTCGTCATGCGTCAACCATAGGTTGACATGAGCCAGGGCGTCAACGTTGGGTTGACGGCGAAGGCCGGCTACCGCCGGTGTTCGCGGTGCGGCCGGTTCGGGGGCCAGAACGACGTCCAGGTGAACTTGTCGCCGCCCACCCACCGGACCACATCCGGATCGTCCAGATCGACGTCGTCCAGGCCGACCTCCCGCGCGATCTCGATGACGTCCAGGACCGAGTGCGCCTTCCCCGCCAGCTCACCGCCGATCTCGACCAGACGGAACGGGGGATCGTTCTGCTGGACGCCGAGCACCACGATCGGAGGCCGGTGGATGCGCGGGGCCTGGGATTCGGTCATATGTCCCAGGCTGCGCCCCACACCGTCCCGCCGCACCTCGGAGGCGCCGGAGGCGTGAGCCCGCCCCTCCCCGGAGAC
>NZ_JAEEAP010000398.1 GCF_016103465.1 Streptomyces sabulosicollis
GTCTTGATCTTAGGAAACAAATTTTTAACTAAGTACTAGCTAAAAGATATGAAGTAAGAAGATACATTTTTAGTTATTTTATTAGTGCAGTCATTCTTTTGATCTTTTAATTGATTTTTTTTTTTTTTCAAGCAGAGGACGGCATACGAGCTTAGCGAGTGTCTCGTGGGCTCGGAGATGGGTATAAGAGACAGGTGCCTGGGGCCGCGAGGCCCTCCAGATGTACGCCTTCCACGCCGCCGTCGCGATCGGCAACGCCCGGCTGCGCGGCAACATGCAGCGCGCCCTGCTGCGCCTGGAGCGCGAGCAGCAGGCGCTGCGCGCCAGCGAGGAGTCCTTCCGGCAGGCGTTCGAGTACGCGCCCAGCGGCATGGCCATCGCCGAGATGGGCGGCGATCAGCACGGCCGGCTGCTGCGCACCAACGACGCCCTGTGCCGGCTGCTGGGCCGCCCGGCCTCCGCGATGCGCCGCTTCTCCTTCTCCGACCTGGTCCACCCCGAGGACATCGGCACCCTGCTGCGCACCTCCGCCGAGGGCGGCCGCGCCGAGCTGCGCCTGGCCCGCCGCGACGGTTCGTACGTCTGGGTCTCGCTGCGGAACTCGGTGGTGGCCGACGCCGCCGACGGCCCGCGCTTCCTGCTCACCCATGTCGAGGACATCGAGGAGCGCAAGCGCCATGAGCTCCAGCTCGCCCACCGCGCCAGCCATGACTCCCTGACCGGACTGCCCAACAGCGCCGAGCTGCGCGCCCGGCTCGCCGCCCGGCTGTGCGCCACCCCGCCCCGGCCGGGCGGGGGGTACGAGGACGGGGCCGCCTCGCCCGACGGGGGTGTCGCGGGCGCCGGAGGGGTCTATGTGGACGCGGCGGGGCATCTGCACGGCTTCGACGAGTTCGAGTGCTTCGGCACCCCGCCCCCGGTCGAGACCGCCCCGTTCGACGGCCATGTGCACACCGTCCCGCCCAACGAGGACTCCGACATCGACGACGGCCACAAGGGGCTCGCGGTGCTCTTCTGCGACCTCGACGGCTTCAAGTCCATCAACGACCGGTTCGGGCACCACGCGGGCGACGCCGTGCTCATCGAGGTCGCCCGCCGGCTGACCAGCGGGGTGCGGGAGGGGGACACGGTCGCCCGGCTCGGCGGTGACGAGTTCGTCGTCCTCGCCGACGGCCTCGGCCGGGCCGACGCGGCGGACCTGGCGGTGCGGCTGCGGAACGCGATCACCCCGCCCATCCGGGTGGACGGCCGGGCCGTCCGGGTCGGCGCCAGCTTCGGCATCGGCTGGGCGGGCTGCGGAATGTCGGCCGAAGAGGTGCTGCACTCCGCTGACCAGCGGATGTACATCGAGAAGCGGTCCCGCTCCAAGGAGCGCCGCCGGGCCGGATGAGGTAGGGGGGCGGTCGGTCGCGGTAGGCTGCGCCGATGCGGCCCTGCCGCCGACAGTGAACCGATCATGAATATTGGCCATCCGGACAGCACACGCCCTGTTGAGGCCCTCTCGACCCTGATATGAGCTGTCGTGGCGCGTTCTGATCCTGCGCCGATGGCCATATGCATAGGGGAGTGACGAGGGATGACGGCCGGCAACAACGGCTCGGGCACACCGGAGAACGACGACCCGTTCGCCTACCTGTATCGCTCGGAGGGCGATCAAGGGAACGAGGGCGGTCAGTCGGGCCAGCCGGGTGCCGCCCCCCGCACCGGTGGCTATGGCTACCCCGGCCCGGCCCAGCCGGGGGTTCCCCGCACCTCCTACAACCAGGTCCGCGCGGTGGGCGAGCGCACCTACGGCCAGCAGGTCCCGAACCAGCAGCCGCAGGGGTACGGCCAGCAGGGCGGCTACGGCCGGCAGAACGCCCACTACGCCGCCCCCGAGACCCTGCCCGGCGGCGCCCCCCGCCAGCCCGGTGCGGCCGCCCCGCGCGGTGGCCATGGCGGAGGGGGCCGGGGCCCCAACAACAGGGGGCTGCTCATCGGCGCCATCGCCGTGGTCGCGGTGGTCATCGTGGGCATCGGCGTCGCCATGATCACCAACGGTGACGACAAGAAGGACGACCAGGCCGACCCGACCGGCCGGCCCACGGCGGGCTCCAGCGTCCGGCCCAGCGAGCCCTCCGGGCCCTCCAAGGGCCCGGGTGAGGAGAAGCTGCCCACCGAGGACGCCGCGAAGATGAAGCTGACCGGCGGCGCGGCCCCGGCGAGCGACATCAAGGGCGCCAAGGCCGCGGGCGGCACCTACGTGGGCGGGCTGAACACCCCGGGCTCCTCCGCGACCTGGAGCGTGGACGTGGCCAAGGCGAAGTCCTACCGGCTGTACGTCACCTACGGCGTGCCGGGCGAGGACCAGAGCATGTCGCTGACGATCAACGGCAAGAAGGAGGCGCGGCCGCTCAACATGAAGAACTTCGCAGGCGCGCCCAAGGGCGACTACGAGAAGGGCTGGACGGAGACCTGGTCGATCGTCCAGCTCAACAAGGGCACCAACACGATCACCGTGTCGTGCGACCCGGGCGACAAGTGCGACGCCAACATCGACCAGATGTGGCTCGCCAAGGCCAAGGGCTAGGGGATGTTCGGCGGTACGCGTACGCCTGCGGCGGGCTGTGCCCCTCCCCGTCCCGTTCTTCAACTGGGGCTCCGCCCCAGACCCCGGAGATCCAGGGGCGAAGCCTCCGCCGCGTGATCCGCCGGACAAACCCCGTAGGACCGGGACGGCGGCCCGGCGGGCTCAGGCCGCCGCCGGGTGCTCCGTCACCTCGACCCGCGCCAGCACCTCGTCGTAGACCGCACGGTCGAACTCGCCGGCCACCGGAGCCCTTACGGCCGCCGCCGACAGGGCCACCGCGCGGGCCAGCCGGTCCGGCCACGGCGCCTCCTCGACCAGCCCGGAGAGCAGCCCCGCGACCGCCGCGTCACCGGCACCCGTCGGATTGCCCGTCAGCCGGCGCGGCGGGGTGGCGCGCCAGGCGCCGTGGGCGGTGACCGCGAGCATGCCGTCGGCGCCCATGGAGGCGGCCACCGCACGCGCCCCGCGCCGCCGGGCGTCGCGCGCGGCGCGCAGCGGGTCGGTGGAGCCGGTGAGCCCGGCGAGCTCCCCGGCGTTGGGCTTGACGAGATGGGGGCGGGCGGCGATGCCCCGGCGCAGCGGTTCGCCGCTGGTGTCCAGCAGGGTGGGCACGCCGGCCGCGTGCGCCTCCCGGATGAGCTGGGCGTACGTACCGACGGGCACTCCGGGCGGCAGGCTGCCGCACAGGGCGACCGCCGACGCCTCGCGCAGCAGCCGGCCGTAGCCGTCCATGAAGGTGGACCACTCGGGGGTGGTGACGACCGGGCCCGGCTCGTTGAGCTGGGTGGTGTCGCCCGTGGCGGCGTCCACCACGCCGATGGTGCGCCGGGTGGTGCCGGCGATCGGGACCAGCGCGTCGGTGATCGTGCCACGAGGGGCCCTGGGGCCGCCGCCGGGCGTGGCGATCTCGGCGAGCAGCTGCCGCAGCACCGCGCCGGTGACCCCGCCGACGAAGCCGGTGACGACGGTGTCATGGCCCAGCGCGGCCAGCACCCGGGCCACGTTGAGGCCCTTGCCACCGGGCCGTTCGGTGACCTCGGTGACGCGGTGGGTGGTGTGCGGGCGCAGTTCCGGCACCCGGTAGGTGACGTCGAGGGCGGTGTTGAGCGTGACCGTGAGGATCACCCTGGCATCCCCTCTCCCGTCCCCCCGCCGGACGGAGACTCCTGTGCTGAATGCGACTGTGTGCCGAGCCGTGCCCGAGCCGTGCTCGTGCCCGAGCCGTGCCCGTGCCCGAGCGATCATGCCAAAACGAGTGGCTTCGGCCCAGACCTCCGCGTCGTTCCGGACAGTGTCGGGACTCGTCAACACCCCGTCATCACCGCCTGAAACCAGGGCACTTCACCGCAGTTCGGGATGGACCACCCAAGCGCCCCGGCGCATCACGCCCCGCAGCTGGAAGTCGCCGTCGAGCACGACGAGATCGGCGTCCTTGCCCGCCTCGAGCGAGCCCACCCGGTCGGCGATGCCCAGCACCCGGGCGGGGGTGGCGGACAGCGCCCTTACGGTCTCCTCGACGCCGAGCCCGTCGATCGTGACGGCACGCCGGAAGGCCCGGTCCAGGGTGAGGGTCGAGCCCGCGATGGAACCGGCCGTCGGCCCGTCGCTGATCCGCGCGACACCGTCCTTGACCTCGACCTCCATGGGGCCGAGCGGATAGCGGCCGTCGTTCATGCCCGCCGCGCCCATCGCGTCGGTGATGAAGGCGACCCGGGCCGCGCCCGCCCGGTGGAACGCCAGCCCCAGGACGGCGGGGTGCAGATGGGTGCCGTCGTTGATCAGCTCGACGGTGATCCGCTCGTCCTCCAGCAGCGCGGCCACCGGGCCGGGGGCGCGGTGCAGCAGCGACGGCATCGCGTTGAACAGGTGGGTCGCCACGGTCGTGCCCGCCTCGATGGCCTCCAGCGTCGCCTCGTACGTCGAATCGGTGTGGCCGACGGCCGCGAGGACCCCGCTGTCGGCCAGCAGCCGTACGGACTCCAGCCCGCCCGGCAGTTCGGGGGCGAGGGTCATCATCCGCGCGGTGCCGCGCGCCGCGTCCACCAGCTTCCGCACGTCCGCCGGGTCGGGCGCGCGCAGCAGCGAGGGCTGGTGGGCGCCGCAGCGGTGGGGGGAGATGAACGGGCCCTCGAAGTGGATGCCCGCCAACTCGCCCTGCTCCACCAGCTCCGAGAGGGCGGCGGCCTGCCGGGCGAGGTCGTCCAGGTCGCCGGTGACGGTGGAGGCGAGCATGGTGGTGGTGCCGTGCCGCCGGTGCGTACGGATGGCGGTCAGGGCCTCCTCGGGGGTGCCCGCCGAGAACGAGGCACCGCCGCCGCCGTGCACATGCAGGTCCACGAAGCCGGGGACGATCCAGTGGCCCGCCAGGTCGAGCCCCCGCTCGCCGCCGCCGGGTGCGGCATCCGCGTGGCCGGGTGCGGCATCCGCGTGGCCGGGCGCGGGCCGGTCGGACGCGGAACCCGCCACGGGTCCGGCCGTCGGTCCGGCCGCCGGTCCCGCCGCCGTGATGCGCGTGCCCTCGACCGTCACCCGCCCGTTGTCGACCACGCCGTCCGGCAGGACCACCCGGGCGCCGGTGAGATGCGTTCGCTGGACCATCAGGCGGTTACCTCCGTGGAGAGTCGGTCCCAGGCGAGCAGACCCGCGCCCAGGCAGCCGGCGGTGTCCCCGAGGGCCGCCGGGACGATACGGGGAAGCTGCTGGAAGGTGAGCCGCTCCTCGACCGCGGTGCGCAGCGGCGCGAACAGCGTCTCCCCGGCCTCGGCCAGCCCACCGCCGACGATCAGCACACCGGGGTCCAGCAGGGTGAGGGCGGTGACCAGGCCGTCGGCGAGCGCGCCCACCATCTCCCCCCACACCGCCATGGCCCTGGGATCGCCGGACCGGACGGCCTTGGCGCAGTCGGCGGCGTCCGCGGCCGGATCGCCGCTGGCGTCGGCCCAGGCGCGGCCCACCGCGGCCGCCGAGGCGAGCGTCTCCAGACAGCCGGACTGACCGCAGCCGCAGGCGGCGCCGCCTCGCCGGACGACGATGTGGCCGATCTCGCCGGAGGAGCCGTGTGCTCCGGGGTCGATGCGCCCGTCGACGCCGATGGCGCCCGCGATGCCGGTGCCGACGGAGACGAACAGGAAGCGCCGGGCGCCCTCGCCCGCTCCTATGCGCCCCTCGGCCAGCCCGCCCATCCGGACGTCATGGCCGAGCGCGACCGGGATCCCGCCCAGCCGCTCGGCGAGCAGTGTCCGCAGCGGGACGTCGCTCCAGCCGAGGTTGGCGGCGAAGACGGCCACCCCGCGGTCCTCGTCCAGGACCCCGGGCACGCCGACCCCCGCGGCCAGCGGGGGCCCGCCGAACCGCCGCTCGCCGATCTCGCGCAGCTCGGCGGCGAAGTCGAGGATCGCGGCCACGACCGCCTCGGGTCCGCGCTCCCGCTCGGTGGGCCTCCTGGCCTCGTGGAGGAGTGTGGTGTCCGCCCCGATCAGGGCGGCCTTCATACCGGTGCCGCCCACATCGAGGGCGATGACGTGATTCACATGGAACAGTCTCGCGCGATCCACCATGAGAGGTCTAGTCCACTCGCCGCTTCTCGTCAGGAGATCACGCCGTTGCCCGTAGAGGGAGTTGGCATGAACCGGCCCTTCCGCTTGTGAGTGGGTGACACATCCCACTTGCGTGTGTAGCACCCCGCTCACCTGGGCAATTGGGCCCTGATGCCGAAGCGATATGCCCATGGTGTAGACCTTGTGGAGGTTTGCAAGGCAGACTCGCTCGACCTCGGGGGAGGACCCTTGAGGATGAAACAAGCCATAGGGTGGGAAAACAGCGGTGCAGCGGCGACGGTTCTTGGGTCTGACGACGGCGGGTGTCGCGGCGGTGGCGACGACACCCGGACTCACGGCCTGTGGCAGCGACGGCTCCGGCTCCGACGGTGATGTCACCTTGAAGGTGGTCGCGGCCGACTACGGCGACAGCACCGCCAACAGCTCCCAGAAGTACTGGAACAAGGTGGCCCGGGCCTTCGAGGCCAAGAACGGCGGCCTCAAGGTCGACGTCAAGGTCTACAGCTGGACCGAGGTGGACCGGCGCGTGGCCGAGATGGTCAAGAACGGTCAGGCCCCGGACATCGCGCAGATCGGCGCGTACGCCGACTACGCCGCGCAGGGCAAGCTCTACCGCGCCGACGAGATGCTCTCCATCCCCACCCAGGCCGGTTTCATCACCTCGATCGCCCATGCGGGCGAGGTGCGCCGGGTGCAGTACGGGGTGCCGTTCGTGGCCAGCGCCCGGCTGCTCTTCTACAACAAGAAGCTCTTCGACCGGGCCGGGATATCCTCCGCCCCCACCGACTGGGACGAGCTCAAGGAGGCGGCCGTCCGGCTCAAGGCCAGCGGGGTGAAGATCCCGTACGGGCTGCCGCTCGGCCCCGAGGAGTGCCAGGCCGAGACCATGATGTGGATGCTCAGCGGCGGTGGCGGCTACACCGACACCAACGGCAGCTACACCATCGACTCCAACGAGAACATCGAGACCTTCGAATGGCTGCGGGACGAACTGGTCGGCGCGGGCCTCACCGGCCCCGGCTCCCCGGCCCGCACCAACCGCCAGGACGCCTTCGACGCCTTCGCCCGCGGCGAGGTCGGGATGCTCAACGGCCATCCGACCCTGATGCAGCAGGCGTCCGGCCACGACATCTCGTACGGCACCGCGCCGCTGCCCGGCCGCAGGGGCAAGTCCCCGTCGACGATGGGCGTCGCCGACTGGCTGATGGCCTTCAGACAGAACGGCCACCGCAAGGAGATCGGGAAGTTCCTCGACTTCGTCTACACCGAGAACAACGTGCTGGACTTCGTCACCGAGTACGACCTGCTGCCGGTGACCACCGCCGTCGAGCAGACGATGCTCGGCGACCGTGAGTACAAGCGGCTGTGGCGGTTCCTGGACGAGCTGGAGAGCGCGGAGTTCTACCCGGCCGACAAGACCTCCTGGGCGGAGGTCAGCAAGCTGATCAAGCAGAAGATCGGCTCGACCGTGGCCAAGGGCGGCGACCCGGCGAGCGTGCTGGGCCAGATCCAGCGGGAGGCCGACGCCATGGAGAATGCGGGGGCATGACAGTGGACACGCCCGGCCCCGGCCCTTCCGACGACCCCGCCGACCAGGGCGAGGGCCAGGCCGAGGACCAGGACCAGGAGCGGGAGCCCGAGCCGGGCCCGGCTGCCGGGCTGTCCGACCGCGACCTGGCCGTGCTCGCCGTGGAGCGGCGCGGCTGGCCGGGCCCCGGCGCCAAGGAGCGGGCGATACGGGAGCGGTTGGGCCTCTCCCCGACCCGCTACTACCAGCTGCTGAACGCCCTGCTGGACGACCCCAGGGCCCTGGAGCACGACCCGGTGACCGTCAACCGGCTGCGCCGGATCAGGGACGAGCGCCGCGAACGCCGCTGACGCGCACCGGACGCCGGACGGCCGGGCTGTTCAGCGGCGGGGCATCGGCCGGGCTGTTCAGCGGTGGGGGTGTCGGCCGGGCCGTTCAGCGGTGGGGGTGTCGGCCGGGCCGTTCACCGGTCGGACGCACGGAGGGAGCCTGCCGTGCGGCCGGGCCCGGTAGGGTCACCGCCATGGGCAGCGCTATGGGAAGTCACCCCGTCCCCGTACCCACCACCGCCGCCGGCCGTGAGGGCCTCGCCGCCCTCCTCGAACGGCCCGGCGGTGCCGTCGTCGGACTCGACTTCGACGGCACCCTCGCGGAGATCGTCCC
>NZ_JAEEAP010000399.1 GCF_016103465.1 Streptomyces sabulosicollis
GGGGTGGGAGCGTCGTGCTCCCGTTCTTCAGGGGGCACACGACGACGCGGGGCGGGCTGGAGGTCCAGCCCGCCCCGCGTTCGGCCGTCGTCGTCGTGGGCGGTTACCGGGTCATGGGTCTCCGCCGTCGCAGACGGCTACGCGTCGCCGCCTGCCGGGCCCGGGTCGGCCGCGGCCACGTCCAGGAGCTGGTAGCGGTCGATCGCCTGCTTCAGGGCCGAGCGGTCGATCTTCCCGTCGCGGGCGAGCTCCGTCAGGACACCGAGCACGATCGACTCGGCGTCGATGTGGAAGAAGCGCCGCGCCGCGCCGCGGGTGTCGGCGAAGCCGAAGCCGTCCGCGCCCAGCGACTGGTACGTGCCGGGCACCCAGCGCGCGATCTGGTCGGGAACCGCTCGCATCCAGTCGGAGACGGCCACCTTCGGGCCCTCCGTGTCCGCCAGCTTCCGGGTGACGTACGGAACGCGCTGCTCCTCCTCCGGGTGGAGCAGATTGTGCTCCTCCACCTCGACGGCGTCCCGGCGCAGCTCGTTCCAGGACGTGGCCGACCAGACGTCCGCCTTGACGTTCCAGTCCTCGGCGAGGATGCGCTGGGCCTCCAGGGCCCACGGCACCGCGACACCGGAGGCGAGGATCTGCGCCGGTACGGAGCCCTTCTCGCCCTGCCGGAAGCGGTAGAGGCCCTTGAGGATGCCCTCGCGGTCCACGTCCTCCGGCTCGGCCGGGTGCTGGATCGGCTCGTTGTAGACGGTGAGGTAGTAGAAGACGTCCTCACTGTTCTCGCCGTACATCCGGCGCAGACCGTCCTGGACGATATGGGCGATCTCGAAGCCGAACGCCGGGTCGTAGGCGACGACCGCCGGGTTGGTCGAGGCCAGCAGCTGGGAGTGGCCGTCCGCGTGCTGCAGGCCCTCACCGGTCAGGGTCGTACGGCCGGCGGTCGCGCCCAGGACGAAGCCCCGCGCCAGCTGGTCGGCCATCTGCCAGAACTGGTCACCGGTGCGCTGGAAGCCGAACATCGAGTAGAAGACGTAGACCGGGATCAGCGGCTCGCCATGCGTGGCGTACGCGGAGCCCGCCGCGATCAGCGAGGCCGTACAGCCCGCCTCGGAGATGCCGTCGTGCAGCATCTGACCGGTCGGCGACTCCTTGTAGGCCAGCAGCAGCTCACGGTCGACCGACTCGTACATCTGGCCCAGCGGCGAGTAGATCTTCGCCGAGGGGAAGAGCGAGTCCATACCGAAGGTGCGGTACTCGTCGGGCGCGATCGGCACGAACCGCTTGCCGATCTCCTTGTCCCGCATCAGGTCCTTCAGCAGCCGGACGAACGCCATGGTGGTGGCGATCTGCTGCTGTCCGGTGCCCTTCTTCAGCGTGGCGTAGGTCTTGTCGCCCGGCAGCTGCAGCGGCTTGGCGCGCACGACGCGGGTCGGCGCGTAGCCGCCCAGCGCCTTGCGGCGGTCGTGCATGTACTGGATCTCCTCCGAGTCCCGGCCCGGGTGGTAGTACGGCGGCAGGCCGGACTCCAGCTCCTTGTCCGGGATCGGCAGGTGCAGCCGGTCGCGGAAGCGCTTGAGGTCGTCGACCGTCAGCTTCTTCATCTGGTGGGTCGCGTTGCGGCCCTCGAAGTTCGGGCCGAGCGTCCAGCCCTTGACGGTCTGCGCGAGGATCACCGTCGGCTGGCCCTTGTGGGCCTTGGCCGCCGAGTACGCCGCGTAGATCTTCTTGTGGTCGTGACCGCCGCGGCCCAGGTGCAGGATCTGGTCGTCGGTCATGCCCTCGACCATCTTGCGCAGCCGCTGGTCGTCACCGAAGAAGTGCTCGCGGATGTAGGCGCCGGTCTCGGTCGCGTACGTCTGGAACTGACCGTCCGGCGTCGTGTTCAGCTTGTTGACCAGGATGCCGTCGCGGTCCTGGGCCAGCAGCGGGTCCCAGGTGCGGTCCCAGACCAGCTTGATCACGTTCCAGCCGGCGCCGCGGAACTGCGACTCCAGCTCCTGGATGATCTTGCCGTTGCCGCGCACCGGGCCGTCGAGCCGCTGGAGGTTGCAGTTGACCACGAAGGTCAGGTTGTCCAGGCCCTCACGGGCGGCCAGGGAGAGCTGGCCGAGCGACTCGGGCTCGTCCATCTCACCGTCGCCCAGGAACGCCCAGACGTGGGAGTTGGAGGTGTCGGCGATGCCGCGCGCCTCCATATAGCGGTTCATCCGCGCCTGGAAGATCGCACCGAGCGGGCCGAGGCCCATCGAGACGGTCGGGAACTCCCAGAAGTCCGGCATCGACCGAGGGTGCGGGTAGCTGGACAGCGCGTGACCGAGCTTGGACTTCTCCTGACGGAATCCGTCCAGATGGGCCTCGCTCAACCGGTCGAGCAGGAAGGCGCGGGCGTAGATACCGGGAGAGGCGTGGCCCTGGAAGAAGATCTGGTCGCCGCTGTCGTGGTCCTTGCCGCGGAAGAAGTGGTTGAAGCCCACGTCGTACAGCGAGGCGGACGAGGCGAAGGTGGCGATGTGGCCACCGACCCCGATGCCCGGACGCTGCGCCCGGGAGACCATCACCGCCGCGTTCCAGCGGGTCGCGTTGAGGACCTTGCGCTCGATCTCCTCGTTGCCGGGGAAGAACGGCTCGTCCTTGGTGGCGATGGTGTTGACGTAGTCCGTGCTGCGCATCTCGGGCACGGCGACACGCTTCTCGCGGGCGCGCTCGATCAGGCGAAGCATCAGGTAGCGGGCACGTTCCCGGCCTCGCTCATCGACGGCTGCGTCGAGCGAGTCGAGCCATTCCTGGGTCTCTTCGGGATCGAAGTCCGGGACCTGGCTGGGAAGGCCGCCAATGATGATCGGGTTGCGATCGGATCCGGAAGCCACGCTATTCCTTCGCTTTTCGGTCGTGCTGTGCACGCACATGGATTCGTGCTCTGCTGCTGTCGCGCCGTTCTCCATCGTGTACCTCGGGTACGGGATACGTCACCTCTACCCAGTGGTAACCATCACCGGGTGAGACGGGCGCGCTCCGGCGGCCGTCTCATGTGCGACAGCCGAATCGCAACCTTACGCCCACGGCCGGGGTCGTCTGCGTACGACCGTTCGGCACGGGAGCGGCGTAGGGTGGCTAGACACACACGTAAGCCGGACATCTTCGGGCAATCCGGCCAGCCGCGCGCCGTTGCGTGCCGTTCCTCCATGATGGGAGTTGCGGCGACACGTCAACGTTTGGGCGGGATCGCTGGCCGGGTACTTGCGCGATCCGCCCGGCCCGTGTGGACTACGCCCAAGCCCACGCGTACGCGCGCGGGACGCACAGACTCGAAGAGTGAATGCAAGATGACAGGAGGCAATCCGTGAGCGCGACCGCGGACCACGCGGAGGAGCGGACCAACCCTGCCGCGAGGCTGGGTTTCCAGCCCGAACAGGTGGTCCAGGAGATCGGCTACGACGACGATGTCGACCAGGAGCTCCGCGAGTCCATCGAGGAGATCACCGGCCAGGAGCTCGTCGACGAGGAGTACGACGATGTGGCCGACGCCGTTGTGCTGTGGTTCCGGGAGGACGACGGCGATCTGACGGACGCGCTGGTGGACGCCATCCAGATGATCGACGACGGCGCACCGGTCTGGCTGCTGACGCCCAAGACCGGCCGTGACGGCTATGTCGAGCCGAGCGACATCAATGAGGCGGCGACCACCGCCGGCCTGTCCCAGACCAAGAGCTTCAACGCGGGCAAGGACTGGACGGGCAGCCGTCTGGTCACGCCGAAAGCCGCTCGCAGCGGCAAGCGCTGAAGGCCGGCGAATCCACACTCCAGAGCCCCCCTCCGTGCCCTTTCGGAGGGGGGCTCTGAGCGTAGGCTGAGCCCGCACCACATGATCAATTCGACCATTGATCAATTCGAACATGATCTTCCGGATCTTCCGGACGTGAGCGAAGGGATGGCTCCCATGGCGATAGAGGTCGGCGCGAAGGCCCCTGACTTCCAGCTGAAGAACCAGCACGGAGAGTCGGTCAGGCTCTCCGACTTCCGGGGCGAGAAGAACGTCGTACTGCTCTTCTACCCGTTCGCCTTCACCGGCGTCTGCACCGGCGAGCTGTGCGCGCTCCGCGACGAGCTGCCGACGTTCGTCAACGACGACGTCCAGCTGCTGGCGGTGTCCAATGACTCGCCCTTCAGCCTGCGGGTCTTCGCCGAGCAGGAGGGCCTCGAGTACCCCCTGCTGTCGGACTTCTGGCCGCACGGCGAGACCAGCCGCGCCTACGGCGTCTTCGACGAGGACAAGGGCTGCGCGGTGCGCGGCACCTTCGTGATCGACAAGGAGGGCGTGGTGCGCTGGACGGTCGTCAACGGCCTGCCCGACGCCCGCGACCTGAACGACTACGTCAAGGCCCTGGAAACCCTGTAGCCGAGGCGCTCGAAACCCTGTAGCGGCCGGGAACCGCTCACTAGGATCGACGCGTTGATCCTGATGGGAAACCTTTGATGAAGGGGCACGCAGTGCTCCTGACGAACCTTTTTTGGGAGGACTCGTGGGAGTCAGCCTCAGCAAGGGCGGCAACGTCTCGCTGACCAAGGAAGCCCCGAACCTGACCGCGGTCGTCGTGGGTCTCGGCTGGGACGCCCGCACCACCACGGGCACGGACTTCGACCTCGACGCCAGCGCCCTGCTGACCAACGCCGAGGGCAAGGTCGGCAACGACCAGAACTTCGTCTTCTTCAACAACCTCAAGAGCCCCGACGGCTCCGTGGAGCACACCGGTGACAACCTCACCGGTGAGGGCGAGGGCGACGACGAGCAGATCAAGGTGAACCTGGCGGCCGTGCCCGCCGATGTCGCCAAGATCGTCTTCCCGGTGTCGATCTACGACGCCGAGACCCGCCAGCAGAGCTTCGGCCAGGTGCGCAACGCGTTCATCCGCGTGGTGAACCAGGCCGACGGCAATGAGCTCGCCCGCTACGACCTCTCCGAGGACGCCTCCACCGAGACCGCCATGGTCTTCGGCGAGCTGTACCGGAACGGGGCGGAGTGGAAGTTCCGCGCCATCGGCCAGGGGTACGCCTCGGGGCTGCGCGGCATCGCGCAGGACTTCGGCGTCAACGTCTGAGCACCGTCCGGGCGGGCCGTCGAAGGCCGCTGAAGCCGTCGACAGGGCCGTCATTCCGGCGCCGCACCCCGCGCCCCAGTGGCAGGGGTGCGGCGCCGGACGCGCATCACCCACGCAACACCCCGGGGAGGAAACAGCATCATGGGCGTCACACTCGCCAAGGGGGGCAATGTCTCCCTCTCCAAAGCCGCTCCGAATCTCACGCAGGTGCTCATCGGCCTGGGCTGGGACGCGCGCTCCACCACCGGAGCGCCGTTCGACCTCGACGCCAGCGCGCTGCTGTGCCGGTCGGGGCGGGTGCTCGGCGATGAGTTCTTCGTCTTCTACAACAACCTCAAGAGCCCCGAGGGCTCCGTCGAGCACACCGGCGACAACCTCACCGGCGAGGGCGAGGGTGACGACGAGTCCCTGCTGATCGATCTGACCAAGGTCCCGGCCGAGGTCGACAAGATCGTCTTTCCGGTCTCCATCCATGAGGCCGAGGCCAGGCGCCAGACGTTCGGCCAGGTCAGCAACGCCTTCATCCGGGTGGTGAACCAGGCGGACGGCCAGGAGCTGGCCCGCTACGACCTCTCCGAGGACGCCTCGGGCGAGACCGCGATGATCTTCGGCGAGGTCTATCGCTACGGCGGCGAATGGAAGTTCAGGGCCGTGGGGCAGGGGTACGCGTCGGGTCTGCGAGGCATCGCTCTAGACTTCGGAGTCAACGTTTCGTAAAGCCGCGTATAGCGCGCGGGGGAGACCTTACGACGAAGGATTGGGTAGGCAGTGCTCCTGAAAACCTTTGGTTGGTCGTTCGCCATCACGGCGATCGGTCTGGCCCTGGCCGGCGTCCTCTGGGGGTGGCAGGGGCTCGCCATCGTCGGGATCCTCTCGATCCTGGAGATCTCGCTCTCATTCGACAACGCGGTCATCAACGCGGGCATCCTGCGCAAGATGAACGCCTTCTGGCAGAAGATCTTCCTGACCGTCGGCATCCTGATCGCCGTCTTCGGCATGCGGCTGGTCTTCCCGGTGATCATCGTCGCCGTCACGGCCAAGATGAGCCCCATCGAGGCCGTCGATCTGGCGATCAACGACAAGAACCAGTACGAGCACCTGGTCACGGCGGCGCATCCGGCGATCGCGGCCTTCGGCGGGATCTTCCTGCTGATGATCTTCCTCGACTTCATCTTCGAGGAGCGGGACATCAAGTGGCTGGGGTGGCTGGAGAAGCCGCTCGCCAAGCTGGGCAAGCTGGACACGTTCTCGATCGTCGTCGCCCTGGTCGGGCTGCTGATCGCCGCCACCACCGTGGCCACCGACGTGGCCCATGGCGGCGGTGACAAGAGCGCCACCGTCCTGTTGTCCGGCGTCGCCGGTCTGCTCACGTATCTGATCGTCGGCGGGATCTCCGGCTACTTCGAGGACAAGCTCGAAGAGGAGGAGGACGAAGACGGCGACGACGAGGCCGACGAGGCCGGGGACAAGGCGGGCGAGGGCGCGAAGGTCCAGCTCAACGGCGGCGGCCGGGGCTCCAGCGGCGCCTCCGTGGTGGGTCTGGCCGGCAAGGCCGCGTTCTTCCTCTTCCTCTACCTCGAGGTCATCGACGCGTCCTTCTCCTTCGACGGGGTCATCGGCGCCTTCGCGATCACCAACGACATCTTCGAGATGGCGCTGGGTCTGGGCATCGGCGCCATGTACATCCGGTCGCTGACCGTCTTCCTGGTCCGCAGGGGCACCCTGGACGACTACGTCTACCTGGAGCACGGAGCGCACTACGCGATCGGCGCGCTCGCCGTGATCCTGCTGGTCACGATCAAGTACGAGATCAACGAGGTCATCACCGGCCTGGTGGGCGTGGTGCTGATCGCCGCCTCGTACTGGTCCTCGGTGGTGCGCAACCGCCGGGAGGCGGCCGCCGGGGAGGACTCGGAGGCCAAGACGGAAGTCACCTCCGGAGTCTGACCGCCGGGAGTGTGACGCGGCGGCGTTTGAGGAACGCTCTGAGCGGGGCGGCCGAAGGTCTTCCGACCTCCCGGCCGCCCCGCGGCGGTTGAGCGGTTGTACGGCTTCACGGCAGCGTGTTGGGCGGCCTCCCGGGCGGCTTCCGGGGCGGCTTGGAGGCGGCGAGCGACGAAGGGTGGGGGTGCGCACCATGGCGTTCTGGAACAACTGGGGACGGTCCGCATGGCGCCAGTTCGACAGCGGTGACGCGTCCGGTGTGGTCGAGCTGACCAAGCGGCATGCGTCGATCTCGCTGACCAAGCAGGGGGCCGCCACCGGCAATCTGCGGATCAACCTCTCCTGGCAGATGCGCACCTCGGACTTCAACAGCAGGGCGGGGCGCGGCTCGCTGCGCCACCCGCTGCGGATGTTCAAGCCCGAGCCGGTGCAGGCCCAGGGGCCCGCGATGGTCAATGTCGACCTCGACCTCGCGGTGATGTACGAGCTGAAGAGCGGCTCCAAGGGCGTGGTGCAGCCGCTGGGCGAGTTCTTCGGCAATCTCAACGAGCCGCCGTACGTCAAGCTCAGCGGCGACGACCGGTTCGGCTCCGGAACCGGTGAGACGGTCTACGTCAACATGGACCACAAGGACGACATCAAGCGCCTGCTCGTCTTCGTCTACATCTATGACGGCACCCCCGCCTTCGACCGCACCCACGGCCTGGTCACGCTCTATCCGAGCAATGGGCCGCGGGTGGAGATCGCGCTCGACGAGCGCGCACCGCAGGCGCGCTCCTGCGCCGTGGTGCTGATCGAGAACGTCAAGGGCGAGATGATGGTCCGCCGCGAGGTGAAGTACGTCTACGGCTTCCAGGCGGAGCTGGACCGGCTGTACGGCTGGGGCCTCCAGTGGGGCCGGGGCTACAAGTCCAAGGTGTGACCCCGGCCCGTCCCGCGGCCCCCGTTCCCGCCGGTTCCGGAACTCACCGGTTCTGGAACTGCGGTCCCTGCGGTGGCAGGACGAAATGGGGGTCCGGCACCTGGGCGGGGACCGGCGGCGGGGGCGGCGGCACCGGCCCCGTCGGCTGCACCTGCTGCGGATAGCCGTACGCGGGCGGCTGCGGATAGCCGTACCCCGGCTGCGGCGGTTGCGGCTGCTGCGGGGGCGGATAGCCGTAGCCGGGCCGTGCCGGGGGCTGGGCGGGCGGCTGCGGATACCA